>NC_018081.1:2735000-2827741 GCF_000271405.2 Enterococcus hirae ATCC 9790 | reverse complement strand
CTGATGCTGATGCTGATGCTGATGCTGATGCTGATGCTGATGCTGATGCTGATGCTGATGCTGATGCTGATGCTGATGCTGATGCTGATGCTGATGCTGATGCTGATGCTGATGCTGATGCTGATGCTGATGCTGATGCTGATGCTGATGCTGATGCTGATGCTGATGCTGATGCTGATGCTGATGCTGATGCTGATGCTGATGCTGATGCTGATGCTGATGCTGATGCTGATGCTGATGCTGATGCTGATGCTGATGCTGATGCTGATGCTGATGCTGATGCTGATGCTGATGCTGATGCTGATGCTGATGCTGATGCTGATGCTGATGCTGATGCTGATGCTGATGTCGATGCTGATGCTGATGCTGATGCTGATGCTGATGCTGATGCTGATGCTGATGCTGATGCTGATGCTGATGCTGATGCTGATGCTGATGCTGATGCTGATGCTGATGCTGATGCTGATGCTGATGCTGATGCTGATGCTGATGCTGATGCTGATGCTGATGCTGATGCTGATGCKGATGCGGATGCCGATGCTGACGCCGATGCTGATGCCGATGCCGACGCTGATGCCGATGCAGATGCCGACGCTGATGCTGACGCCGACGCTGATGCGGATGCTGACGCCGACGCCGATGCCGACGCCGATGCCGATGCTGACGCCGATGCCGACGCCGACGCTGATGCCGATGCCGACGCCGATGCCGACGCCGATGCGGATGCCGGCATGGGAAGTGCAGGAAATGGTACAGATACGGATCAGAACGGCGACCCAGGAATGGTGCCGATCAACACTTCTGGTGGATCAGGTTCAAATCCACCACAATTACCTTTGCACTATGGTGGGACAAGTCATACAAAACCATTGAATTACCATGACGGCTCAACACTAAAAATGTATCCTAAAACCTCTGATACGGTAAGTTCATCTGTTTCTTGGTTAGGTGGCTTAGTATCGTTGATTTCGGGAATGGGTATTTGGAAAATGAAAAGAAATAAAAAGAATAACTAATAATTAACGGAGAGGTTATAACTATAGAAATAGATTTAAAAATCATAATGGATGTAGTTATAACCTCTTTATTCTTGATAGGGGTGAGTCTATGCCAGTTCAAACAGATAAAAATGATTTAGCAACCATCCAAGAAGTACTTGAAAAAGTAGTCATTCATACGGAGAAAAAATTATTAATCGTATCCGTAGGAGATTTTAGTAAGCGTGGTAAGACTTATGAATTTTACGGAAACAATCTAAAAACAATTTGGAATAATTTTCTAACAGCTTATCGAACCTATCATTTTGAGACAGAAACGTATCTGAGGTTGGATGTAGTGACGAAAGAAGAGCAAGTTGATTTTCAACAAGTCAAAGAACGGTTAAACAAAATAAAAAGGAATAATTACATCGATTTTAATTTGCGAATAGATGGAATCAGAAAAAGAAGTTTTTTAAAAGAAGAATTAGTAGCAAATGCAATCATTAAACCAAGTAAAGCACATATAGTTGGAAAAAATCATCCTGAGTTACACATTGATTCCCAAAATTACCGTGGCTATGTTAAGCGTAAATATGGACGTGAAGAAAGTGATTTGAGCTACTTAGAGCGTTCAAAGTGTTATTTTTTTGAAACAGCCTCCTTCTATTTTGAAAATGGTGAAGTATTCCCTTTGAAAGATTATGGCAATGGCAATCAAGTCAGAGAAGTGACTACAGAAAATCTTGATGAGATTACGGAACTAGTGATTGAACAAGGAACGAATTATTTAACCAAACAGTTGACTCCTACTGGTAAATTCATTTATGGCTATTATCCTTGCTATGATCAGTTACTAAAAGGGTATAATTCGGTTCGCCATTTTTCATCTTTGTATGCATTAGCTGAATTGGCAGAATATTTATCCGACCAGGAATTGATGCAACGAGTCAAAGAAGGATTACTATGGGGATTGGAAAATCTTACTTCTGAAGTCAATGGTCAGCTGTTGATTAAAGATTACTTGAATAAAGAAGTAGAGTATAAGTTAGGAGCCCAGGCGACAGCAATCTTGGCTTTAGCAAAATATTCAGAAGTGACTAAAGAGACCATCTTTCATAGTTCCCTTAGTCGTTTAATCACGACTGTTTCAGAAAAATTTATCACTCCAGATGATCAGACGATCCATGTGTTGAATGCCGAATTAATGACAAAAGAGCGTTTTAGAATTATTTATTATGATGGTGAAATTCTGTTTTCCCTCTTAAGAGCACATGCGATTTTAAAACAAATTGAGATTTTTGAGATTTGTGAAGGATTGATGGAACAATTTGTCGCAAATAATTATCAAAAATACCATGACCACTGGTTAAGTTATGCAACGAATGAGATGCTTAAATATCAAGAAAAAGATACTTACTATGAATTTGGTATTAAGAATGCAATGGTCAACATCAACTTTATCGATCAACGAGATACAGCTTATCCAACCATGCTTGAGTTACTAGTAGCAGCCTCAAAAATGATCAGCAAATTAGAAAGAAGTCCTTTAAAAGATAAGCTTTTTCCGATAGAGAACGAATTTTTTGAAACGAAAGCACGAATCAATACGGTAATGAAAAAAAGGGTGTTACATGAAATCACAACAGGAGTCATGTTTCCAGAGTTTGCACAGTTTTTCAAACAACCGCAAGTGATCAAATATGGTTTTTTTGCGCGTCATGATCGTTTCCGTATGAGAATAGATGATGCAGAGCATTTTCTATCTGGTTTGATCAATTACTTATGCCTTTAAAAAGAGAAGAGGAGTGAAGATAATGGTTGGTTATATTCGATTTGCTGCTTTAGCATTGATTGGTCTTTCCTATTTAGGGTTTCGGCTGAAAAAGAAAAAGACCATCAATCAGAAACTTTAGAAAATGATTGGAGTCAGTATCAAAAAATGAAGAGGGGTTGTATCCTTGGGAAGAAGACCAAGATGACTCTCCACAGAGAATTGAAAAAACAGCAACAAGGTATGTGAATCAAGCAAGACCAAGACGAGGAAAATGGTAGAGAGAATCTAGAACAAAGTAGGTGTAAAAGAATGTGGAAGATCCAAGAATTATTGGCTGATATCGATGGTGCGTATTTACAAAAGTACGACCATCTTGATCAAATAATTGACAACTTTGAGTACTTTTCTGGACATTTAAACAAAAGAACCAATTATAATACCACAGCATTTGTTTGTTTGACACCAGAAAGAAGAAGTTACATCAATCGAAAGACAGTGGCTTGGCGAGATGGGAACGAGCAAATCAAAGGAAGGGAAAATGAGTTTGGTTTAATCATTACTGAGATCCCCATTGATGACCCAGCTGTTAGAACACCTCAATTTATTGTTAAAAATAGTTGGGAATTTTTACTACAAATTTCAGAGAAAATCCGAAGTAATTTTGTACAACCAATTGTAGCGATCACTGGTTCGGCAGGAAAAACATCCACACGAATGATGATTTCACATTTATTCCAAAATGAAAAAGTGTTAGAAAATCGTGGGAACCACAATGTTCGTTTTGCGATTCCTCTATATCTAAGCAAGCTAGTAAGTGAGCCAGATATGTTGAACTTAGAAGTCTCTGTCAATGCGTTGAACTCTTATGACACTGGATCAATGTCTAATTTAGTGCAACCAGAGATTGCGATTGTAACCTCAATTGGAGAAGCACACCTTAGTTCATTAAAAGATACTATCGGAGTGGCACGACATAAGGCAAAAATTTTTGAAGGACTGAAGCAAGATGGCACTGCAATCATCAATACAGATATTGGTGAGGAAGAACTAGCGATTCTAATGACAGCAGCCAAAAAAAGAACAGCAGAGATTCTCACGTACTCTTTGTATGATCAAACAAAGGATGTCTTCTTAATTGAAACGAGACAAGAAAGAGAGTATTGTGAAATTTTATTTTCTTTTTTAGGACAAGAATTTTCGATGAACTTGTCAGTTGCTTCTGCAGGTATGATTTCTAATGCTTTTGCTGCTTTATTGACAGTCTGGAAAATAAAAGGCGACATTCGATCGTATCTGCCAGCATTTACTACATTTAAGCCATTGTCTAAGATTCTCGATAAAACGAATTATGCTTCCTTGAATGGAACGAATTTCACATTTATTGACGACACCCCTAATGCTTCTTTGCCTGCGATGAAAAATGCTATCGATTATTTTGATGAAGTTCGAACCTTTTATCAAGGAAAAAGTATTTTGGTACTTGGACAGATTGCTGACTTAGGAAGTACTGCACAAGTAATCCATGAATCACTGAAAGATTCGATGGAACATTGTGGAGCAGATCATATATTAGGTTATGGTGAGCATTTTAAAAAGATTTTTGAGGAAGAACAAATACAAGATCAACGATTCAAATGGTTTGCTACTTTACAAGAGTTAAGTGATTATCTAGAGGAATTACTAATCGAAGACAGTCTAATTTTAGCGAAGGGGTCTGTAACAGGGAGTGATTTTCATGATATAGATCGTTACATCCGTAAAATCGCTAATAAAAAACAGTTAAAAGCTGTATAAAATAGGTGGTATCAATTTGTAAAAAAGAGACAATGTCTGCTGAATGGCATCGTTTCTTTTTTTGCAAATAAAACGACAGATCCAAGATGACCATTGTAATTAAGAAAGAGAACGAGTAAGAGGCATTTCAGTGCTTAAAAATAAAAGCGTTTTGAAATACTTAGATTCAAGCTTTTCTCTGTAATGATGCTATGGTATGATAATTAAGAATTCAAAAAATTACATATTAATTAGTTTTTTATTCACGACTATTTTTTTAAAGTTTTATTATGATTAAATAGGTAGTTTGCTGATTTATTAGTTGTATGAGAAAATATTTTAAGAAAATGTGAGATAGAGGTGCATTATGAAGCGGTGGCAAAAAGTCGTAATAGCTTTACTGGGAATTCTCGTTGTTTTTATTGGCGGAGTCTCAGCTTATGGAATTAAACTCATGGGTGAAGCAAACCAAACAGTCAATCAAATATCCAAGGGATCGAATCGTCAGTCAACAAAGCGTAAAGATAAAGTGAGTATTGACGACAAAGAACCTTTTTCTGTCCTTTTGTTAGGACTGGATACTGGCGGATTAGGTAGAACCGAACAAGGAAGATCGGATACAATGATGGTGGTAACGGTGAATCCCCAACAAAAAAAATCAACGATCGTCAGCTTAGACCGTGATATCTATACCAATATCGTTGGTCATGGTACTGTTGATAAGTTGAATCACGCCTATGCTTTTGGAGGCGTTGAAATGGCCATGGACTCAATCGAACAGTTACTCGATATCCCCATTGACCATTATGTAACCATTAATTTAGATGGAATGGAAGATTTGATCAATGCTGTCGGAGGTGTGGAAGTCAATAATAAAATTGATTTTACATTAGATGGTGTTCATGTTCCTGTAGGTAAACAAGTATTAGATGGTAAGAAAGGCCTTGCTTATTCACGGATGCGTCACGAAGATCCTAAGGGGGATATCGGACGTCAAGCACGACAGCGTGAAGTCGTTACCAAAATTGTTAATAAAGTATTGAGTTTAGATGGTGTCAGCAATTATCGGAAAATTTTAAAAGCGGTCGAAAAAAATGTCACAACTGACCTAGATTGGGATGATATGCTAGATGTAGCAACTAATTACACACCAGCATTTGAAACGATCAAACAAGATCAATTGCAAGGTAAAGATGCAACCATTGATAGTATTTACTATCAAATTTTAGGTGAAAATGATTTATTAAGTATCCAAAACGAATTGAAAAAACAATTAAACATCAAACCAAGTAAGACATTACCTAATTTAAAAAATGACAATGCTTCTATCATGTTCTACAATGACTCGCAATCCGCTGAAGATTCGAACGAGACTGCGACAAGTGAGAATAATTCAACTTATTCAGGAAATTCGCAAACAACAAATCAGTACAACGAGTATAATCAAGAATACAATCAAAGCGCCGATCAAAATTATGATCAGTACGGCAATCAGAACTACAATCAGAATTACAACCAAAACAATGAACAAACTTACCAACAAGAAAACAATGAACAAGGATATAATTATGGAAATGGATATTAAGTAAAAAAAGCATTCGCAACAGTCATAACCGACTGTGCGGATGCTTTTTTTACTAGTTTAAAAATAAAATAGAATAGTTGAGAAGCGTAGCAAATAATACCCAGAGATAATATGGTACCAGTAACCACATCACTAAGCGATAGTGGTTCCATAGTTGATAAAGCAGTATGGAGAGAAGGATCAATAATAAAGTAATATCTAGTGCAGCAATTAAGGTGTTTTGCAAGTTGAAAAACAAAGCAGACCAGATAAAATTACATACAAATTGAATAACAAATAATGTAATTAATTTTTGTTTGACCCTTTTGTTTTTCATTACCAATAGTAAATATAACGAAATTCCCATTAAAATATATAGCACTGTCCACATAGGACCAAAGATCCAACTAGGTGGTGCAAAAGGAGGTAGCTCAAGTGAATAATAATAACTACCTGGATTACCACTTAGTATCCCCGATAAGAAACCTAAAATCACTATGCCAACAGTACAAACCCAAAAACGATAATCTTTCAGTATAGCCATATTGTTTTAACTCCTTTCTATAATTCTAGTTTACCATGAACGTTTTAAACATACTTGAATTTGATTTGGAAGATTATACTTTTGGTTTAGTTATTTTAAATCAGTTATTATATTAGAATATTAACCCCTATCTCTTATTGAATAAAGAAAAGAATTGTCGTTGTAATGTTGTAACTCCGAACATTATTAAAGAAAACAGCCAATTAGATTAAATAACGTTAATTGTCAAATTTATTGTTATTTTTGATGTTATTTATCTGATAAGATAATATATGTAATCGATTACAAAACAGATGATAATAGCACTGATCACGAAAGGAGAAGAAGATATGGGAAATAAAAGAATCAAAAAAATGTTAGCGGGAGCAACTCTTTGTAGTCTGATGATTGCGCCATTATTATTGAACATGGAAGAGGCATTTGCGACAGAACAAAGTACGAACAAGCAAGCTGGTTTTGGCGTTGGTCAAGGGATCAAATGGGCGGATCAAGTAGTAGCACCATTTGTCGATATGACGGCATATGTTTCAGGCAGCAATCTATCAAATAACGGAGCGCTTAATTTAGCTGCAGTGGCAAAAAGCACTGGACAAAAATTCTTCAATTTAGGATTCATGCAATCAAGAGGTATTAAAAATGGTAAGATCGACTGGGCCTGGGGTGGATTTGGAGGCTTAAGCGAAAGTGATAGCGATCAATGGCAATATGAAGGAATCAAAAAATCCATTCGCGAATTAAGAGAAGTTGGTGGCGATGTTGCTGTATCATTTGGTGGTCTAAATTCTGGCGCATTTTGGGAAACAACACAAGATTCAACCATTTTAGCAAATGCTTATAAAGAAATTATTGATGGTTATGGATTAACTCGTGTTGATTTCGACGTAGAAGCTGGGGCAATGAATTATGCGCATAATTTAGCTAATGATAAAGCGATTAAAAAAGTCCAAGATGAAACAGGTGTTAGTGTGACCCTTACATTACCAGTGATGGACTTTGGATTGGTATCTACAGGTTTATCTGTCTTGCAAGCCTATCTTGAGGCAGGTGTTGATCTAACTACTGTTAATATCATGACGATGTGTTACGGTAGCGTTGTTCCCGATTATGCGCAAGGTTCACTAGATGCAGTGGACAATACGAAAAAACAATTACAAGATTACTACAAACGTTATGCGAACAAAACGTTAACTGATGCTCAAGCTTATGCTAAATTAGGAACAACCCCTTCCGTTGGATTTGAAGGAGACACACATCCATACTTTACAACTGATATGTTCAATAAAATCGTCCAACATGCAAAATCAAGAAAACTCGGGATGGTTTCTTATTGGTCAATGAACCGTGATGCCATGGTCGATGGTGGTCAAGGTCAAGTCAAAAATCAATATGAGTTCTTAACTGTTGCCCAACAATTCACTGATGGAACGACTGGTGGAGAAAATGACCCAGTAGAAACGCTAACTAAACCATCAATTCCGGTAAATTTAACTAGTAGTAATGTTACGCAAAATTCAGTGACTTTAAACTGGACTAATAATGCTTCAAAAGAAAAAGTCACTCATTATGAAGTTTATCGAAACAATATTCGCATCGCTACAAGTGCAACGAATACATTTAAAGATCAAAATTTACAAGCAAATACAACCTACAGCTATAAAGTTAAAGCAGTTAACGCTGCAGGAACCTCTGACTTTAGCCAAGCAATCTCAGTGAAAACCACAAGTGAAAGTACGCAAGGTGATACTTGGGTTATCGGAAAATCATATAAAATAGGCGATATCGTTACCTATAAGGGACATCGTTATCGTTGTATTCAACCACATCCAGCTACTGAGGGATGGGAACCAGATATTACAGAAGCTTTATGGGTAAGAATCTATTAAAAGTTATAAAAGCATAATGTTTGATCCTTTTATTAAAAGCGCTTACAATGAACCTATCAATGAATGGGAGGTTCATCATGAAAAAGGTTAATATCTTAATGTTTGTTGGCGTTGTTATGTTAGGTTTGTTTGGATTTGGTGCATCTGGCTATGCTCATGGCTATATTACCTCACCTGGAAGTCGTGCTTATTTCGGAACTGCAGCAGCTGGTAATTTGAACCAAAATGTTGGACGAGCAGAGTGGGAGCCACAAAGTATTGAAGCACCAAAAAATACCTTTATCGATGGGAAAATAGCAAGTGCTGGGGTTACTGGATTTGAGCCACTAGATGAGCAAACAGCAACTAGATGGCATAAAAATATCATCAATACTGGCAACTTGAATATTACTTGGTTTTTAACTGCGCAGCATAGTACAAGTACTTGGGATTACTATATCACTAAAACTGGTTGGAATCCTAATGCACCATTGAAAATCAGTGATTTTGAATTGATATCAAAAATTGATGACAAAGGTGCAAGACCGCCACAAACTGTCAAACAAACAATCAATATTCCAAAAGATCGTAAAGGCTATCACGTGATCTTGGCTGTATGGAATATTAGTGATACAACCAATGCTTTTTATCAAGTAATTGATGCGAATATTCAATAATAAAGCATAAGAATCTTTTGGGTTCAATTTCAGCGAATATGTGCTAGAAATACCAATTATTCAAAGACAAGTGTAGGAGACTGAGGCAAAACTTGCTTCAGTCTCTTTATTTCTAAAAATGTGTAAATGGTGTTCAATCATCAGCTCCTCGAAATAAGCCTGAATTTTTCAAAACATGAGAAGCTGTTTCGAGATTTTCATCTTTAAATTTGAGAAGCAGTTTTCGGAAATTCGTTCTAAATTCTTGATGCTAAACATTGTTGTTTCAACCTTCTTTTGTTCATGAGTGAATGATTTTGGTTAAGGAAAGGTTTAATGTATGATAGAGCTACAACAATACTTCATTAAATGGAGTATTGGTAGTTTTTAGTAGGGGGAAAAGTATGATGAGATTTTTTAAGAAGAATACGCAAGATACAAGCGATGAAACTAATCATGTTGCACCACTTGCTAAAGAAACACTTGACCAGCAAGAGTTCGACTCTTTCTTTGCTGAAGTGTTAAAAAAAATGCCACAAAAATCAGCTAGAGTGATCCTTAATGCTTATGACCAATCGAAAATCGTAGCAGAAAAAATCCTTGCAAAAAATCAAGAAAAATTTGATCATGTATTTAAAGATTTCTTAAAAGGAGTCGATGAAACGACACGCAAAAAAAGTCATAGGATCATTCACGCGGCTTCGTTAACAGCTGCAATCATCGGTTGCTCTCCGATCCCTTTTTCAGATGCGTTTTTATTAGTTCCAGTTCAATTGACTATGATGGCTCGGCTACATAAACTTTTTGGACAATCTTGGTCAGAAAGTTTAGGGAAAAGTGTTTCTAAAGAACTTGTAGTAGTCAGTTTAGGAAGAAGTACTGTCGGAAATATTGTCAAATTTGTACCAGCAGTTGGAACTGTTACAGGGGCAGCGATCAATGCCACTGTTGCAAGTGCCATCACCGAATCACTAGGGTGGACCACCGTAAAGATGCTGAATGATGGGGAAGATATATTTGAACAAGTCATGTCATTCAAAGGACAATCCCAGACATTGTTTCGTGCATTAAAAAGTATCAAAAAGTAAATATTTAGTGGATAAATTGAATTAGTAAGAGTTAAAAAAGTGGACAATCATGAACTATTGCATAACAAAAACATCCAAAACACAGAGCTGTGTTTTGGATGTTTTTTATTTACTTAGGTTGAGTTAAGTCAGACGAGCAGAAAAAGTACCGAAAAAAGTTCAGCTAGTTTTTGCTGGTAACACTTGATCTTCTAGTCAATTTTACAACGACTTCACATCGAGCCGTTTGGGGAAACATATCCACTGACTGCAAATATTCCACTTTGAATTTCTTACTTAATTGTCCCAGATCTCGTGCTAAGGTTGAGACGTTGCAGGAAATATATACTAATTTCGTTGGCGGATAGTTGAGGATCGATTGAATCAACTGGGGATCAAGCCCTGTACGAGGGGGATCGACAATGATCCCATCTGGTTCAAATCCTTCTTCAAGCCATTTTGGTAATAATTCTTCAGCAGTTCCAACTTCATAATGGGTATTAGTATACCCTAAACGTTGAGCGTTTTTACGTGCATCATCAATAGCCTGAGGAATCACATCCATTCCACGGATTTCTCTCGCTTGTTTTGCTACACTTAAACCAATCGTTCCCACACCACAGTAAGCATCTACGATCGTTTCATTTGGTTGGATCGCGAGTGCTTTGATTCCTTCATTATAAAGGACTTCTGTTTGTTGCGGATTCAACTGGAAAAAAGCTCGTGGTGAGAGATCAAAAGTAACTTCATTGAGATGTTCTTCAATAGCATCTTTTCCCCAAAGGTGGATTGTTTCATCGCCCATTACGAGAGAAGTTTTAGCAGGTTGAACATTTTGCATGATTGAAACAACCTCTGGCAATTGTTGGTTAATGTCACGGATGATTGCATTTTTTTGTGGAAATTTTTGACTACGAGTAATAAATACAACTTGTAATTCACCCGTTTTTATTCCAACACGTACCATGATCGTCCGAAAAATGCCACTGTTGCTCCGTTCATCATAGATAGGAAGGTCATACTTATTCAATAACTCGACGACCGTATTCATCACTTTCTGTGTCTGTGGTTCTTGAACTAAGCAATCGATTAATGGCACAAGTTCATGGGAATTTGCTTGATATAGCCCAGCTTCGATTTGTTGTGTTTTCTTATTTTTTCTTAATTGGAATTGTGCTTTGTTTCGGTAATGCCATGGTTCTTCCATGCCAATCGTTGGACGTAATTTGTAAGAACGAAAGCCAGCCGGTTTGAATTTTTCTAGCGCTTGCATAAGCAAATCTTTTTTGAAATCAAGTTGCGCCTGATATGCTAAATGTTGAAGCTGACAGCCACCACATTCATAATACACTGGACAAGGCGCCACCACTCGATCCTTGCTTTGCTTTTTGACTTTGATTAACCGAGCTTCCGCATAGCGAGGTGTTGCTTTCGTGATCTTGACAAGAACTTCTTCTTTGGGCAGTGCATAAGGGACAAAGATGATCAAACGTTTGAAATAACCGATCCCTTCACCGTTGATACCCAGTCGTTTGATTTTTAAAGGGATGGTTTGGCCGTTTTTGACAATGGTTTCTGTCATAAGTATCTTCCTTTTTTCTAATAGTGTGGTTTTATTCTAACATATTATTAATAGCGATGGGGATTTTCTATGTTATGATAAGAATATACGTTCGAGGAGGTAACTCAATGATAACAGTTACTAGGATCAGTAAAGGCAAAGGTCCATTTTATCAAGTCGAATTATCTGAAGGAGATTCTTTGAAGGTTTCAGAAGATATCTTGGTGCGTTACCGCTTGTTAAAGGGACAAGAATTAACAGAAGAAACAATTGAGGAAATCAAGAAAAGTAGTGGGTTTGACTTTGGTCTCCAACAAGCGCTCAATTATCTAAGTTATCAATTGCGTTCGGAAAAAGAAATTAGAACTTATTTGAAAGAAAAAGAGATTGAACTAGCTGACCGTAATAAGATCGTGGATCGTTTAAAGGAATTAGATTTGATCAATGACCTCGTCTATGGTGAAAGCTACGTGCGGACAAATGTACGACTAAGTGACAAAGGACCAAAAAAAATAGCTCAGCAATTACAACAAAAGGGTTTGAAACCGGAAATCATCGAGCAGGCACTGTTGCAATATCCAGAAGAAGAACAAATAGCGATAGCATCGCAAACGGCAGAAAAATTATTCAATAAAAATCATGGGAAAAGTCATAAAGAACTTTTTAGAAAAATTCAACAAAACTTGATGACAAAGGGATTCACCCAAGAGGCGATCCAACAAGCCATCGCCCATTTACCACAAGAAACGGATGAAGACGCTGAATATGAAGCATTAGTTTCACAAGGAGACAAGTTATGGCGTAAAAATGAGAGATTTGAACCGAAAAAACGTAATTTAAAAATCAAACAAAGCTTATATCAAAAAGGATTTGATTTAGAAATGATCCAACGATTTATCGTAGAAAAGGAAGAAGCAAGTGAATAAAGAATGGGAAAAATGGACGGAAGAGGAAATCGCACAGTTTCAAACGCAATTTGTTGGCTGGTACGAAAAAGAAAAACGCAATCTACCTTGGCGCTATGATCGTGATCCTTATCGTATCTGGATTTCTGAAATCATGCTTCAACAAACCCGTGTAGATACGGTAATTGCTTATTTTTATCGCTTTATGGAATGGTTTCCGACTATTGAAGCGTTAGCTGCGGCACCAGAAGAAAAACTTTTAAAGGCTTGGGAAGGATTGGGGTATTATTCTCGCGTTCGAAATATCCAAGCTGCTGCCCAACAGATCATGACAGAATTTGATGGACGTATGCCGCAAACACCAGAAGAAATCAGTTCATTGAAAGGGATTGGCCCTTATACTACAGGCGCTATTTCAAGTATTGCTTTTGGTTTGCCAGAACCAGCAATCGACGGGAATGTCATGAGAGTCGTGAGTCGCTTATTTTGTATTGAAGCTGACATCGCCAAAGCTTCTAGTCGGAAAATTTTTGATGAGGCGATGCGTAAGATCATTGATGAAAAGCATCCTGGTGAGTTTAACCAAGCAATGATGGATCTAGGATCGGCCATTTGTACACCTACTTCACCTAATTGTGAATCATGTCCGATCCAATCATTTTGCTTAGCTTACAAAAAAAATGAGCAAACCTCGTTTCCAGTAAAAACAAAGAAAGCCAAACCAAAAGATGTCTATTATGTGTGTGCAGCGATTCAAAATGAGGCGGGAGCCTATTATTTTGAGGAACGACATACGCAAAGGTTATTAGCAAACATGTGGACGTTCCCGATGGTCGAAGTCACAAAAGAGAAATACGAATGGATGCAAGCTGAATGGGATCAATCTCATGAACCAAGCTTATTCGATCAAGACAAAGTTGCAGAAGAAGAAACAGAGCTACCCTTTCATTTTAAAGAACAATTGATTTGGCAAAAGCGGCATTTGGGAGAGGTAACGCATATCTTTAGCCATTTGAAATGGCACGTATTACTATTTTACGGTCGAATACCTTCTCAATCAAATGACAAATTTCCTAAAACTGAAATAACACAATGGTTATTACCAGAAGACTTCGATAACGTGGCTTTTCCAAAAGTACAGGTAAAATTAAACGAACAATTAGAGAAAAATCGAAACAATAGTAATCCTTTCTAGGCAAAGCTCTTTTTTATTGATATAATAATTACGATGTCGGTGTAATGAACACCCAAACACAAAGCATGAGATGCTGCGTAAGGAAGGGTTGCTATGGGAGTCCCAAAAGAAGGTGAGTTTGTAACGATCCAAAGTTACAAACATGACGGCAAATTGCATCGAACGTGGCGTGATACCATGGTATTAAAAACAAGTGAGCATTCGATGATCGGTGTCAATGATCATACTCTAGTTACAGAGTCTGATGGACGTCGTTGGGTGACTCGAGAACCAGCAATTGTGTATTTTCACAAAAAATACTGGTTCAATGTAATAGCAATGATTCGAGAAAAGGGGGTTTCCTATTATTGTAATCTAGCTTCACCTTTTTTGCTGGACGATGAGGCATTGAAGTATATTGATTATGATTTAGATATCAAAGTTTTTCCTGATGGAGAGAAACGATTACTAGATGTCGATGAATATGAGATGCATAGCCAAATGATGAATTATCCGAATGATATCGACTTCATCCTAAAAGAAAACGTGAAGATCTTGGTTGACTGGATCAATAATGGTGAGGGCCCTTTCTCCGAAGGCTATATTGATATTTGGTATAACCGTTACAAGCAATTGTCGCGCAAGTAAACAAAAAAAGCAGTAAGCGCAAAAGTTTTGCGCTTACTGCTTTTTTGCTATGGGTTCTTCAACATAGACACTGATGATGGAAGAAAAAGGACAAGGGATGATCCTTGCTTTGATAGCCTGTCAATAATTAAAAGACTTTTTTCATTGCGATATGAGCAATACCAGCATCTTCAAATGGTTCTCCATAAGCAGTGAATCCTAATTTTTTATAGAAATTCTCAGCTGTTGCTTGGGCGCCTAGCAAAATCGTATTATATCCTTGACTTTTGGCGAAAGCTTCAGCTTCAGCTACTAAAATTTGACCTAATCCTTGATGACGATAATCTGCAAGAATCGCCATTCGTTGTAACTTCATTTTTCCATTTTCTAATGGTAATAGCCGAACGGTCCCACAAGGTAGATTTTGGTCTGAATAAAGAACAAAGTGGATGCAATGTGCTTCATTTTGATCAATTTCTCTAGTTATAGGAACGCCTTGTTCTTTGACAAAAACTTGGTTTCTAATACGAACGGCATCAAGGTAAATATCACTTAATGTATCTTTTGTTTGAACGACTTTCATCCGAAACCCACCTTTCATTCGTTTAGTATACTGTAAAGAAAATAAAATGAAAAGTGGATAAAAAAACAAATATCAGTAAGAATAAAAGAAATTTTCACACAAATAATATATACTAGTAAAAAAGACGAAAGGAGGAAGTATATTGTTTGAAAAATTGAAACAATCAAAATTGATGTTTTGGTCTTGCGAATTACTCATTATCGCCACGTTGATCTTGGTTTCTTCAAAAATCAATTTTATCTTTCAACCAATTGGAACGTTTTTCTCAACATTATTCGCACCAGTCTTGATTGCTGGATTTTTGTATTATTTGTTGAATCCTATTGTCAAACTATTGATGAAAATCAAAATCAAACGCATTTGGGCGGTAGCAATCGTATTACTTTTGCTTGTCGCAGCGATCATCTGGATTTTGCTCAGCGTGATTCCTAGCTTGATCCAACAAATTTCATCCATCGCATCGAATATTCCTGACTTTATTAGTCGTGTAGAGACTTGGTTAAATAATATGGCCCAACTACCGATCTTCAAAGAGGTAGATATCAATCATTATTTGAATCAATTAGATATTTCTTATGCTAAGATTATCCAACAGTTCCTCAGCGGGATTTCAAACAGCTTAGGATCGCTTGTCGGTACGATCGCTTCTGCTACAATCGTGATCATCACAGCTCCATTTATTTTGTTTTATATGTTGAAAGATGGAGAAAAAATGGTTCCGACAGTCAAGAAATTCTTTCCTGAAAAGAGAAGAGATCAAATTGTTGAATTACTTGGTCAATTGAACAAAACATTAGCTAACTACATTAGTGGTCAAGCGATTGAATGTCTTTTTGTCGGAACATTTACTTTTTTGGGGTATCTGATTCTAGGGGTCAATTATGCCTTTTTATTTGGCGTCATCGCTGGTTTGACTAATTTGATTCCTTATCTAGGTCCTTACCTAGGCTTAGCTCCAGCATTTTTAGTGACAGTATTCAATGATCCTGTTAAAGCACTGCTTTGTTGTGTCGTTGTCTTGATCGTTCAACAATTGGATGGAAATGTGATTTATCCAAATGTCATCGGAAAATCATTAAAAATCCATCCGCTAACGATCATCATTGTGTTATTAGTAGCAGGAAACATTGCTGGTTTGATCGGGATTTTCTTAGGTGTACCGTTTTATGCCATTTGTAAGACGATTATTTCTTATGTCATCAAAATTGTTAAAGAAGACCAGCAAAATGAAAAAAAGAAAAAAATTGCAACGACATTGGAATAACGTATCAGCAATTCCGACTAATTGCTTCATAGTTGTTTTTATTGCAAAGAAAAATTCTTTGTGATAACATTTTAGCGTGGCTATCTTTATAGTCACGCTTTTTTTCTATCGTAAACAAAAAATTAAAAAATATAAGGAGAGAATGCGATTATGAATGCTGACCCTGAGAGTCAGTCGCTGTTAGCGCAAATTTTATTACTGATCATTTTAACTTTGATCAATGCTTTTTTAGCTGCTTCCGAGATTGCTGTTGTTTCGATCAACAAAAATCGAGTCGAGCAAAAAGCGGAAGAAGGAGATGTTAAATCTCAAAAGCTTTTAAAAATATTGCAGAACCCAAATAACTTTCTGTCAACGATCCAGGTAGGAATCACGTTAGTCAATATCCTATCCGGTGCTTCGTTAGCCAATACATTATCAGAAAAATTAGCACCATTATTAGGTGGTAGTGTAGCAGCAAGAAATATTGCCAATATTATTGTTTTAGCTATTTTGACCTACGTATCGATTGTTTTTGGTGAATTGTATCCTAAACGAATCGCCTTGAACAAATCAGAAGAAGTAGCCAACTTTACTTCAGGAATTATCCGTCTGATCGGTGTGGTTGCCAAACCTTTCGTCTGGTTATTATCTGCATCGACTAGTTTACTAGCTCGTGTCACACCAATGACTTTTGATGATGAAGATTCAAAAATGACGAGAGATGAAATGCGGTATATGTTGGAAACTGAAGGTGTACTTGATAATGAAGAGTTAGAAATGCTGCAAGGTGTTTTTTCTTTAGATACCAAAGTAGCTAGGGAAGTAATGGTTCCTCGAACAGATGCTTTTATGATCGATATCAATGACTCCGTTGAAGAGAATGTCAATGAAGTTTTATCAGAAAATTATTCAAGGATTCCGGTCTATAATGAAGACAAAGACAAAGTTGTTGGGATTCTTCATACGAAAAACTTATTGAAAGCTGCTCATAAATTTGGCTTTGAACATTTAAATATTCAAAAAATCATGCAAGAACCTTTATTTGTACCAGAGACAATATTCATTGATGATCTCTTGTACGAAATGAAAAAAACTCAAAACCAGATGGCTATTTTACTGGATGAATATGGTGGAGTCGTTGGTTTAGCGACTTTAGAAGATTTACTAGAAGAAATCGTCGGTGAAATTGATGATGAATCAGATGAAGTCGAAAAATTATATGAAAAGGTTGCTGAACATGAATACGTGATCCAAGGACGAATGTTGATCGATGAGTTCAACGAAGTATTTGACAGTAACTTACACATGAGCGATGTTGACACGATGGCAGGCTATTTAATCACTGCTTTGGGCATGATCCCTGATGAGGGAGAAAAATTATCGTTTGATGTAGATAACATTACTTTGACTTCTGAAGAAATGGAAGGTTCTAGAATTTTAAAAATTCGCGTGGTGTTCCATGATCCTAAAGAAGAAATTGTGGAACCAGATGAGGACCGTCGTTTATTTTATAAAGATTTTGATGAAAATGAGCCGAGAAGATAAGATATGTTTCATCCTTGCACAGAAGAGATTTTGTGCAAGGATGTTTTTTTCTTTTTTCAAAGTTGATACGTAAATCAGTGTGGTTCCCTAAGTTGAGGGGTAGTCAGAAGCAAGAGAGGCAGAGCTTTACCCTTTTGTAAAGATTACTAAAACATACAATAAGATCCTATGCTCCCAGTTAACTTATACATAATATAACCAGTATATTTAAATGTTTTGTTGGTTGACAATAAATTTTTGCTAGAGTATTATGAAAACGCAAACACAAGTTTCATGTGACTAGGTTATACTAGGCATGGAAAACACGTACGGAGTCTTCCGTCGTTTTTTCATGCCTATTTTTTTATATGTTTAAGTGAATCAGTGAGGAGGTGGGAAAAATGTAAAGTAGTGTTTTTAGTAGAAAGACAGATTTTAAATATTTTACGAATAAGCAGATATGAGCGATTCTTCCAATGATTTATCTCAATTGAAACTAAAAAACTAAGAACAAATATTAGGTAGTTCTCTCAAGTAAAAGTAGTATGTACAAAAGTTGCAAAGAATGGATAAAAAATTGATGATCATTCATTTTGCCTCACGACTTAAAATTTTTTATCGACTATTCTATTTAACTAAAGGAGGAATTTTTTAATGAAGAAGGCAATCATTTTTGCTTTAACAGGATTGGCGCTTGTTGTTACATCTTTTTACAGTCCAATCGTTTGTGCTGAAGATACTGAAGATTTTTTGTTTCAAAAGAATGTTACCTACTCAGGAGTAGAAGGTGGGAAACAAGGAGATAATTGGAAATATCCGCAATTTGTAGGTGAAAAAGCGGTTGATGGGGATGTATCGACGAGATGGTCAGCGGATAAAACAGATAATCAGTGGCTGACTGTTGATATTGGAGAAGAAAAAACAATTGGTCAGGTGGTTTTACACTTTCATGTGGAGAGTCCAGAATATGAGGTATTAGTTTCTAACGACAATCAAAATTATCAATCCATCTATAAGGAGGAGCGTGGAAGTGGCGGGAAAGAAGCAAAAAAATATATTGAAGTAGCGAATGTAACAGCTCGATATATTAAATACCAACAACTAAAAATGTGGAAGCACACGAATGGTCAATATTATGGTTCGAGCATTATTTCAATGGAAGCTTATCGTCAAGCACGTTTACCTGATGGGATAAAGTTTTCGATTGATTCAGCCGAAATCAGCGAGAAAAGATCCAAACAATTAACTTACATATTAACACCAACAGGCGTCCAAGTTCCTGAAAAACAAATTGAGTGGAGCAGTAGTGATCCTAGTATTGTCAATGTAGACAGTCAAGGAAGAATGAAAGCACTCAAAACCGGAGAAGCAAAGGTGACTGTGAGAATCAAAAATACGGATTTAAGTGATACGATTCCAGTTACGGTTATTCAAGAAAAAGCAGAGTATCGTGAAATGCGTGAGAAATGGAAAGCACGCTTGCTAGGATCTAAAGAAGATCATGAAGAATTTGATCAGGATTCGGACGTAAAAAAATATCGAGCGAGAATAGCCAAAGATAGTTTAGAATTATGGCAAACACTTAATAAGTCAGAAAATAGAACTTATTTGTGGGAGAAAAAAAGTTCAGACACATTATCAGCAGACTATACCACTCAATTTACCAACATCAAAAAATTGACATTAGGTTATTATGATCCTTCGAGTTCATTACATAAGAATCAAGAGGTTTTTACGCAAATTTTGAAAGCAATTGATTTTATGATTGAAACCAAAAACTACAATGGAACTTACTGGAGTGGGAATTGGTGGGATTGGCAAATTGGATCAGCACAGCCATTAACAGACACACTGATTTTATTACATGATGATTTAATCGAAAAAGATGATGCAATCTTAACTAAATTTGTTGAACCTTTAAACCACTATGCGCAAGATCCTAAAGTTCAATGGCCTAGCTATACGGCTACAGGAGCGAACTTAACAGATATATCTATTACCGTCTTAGGAACAGCCATTTTATTAGAAAATGATTCCCGAGTAGAGGCAGTTCAAAGCGCTGTTCCATCCGTTTTAAAAATGGTGACAGGAGGAGATGGCTTATATTCAGACGGCTCATTAATCCAACATAGTCATTTCCCATATAACGGAAGTTATGGAAATGAATTGCTGAAAGGCTTTGGACGGGTTCAAACGATTTTGCAAGGGACACATTGGGAAATCAAAGATGACAATATAAATAACTTGTTTCAAGTAACCGATAAAGGTTATTTACAATTGATGGTAAATGGAAAAATGCCCTCAATGGTATCAGGACGAAGTATTTCTAGAGCTCCTGGGACGAATCCCTTTACCTCTGAATTTGAATCTGGAAAGGAAACAATCGCCAATCTTACATTAGTAGCGAAATTTTCGCCAGAAATTTTACGCAAGAAAATTGATTCGTCTATTAAAGCATGGCTTGAGCATAGTAGTTATTTTTATGATTTTTTTGAAAATCCAAGAGACTTTGAAGCGTTGATTGATCTTAAGAAAATCATGAATGAGCCTTCGATAACTAGTAAAGAAGAACGAAATCTCGTGAATGTTTATGGTTCAATGGATCGGGTGTTTCAAAAAAACGAGAGTTATAGTCTCGGAATAAGTATGTACTCTAGTCGTATTGGAAATTATGAATTTGGAAATACTGAAAATAAAAAAGGATGGCATACGGCCGATGGGATGGTTTATCTTTATAACGGTGACCTCGCTCAATTTGATGAAGGTTATTGGGTCACTATTGATTCTTATCGCTTACCAGGTACCACTATAGACACAAAAGTGTTAGCAGAAGGTGCTTCTACTGGTAAAAAGAGTCCTCAGTCTTGGGTGGGAGGATCGAATAATGGCAAAGTAGCTGCAGTCGGAATGTTTTTAGATAAGAAAAATGAAAATATGGATTTGGTAGCAAAGAAATCATGGTTTTTGTTAGAAGATAAATTGATTAATTTAGGCAGTGGAATCAGCGGAACAACGAATGCGACAATTGAGACGATCCTTGATAATCGAATGATGGATTCAAGTAACATGCAAATTATCCAAAAGAAAACAGCTGATTCTACTTGGATCAATCTTACTTCGACAAATCCACTCAATAATTTAGGTTACATTTTTCCAAATACCATGTCGAACGTTGACGTTCAAAAAGAAATTCGATCTGGCAAATATTTGGATATCAACGAATATTTTGTCAATGATCAATCATATACAAAAGAATTTGTAAAAATCATCAAAAATCATGGAAGTAACGCTCAAAATGATACTTATGAGTATTTGACTGTTGCTGGAAAGACAGCAGAAGAAATGGCAGAAATGGCGCAACATAAAAGCTATAATGTGTTAGCAAACACACCAGAAATCCAAGCGATTGAGACAAAAGACTATCTCATGTTGAATGCTTGGAGTGGAAATCAACAGGCAGCTTTTGTTCACGTATCTGAACCTGCATCCATTATTGCAGAAAAATTGAGTAATGATACTTATCGACTGTCAATTGTGAATCCTGTTCAAAATAATAAGGTGATTGAATTTTCGATTGAGAAAGAGATCATTGAGGTTATCGAAAAAGAGTCCGAAATTACCATGGATTCAGGAGCATTTCTATTTGATAGCAAAGGGTTAAAAGGAAGTTCGAGATCAATTACTATCAAAGTTCCTTCAGAAGTAGATAAAACGGCATTAGAAAAAATAGTCGAAGAAAATCAAAACCGAAACGAAAGCGACTATACAAAAGAAAGTTGGAAAGTCTTCACTAAGGCAATGGAATTAGCCCAAGCGGTGTTAACAGATCCAAAAGCAACGCAAGCCGAAGTAGATGAAGCAGTTCAAGCAGTGAGAAAAGCCATCGAGCAACTGCAAGAAGTAACTAAGGTAGACAAAACAGCATTAGAAAAATTGGTCGAAGAAAACCAAAACCGAAACGAAAGCGACTATACAAAAGAAAGTTGGAAAGTCTTCACTAAGGCAATGGAATTAGCCCAAGCGGTGTTAACAGATCCAAAAGCAACGCAAGCCGAAGTAGATGAAGCAGTTCAAGCAGTGAGAAAAGCCATCGAGCAACTGCAAGAAGTAACTAAGGTAGACAAAACAGCATTAGAAAAATTGGTCGAAGAAAACCAAAACCGAAACGAAAGCGACTATACAAAAGAAAGTTGGAAAGTCTTCACTAAGGCAATGGAATTAGCCCAAGCGGTGTTAACAGATCCAAAAGCAACGCAAGCCGAAGTAGACGATGCAGTTCAAGCAGTGAGAAAAGCCGTCGAGCAACTGCAAGAAGTAACTAAAGTAGACAAAACAGCATTAGAAAAATTGGTCGAAGAAAACCAAAACCGAAACGAAAGCGACTATACAAAAGAAAGTTGGAAAGTCTTCACTAAGGCAATGGAATTAGCCCAAGCGGTGTTAACAGATCCAAAAGCAACGCAAGCCGAAGTAGATGAAGCAGTTCAAGCAGTGAGAAAAGCCATCGAGCAACTGCAAGAAGTAACTAAGGTAGACAAAACAGCATTAAAAAAATTGGTCGAAGAAAACCAAAACCGAGTTGCAAGTGGTTATACAGCAGAAAGTTGGCAAGTGTTCCGCAAAGCGTTGGAAGCAGCGCAAGCAGTGTTAGCTGATTCAAATACTACGCAAGCTGAAGTAGACGAAGCAATCCAAGCAGTGAATAAAGCCATCGAACAACTGCAAGAAGTAACTAAAGTAGACAAAACAGCATTAAAAAAATTGGTCGAAGAAAACCAAAGCCGAGTTGCAAGTAGTTATACAGCGGAAAGTTGGCAAGTGTTCCGCAAAGCGCTGGAAGCAGCGCAAGCAGTGTTAGCTGATTCAAATACTACGCAAGCTGAAGTCGAACTAGTGATGAACGATTTGGTGCAGGCCATCGAACAATTAGAGAATAAAGAAACTGCATCATCCTCTGAGGAAGATAAAAACATCAATAATAAAGCAGAGCAAGGTAAAAATACACAAGAGGGCAACAATGAAATAGGTAAATCTTCTATTAGTGAAGAGACCGGTAAGGAAGGTTTATTACCAAAAACAGGTGAAAAAAATAACCAAGTTATTCAAAAATTAGGATATACAATTTTATTAGTGGTATTCGTTAGCTTGTTCCTATTGAAAGGTCGAAAGGAATCTAAGAGGAGTTAAAATAAATTAGGCAAGTAATCTGATGAAAAACACAAGGTAAAATAAATAATCGTTTGTCTGTAGATGATTGAAATAGACAGTTGAACTTGGAACAAAAGCCTGTTCCAAGTTCAACTTTTTTCGTTTAATCTGTTTTCAGTTGTTATAGTAGCAGGAAAAGCTTTATTTTCTCCTATTGAAAAAGTCGTTTATATGATATTCAACAGAGAAAGAGAGAAGACTCATAACAAGTGTTTATTTTTTGATAGTTTCCATGATATACTTGGTAAGTTGAGATAGCTAGTTCGATCATTCCTCGAACAGGATGACGAATAAGATGATAATGATGTAACAGAAATGGAGTAAAACATGAATAACCCTAACTTAAAACAACAAGTAGATAACCGACGCACGTTTGCGATTATTTCCCATCCGGATGCTGGTAAAACAACGATTACTGAACAATTGCTTTTATTTGGTGGCGCAATACGTCAGGCAGGAACTGTCAAAGGGAAAAAGACTGGTAACTTTGCAAAATCTGACTGGATGGAAATTGAGAAGCAACGTGGAATCTCAGTTACCAGTTCTGTGATGCAGTTTGATTATCATGGTAAAAGAGTCAATATCTTAGATACCCCAGGGCATGAAGATTTTTCTGAAGATACGTATCGGACATTGATGGCTGTCGATAGTGCGGTTATGGTCATCGATAGTGCCAAAGGGATTGAAGCTCAAACAAAAAAATTATTCCAAGTCGTTAAAAAAAGAGGAATCCCTATTTTTACCTTTATCAATAAGTTAGATCGAGATGGTCGCGAACCATTAGAACTTTTAGAAGAATTGGAAGAGTTGCTCGATATCGAGTCTTATCCAATGAATTGGCCGATTGGTATGGGGAAAGGCTTAGAAGGACTCTATGATATCCACCATAATCGTATTGAGTTTTATCGCCCAGAAAACTATAATGATGAGCGCCTTGTTGCCTTGGATGAAGAAGGATTGCTGCCAGAAGGCCATCCTTTGACGGAAAATTCATTGTATGAACAAGTTCTTGAAGAAGTAGAATTGTTGAAAGAAGCAGGAGATTCTTTTAATGAAGAAAAAATTGCTCGGGGAGATCAGACACCGGTCTTCTTTGGTTCAGCGTTAACAAATTTTGGTGTGCAAACATTTTTAGAAACCTTCGTGGAATTAGCCCCTTCACCTTACGGACATCAAACACAATCAGGACAAGAAGTTAGTCCTTATGAAGAAGAATTTTCAGGTTTTGTCTTTAAGATCCAAGCCAATATGAATCCAGCTCACCGAGATCGGATTGCTTTTGTGCGAATCTGTTCTGGAACTTTTGAACGTGGGATGGATGTTCAATTAGAACGAACAGGTAAAAAATTGAAGTTAAGTAATGTGACGCAGTTTATGGCTGACTCAAGAGAGAATGTCGAGAATGCTGTAGCAGGGGATATTATCGGGGTCTATGATACAGGAAATTATCAAATTGGCGATACTCTTTATGAAGGGAAATTGAAGGTGGCGTATGAAGAGTTACCATCCTTTACTCCGGAATTATTTATGAAAGTCACTGCTAAAAATGTGATGAAACAAAAATCATTCCATAAAGGTATCTATCAGTTAGTCCAAGAAGGTGCGATCCAACTCTATAAAACTTATTTGACGGAAGAATACATCATTGGCGCAGTTGGACAACTTCAATTTGAAGTATTCCAATACCGGATGCTAAATGAATACAATGCAGAAGTGATTATGTCTCCTATGGGTCATAAAATTGCCCGTTGGATCGAGCCCGAAGATTTAGATGAGAAGATGAGTTCTAGTCGTAATATCTTGGCACGTGACCGTTTTGATCAGCCATTATTCTTGTTCGAAAACCAATTTGCTGAACGTTGGTTTGCTGACAAGTACCCAAATGTCAAATTAAAAAGTTTAATGTAAAGCGCTCATCACATGGTGGTGCTTTGGGAGTACTATGAAAATAGCCGGGAGAGAATAACTAAATAATCCGGAGGAATTTAATGATGATTAAAGTAATGTCGATCTTTGGAACACGTCCAGAAGCAATAAAAATGGCACCTTTGATCAAAGCGCTGGAAAAAGATGAGCGCTTTGAATCAATCGTGACGGTTACAGGCCAGCACCGTGAAATGTTAGACCAAGTGTTAGAAGTGTTTGAAATTACTCCTGATCACGATCTAGATGTGATGAGTGTCAATCAAACACTCACCGCTATTACAACGAAAGTTCTTTTATCATTAGAACCAATCTTACAAGCAGAACAGCCTGATATCGTCTTAGTTCATGGAGATACGACCACAACATTTGCTGCAGCGACCGCAGCATTTTATCAACAAATTAAAGTCGGACATGTCGAAGCAGGATTACGAACTTGGAACAAATGGTCACCGTTTCCTGAAGAAATCAATCGGCAAGCCACAGATGTTTTAGCGGATCTCTACTTTGCGCCAACCAATGAAAGTGCTGATAATCTTAGAAGAGAGCACCACGATGAAGCAAACATCTTCGTTACTGGCAATACGGCGATCGATGCGATGAGGTACACGATCGTGGCGGATCAAAAAAGCGATCATCTTTCGAGCAGCTCCACTAAACAATTATTAGTAACAATGCATCGACGTGAGAACCTAGGCGAGCCAATGGCGAACGTTTTTCAAGCATTAGGAAGGATTGCTGAAGAATTTTCTGATGTATCCATTATTTTTCCGATGCATAAAAATCCTAAAGTACGAGAATTAGCTGATACTATTTTAGGACAATATGAGAATGTTCAGCTGATCGAACCATTAGATGTCATTGATTTTCACAATTGTGCAGCCAAAAGTTATCTTATATTAACTGATTCAGGCGGAGTTCAAGAAGAGGCACCTTCTTTAGGTGTTCCGGTTCTTGTCTTACGTGATACCACTGAACGACCGGAAGGTGTAAAAGCCGGAACTTTAAAACTCGTTGGTACAGACGAAGAGACAGTTTATGACGAGACAAAACAATTGTTAACTGATGTAAAGGCTTATGAAAAGATGGCACAAGCAAAAAATCCTTATGGAGATGGTTACGCAAGTCAACGAATCTTAGAGGCTATCGCAGCCTCATTTCATTGATTACAGGTTACCAAAAAAGCAAAAAAACTTTCCAACAATTTTGGTGGAAAGWTTTTTTATTTTAAAGAAAAAATTGGTAAATTCTTTGAAATAAAATGAATTAAAATAAAGATGTGTACATATAAAAAGAAAAAAGGGGGAGTTGGATGGAAACACTGGAGCAACGAAAACAACGTAAAGCAAGAAAAAAGTTAGAAATGCAGCGTTTATGCAGGCTGTTAGATGTTGAAGGTTGGGAGCATAATGAATCGATCGTTAACGAAGTAAGAGCAATCGTTCGGCTAGGAAAAACACCAAAAAAAGAAACCAATCAATCTTAGAAGATCCAGCTCTATAAATGAGCTGGATCAAGGATAAAATCAAACATTATCCTTCGATCCTTCTAAAAAAGGTTTCTTTTTTTGTTTATTTGTAATCATCACATTGCAACCTCAGTGTGGGGATGATGTTTCGGAATCGAGATTTCAACTAAGTCATCTAATTCAATTACTTGGATTTCGTTTTCTTGATATAGGGCGTCATGGATTTTATTGAGGAAGTACGTTTTGACTTCTTCAATTTCTTTGGGTTGTATTTTTCGTTTTTCATTAATCAGTAAAATCTCGTTATGTTCCGGTGCTTCAGTGTAAACAATCATTGTATTGCCTGCAGTGTAAACCTTCACCATATGAGCATCTGTATTTTCCAATTGGTTTAAAACCAAACGTGAATGACTATTCGTTACATTGACAAATTTCATGGCGCTCACCTCTTTTATGTAGATTTTAGATACAACTTAATTTCATTATAATTTTTTTCTAATGAAAAGAACAGTATTTTGCTTTTTGTCAAAAAACAATCAAAAATCCGCTTTGAGCAATGAAGCACCCGTGAGAAAAGCTGTCGCTTTTTCATGGGTGCTTCATTTTTTATCAGTCGCAAAGCGAAGTTTTTGTCAGATGTTTAGTTTGTTGGCTCGTTTGTCGTTTCTTTGACTAAACGTTCTTGTTTAGAAGTGATCACAATTTTTTCTTCTTTATCCAATTTTGCTTTTAGTTCATGGATTGAAGGATGGTCTAAATAAAATTCAGCAATTCCATCTTCGATTTGTTCTTGGATCGTTCGACGAAGAGGGCGTGCGCCCATTGCTGGGTCATAGCCTAAGTCAACAAGTTTTTCTTTGACATTTGTCGGCACTTCGATATGCAGTTGTTGTGCTGCTAACATTTCATTGACTTCATCTAGCATCAAGGTAACGATGGTCATTAAGTTTTCTTTTGATAGCGCACTAAATTCGATGATTCCATCGAAACGGTTCAAGAATTCAGGTGTGAAGTAATTGTTTAGTTGGTTTAAAACAGAACGAGTAACCCCTTCACGAGCTGCTCCAAAACCGACATTTGCTTCGACTTTACCTGTACCAGCATTACTTGTCATAATGATGATCGTATCTTTAAAGCTTACTGTCCGACCTTGTGCGTCAGTCAAACGGCCATCATCCAAAATTTGGAGGAACATGTGTAACACATCAGGATGTGCTTTTTCCACTTCATCCAATAAAATCAAGCTATAAGGATTACGACGTACTTTTTCAGTAAGTTGACCTGCCTCTTCATAGCCCACATAGCCAGGAGGAGAACCAATCAATTTAGATACACTGTGTTTTTCCATGTATTCAGACATATCAAAACGAATCATTGAATCTTCGGAACCGAATAATTCAAATGCCAGTTGCTTGGCTAATTCAGTTTTGCCGACACCAGTTGGACCTACGAATAAAAATGATCCGATAGGGCGGTTTTTCTTGCTCAAGCCAACCCGATTACGACGAATAGCTTTTGCCACACGATCTACGGCATCGTCTTGTCCAATCACATGTGCTTTTAGATCAGTCGCAAGATTCTTCAATTGTGTTTGCTCTTTTTCTTTTAGATCGCCAACGGGGATGCCCGTACGTTCTTCCACAATTTTTTCCATATCTTTTTCTGTGATAACAGGCGTTTCTTCATCTGTTAATTGACGTTCTTTCATCTTTTCTAATTTACTGATTTGGTCACGATAATAAGCGGCTTTCTCAAAGTCTTCTTCTTTAGAAGCTTGGATTTTTTGTTCCTGTGCTTCTTCAAGTTTTTTGTCAATGGTTTTAGGATCAACGATTTGAATCGTTAAGTTTTTCTTTGAGCCAGTTTCATCAAGCAAGTCAATCGCTTTATCTGGTAAGAAACGATCTTGAACATAACGATTTGAGAGAATAGCTGCAGCTTCGATTGCTTCATCGGTATATTTGACGTGATGGTAGTCTTCGTAGCGTTTTTGCAATCCTTTTAAGATACTGATTGTTTCCTCAACAGAAGGTTCAACGACCCGAACCGGTTGCATCCGTCTTTCTAAAGCTGCATCTTTCTCGATGATGCGGTATTCATTTAATGTAGTGGCACCAACCATTTGTAGTTCGCCACGAGCTAGAGCTGGTTTTAAAATATTTCCCGCATCCATGTTCCCGTCACCAGCAGAACCAGCACCGACAATTTCATGGACTTCATCAATGAATAATATGACATTTTCAGCCTGCTTAATTTCTTCGATCAATTTTTGCATCCGTTCTTCAAATTGTCCACGGATACCAGTTCCTTGAACCAAAGAAACCACATCTAAACGAATCACTTCTTTATCCATTAATTTTTGCGGCACATCGCCATCTACGATTTTTTGTGCAAGTCCTTCAACTACGGCAGTTTTACCAACACCAGGCTCACCGATTAATACCGGATTGTTTTTTGTTCGACGGTTTAAAATCTCGATCACACGTTTGATTTCATCATCACGGCCGATCACAGGATCAATGTCACCTTGACGAGCTTGTTCGGTGATGTTGATTCCGTATTCTCCTAAAAGACCTTCGGAATTTCCTTGTTGCGGTGGTTGACCGCCGTTAAAGTTGTTGTTACCACCGAATTGGGTTGGAGGAGTTTGTTCATAGTTTCCTTGCTGTTGCATTTGGCGGGACATGGAGCGGAATAAGTCGTCCAAGCTGCCAAAACCAAAAGGATCATTTTGAGCCATACTAGTCAGACCTCCATTTTGTTGATTTTTAATTTTTTGATAGCAACTTTGGCAGTAATCAAGTTGCGTTCTCTGTCCGTTTACTGTTGCATATAAGTGGATCGTTGCTTCATTTTTCCCACAATTTTGACAAAGCATAAATGATTCACGTCCTTTCACATGATTCACATGTTTCCATTCTATTTTACAACGCGTGACTACGAAGGTAAAAGAATAACCCTCATTTACTCAAAAGTTGAAAAGGTAAAAAATGTTATTGACCATTATTGACCTTTGGCTATAATTATACTAAATTTTAGGACGCGTGCAAGTATTTAGTTTTTCAAAATAAATGAAGAAATGAATAAGTCGTTCTTCGATAAAAGTGATAAATAGAAGGAGATATTTCGCTTGGCAGAGTCTAGTTTTGTTTGCTTCTTTACTGAGGGATCAGTAAAGAGAATCAAAGCAACTAAAAAAAGAAGTGAGGTAGAATGAATACGGTTGTTATCCTATGTATTCATATTTTTAAAAGTAGTGCTAATTATTTTCCACACTTTTAGTTGAATTTAAATGAAAACTGTTGTATCTATCGGGAAAAAATGGTAATCTTTACAAATGAAAGGGTACTACTTATTAGTGTTCTTAGTAAACTGCTAAAAAAGAAAACCCTCACATAAAAACAACACTCACTTAAAGGAGACCGATTAATATGGAAAAGAAAGAATTTCACGTAGTAGCAGAAACTGGAATCCACGCACGTCCAGCTACATTATTAGTACAAACAGCAAGCAAATTTAACTCTGATGTAAACTTAGAGTATAAAGGTAAATCAGTAAACTTGAAATCTATCATGGGCGTTATGTCTTTAGGTGTGGGTCAAGGTTCTGACGTTACAATCACAGCTGAAGGTGCTGACGAAGCAGACGCAATGGCAGCTATCGTTGATACAATGAAGAAAGAAGGATTATCTGAATAATGGTTGAAATGCTAAAAGGGATTGCCGCTAGTGACGGCGTTGCCGTTGCAAAAGCTTACCTGCTAGTTCAACCGGATTTAACATTCAGTAAGACAACAGTAGAAGATACAGCAGCTGAAGCATCTCGTTTAGATGATGCTTTAGCAAAATCTACTGAAGAATTGCAACAAATTCGTGAAAAAGCAGCGCAAAGCTTAGGTGAAGCAGAAGCGCAAGTATTTGACGCACACTTGATGGTTCTGTCTGATCCAGAAATGGTTGGTCAAATTAAACAAAACATTAATGATAACAGCGTAAACGCTGAATCAGCATTAAAAGAAGTAACTGATATGTATATCAGTATGTTCGAAGCTATGGAAGACAACGCTTATATGCAAGAACGTGCGGCTGATATCCGCGACGTTGCGAAACGTATTTTAGCGCATTTACTAGGTGTGACATTACCAAATCCATCAATGATTAACGAAGAAGTAGTTGTTGTTGCTCATGATTTGACACCAAGTGATACTGCTCAATTAGATCGCAATTTTGTTAAAGCGTTTGTAACTGACATCGGCGGACGTACTTCACACTCAGCGATCATGGCACGTTCTTTAGAAATCCCAGCGATCGTAGGTACAAAAGAAATCACTGCTAAAGTCAAAGAAGGCGACATGTTAGCTGTTAACGGGATTGAAGGCGATGTAATCGTTGATCCTACAGCTGAACAAAAAGCTGAATTTGAAAAAATCGGTGCTGAATACGCTGCTCAAAAAGCAGAATGGGAAAAATTAAAAAATGCTGAAACTGTTACTGCTGATGGCAAACATTTTGAATTAGCAGCAAATATTGGTACACCAAAAGATTTAGTTGGTGTTCATAATAACGGCGGGGAAGCGGTTGGTCTTTACCGTACAGAATTCTTGTACATGGATTCTCCTGATTTCCCAACTGAAGATGACCAATATGAAGCATATAAAGCAGTTCTTGAAGGTATGGAAGGTAAACCGGTTGTCGTGCGTACGATGGATATCGGTGGCGATAAAGAATTACCTTACTTACAATTGCCTCATGAAATGAACCCATTCTTAGGCTATCGTGCATTACGAATCAGCTTGTCAGAACAAGGTGACGAAATGTTCCGTACGCAAATGCGCGCATTATTACGTGCATCTGTTCATGGAAACTTACGTATCATGTTCCCAATGGTAGCGACTCTTAAAGAATTCCGTGCTGCAAAAGCAATCTTTGAAGACGAAAAACAAAAATTATTGAATGAAGGCGTGGAAGTATCTGATACGATCCAAGTCGGCATCATGATCGAAATTCCAGCAGCAGCTGTCTTAGCTGACAAGTTTGCTAAGGAAGTTGACTTCTTCTCAGTAGGAACGAATGACTTGATCCAATACACTATGGCAGCTGACCGTATGAACGAACGTGTTTCATACTTGTATCAACCTTACAACCCATCAATCCTACGTTTGATTAAAAACGTGATCGATGCAGCGCATGCTGAAGGTAAATGGGCTGGTATGTGTGGCGAAATGGCTGGGGATCAAACCGCAGTTCCGCTACTTGTAGGTATGGGATTAGATGAATTCTCAATGAGTGCAACATCAATCTTGAAAACACGTAGTTTAATGAAACGTTTAGATACAACGAAGATGGCAGAACTTGCTGATCGTGCTTTGAAAGAATGTGACACGATGGAAGAAGTCGTTGAACTTGTAAATGAATACGTAAAATAATAATACGAGTAAAAGCTGGTACAGCGATAGTAGCTGTATCAGCTTTTTACAATGGGATTTTTACATATAGGTAAAAATAAGGAATGAAAAATAGAGTTATTTTAAAATAGGGCTTAAGTTTGAGTGACAGGTTCAGCGCTATGTTATACTATATAAATGAAGGAGGACGTAAGGTGAAGGTATTATTATATTTTGAAAGTGAAAAAATACTTGCGAAATCTGGTATTGGACGAGCGCTTGACCACCAAAAACGTGCTCTAAAAGAAATGGGGATTCCCTACACGCTAGATAGTAAAGATGACTATGATATCTTACACATCAATACATATGGTATCAATAGTCACAATATGGTCAATAAAGCAAGAAAAGACGGCAAGAAGATCGTCTATCATGCTCACTCAACAGAGGAAGATTTTCGTAACTCATTTATTGGCTCTAATCAATTATCGCCATTAGTAAAAAAATATTTAGTGGGATTATATCAAAAGGCGGATTATCTCATCACACCTACGCCATATTCTAAACGATTACTGGAAAGTTACGGCATAGATTTACCGATCCAATCGATATCAAATGGGATTGATCTAAAAAAATATCAACCAGATCCAATCAAAGAACAAAAATTTCGCGACTATTTCAAATTATCACCAGATCAGAAAGTGATTATCTGTGTTGGCCTTTTTTTTGCTCGTAAAGGGATCATTGATTTTGTAGAAATTGCAAAAAAACTCCCAGAATATACATTTATTTGGTTTGGACATGTACCTATGTATTCGATCCCAAAAAATATCCGACAGATTGTGAAAGAAGAACACCCAGATAATGTGATCTTTCCAGGATATATTCGGGGAGAAATTATTGAGGGTGCATACTCAGGCGCTGACCTTTTTTTCTTCCCATCTTATGAAGAAACAGAAGGAATTGTAGTATTAGAGGCACTAGCAAGTAAGCAAAATGTTCTTGTACGAGACATTCCAGTCTATGATGGCTGGTTAGAAGATAAAAAAAATTGTTACATGGGTCGCTCTAATGAAGAATTTACCGTATTGATCAAAAAGATCGTGGAAGAAGAAGTTCCTAGTCTAGTGGCAGCTGGATATCAGACTGCCCAAGCACGAAGTATTGAGAAAATTGGTGAGCAACTGAAATTGGTGTATACACAAGTGTTAGAAGAAGCAGATTCTTCCATAAATGAAAGACAAAATAATAAAGGGTAGTTTGGAGGCAAAAAATCATGAAAATTGGCTTTTTTACCGATACCTATTTTCCGCAGGTAAGCGGAGTTGCTACATCGATCAAAACCTTAAAAAATGAACTAGAAAAACATGGACATGAAGTCTATATTTTTACGACAACCGATCCAAATGCTGATAAAATAGAAAAAGATGTCATTCGTATGCCGAGTGTTCCATTCGTTTCCTTTAAAGATCGGCGAATAGTGGTACGAGGTATGTGGTACGCTTATTTAGTAGCGAAGGAACTTGAATTAGAACTGATTCATACTCATACAGAATTTGGTGCAGGGATTTTAGGTAAAATGGTTGCTAAAAAGCTGAAAATACCATTGATCCATACGTATCATACGATGTATGAAGATTATCTACACTATATTGCTAAAGGCAAAGTGATACGTCAATCTCATGTCAGATATCTCTCCCGCTTATTTGTTAACCATACAACAGGAGTTGTCTGTCCCAGTGAACGAGTAATTGATACATTAAGAAGTTATGGTGTTGTCGCACCACTTCGAGTGATTCCTACAGGGATCGATATTGAGAAATTTAAAAGGGAAGGAATCACGCAAAAAGCTATCAAAGAAATCAGAGGATCGCTGAATATCAAAGATGATGAGTTAATGATCTTATCTTTAAGTCGTATCTCTTATGAAAAAAATATTCAAGCATTGGTCCAGGGGTTTCCCCAAGTTCTAAAAGCATATCCCAATGCACGAATGGTGATCGTTGGCAAAGGGCCTTACCTTGAAGAGTTGCAAGAGCTAATCAACGAACTAGCATTGGATGAATTTGTCCAATTTACTGGAGAAGTCGATAACGAAGATGTGGCATTGTATTATAAAGCAGCTGATTACTTTGTTAGTGCCTCAACTTCAGAAACACAAGGTTTAACTTATACGGAAGCAATGGCTTCAGGGACACCTTGTGTAATTGAGGGAAATGCTTATCTTAATCGTTTGTTTGATCATCCCTCCCTTGGGAAAACATTTGAAACCGATGAGGATTTCGCACCAGCACTTATTGATTATATAAAAAGTGAAGTCCCTCGTGACCAAAAAGTATTGGAATCAAAATTATATGATATTTCCTCTACGCACTTTGGAGAAGCGATGATTGAATTTTATGAAGATATGATTATCTATCATGAAAAAGAAATGCAACGAAAAGAAGAAGAGGCATCCATCGAAAGAATAAAAATCAAATTAAATTCATTTAAACGATAAATTTAGGTATTTATCCTAAAAAAATCTTTGTTTCTGGCGTATACTTAGCATAGAGACAAAGATTTTTTGATTTTTAGGAGGTCACGAATATGAAATTAGGTTTTATCGGGACAGGAGTCATGGGACGCGCAATCACTGAGCATCTTATGAACGCAGGACATGAAGTAACTGTCTATAATCGAACAAAAGCAAAAACGGATGAGCTAGTCAAAAAAGGAGCCATTTGGGCTGAAACACCTAAAGATGTCACTAAAAATAGTGAGATCATCTTTTCGATGGTTGGTTATCCCCAAGATGTAGAAGAAATTTACTATGGCGAAAATGGGATCTTTGCAACGGATGTCCAAGATCGAATTTTGGTTGATCTAACAACTAGTACCCCAACGCTTGCAGAAAAAATTGCAAAAACAGCCACAGAAAAAGGTGCAGCTGCTTTAGATGCACCAGTTTCAGGTGGAGATCTGGGTGCGAAGAATGCCACTTTGACAATCATGGTTGGTGGTGAAAAAAGTGTCTATGAAAAAGTTTTACCTTTGTTTCAAGTGATGGGATCTACTTTTACTTTACATGGGACAGCAGGAAAAGGCCAACATGCGAAAATGGCAAATCAAATCATGATTGCAGGGACTATGACAGGCATGACCGAGTTACTTGCTTATGCTTCAAAAGCAGGACTTGACTTTGAAAAAGTCATTGAAACAGTCTCAGGAGGCAGTGCTGCAAACTGGTCATTAAGTAATTATGCTCCTCGTATTTTAAAAGAGGATTATACGCCAGGATTTTTTGTTAAACATTTTATTAAAGATTTGAAAATTGCGTTAGATGAAGCAGATAAAATGGCATTGAAGTTACCAGCGACAACGCAAGCTTTAAAATTATATGAACAATTAGCAGATCAGGGATTTGAAAATGACGGTACTCAAGCATTGATTAAGCTTTGGTGGCCTGAAGGAAAGAACCCAGAAAAAAAATCTTAAAAAACTCGCTTTTTTTGGAGAAAATCAATGCAAGTCGTCTGTGCTTTTGTTACAATATAACAGAAATAAGAAAAGGAGGACCTCCGATGGCACATTCACAATTAGTTGCAATCATTAAACGACTGGAGGCAATGGTCGAATCAGCAGATAATGAACTGCAAGTCCGTCGTTTTGAAAAAGAGGGCGTTGAAAAATGTACAGTTACTTATGACAAAGCAACTGAAACATTTGAATTAACTGAAACAGATTCACATCAACAATATGAATTTGACAATATCGATATCGTTGCAATGGAAATTTATGACTTGATCCAATAAAAGATCATGAAAGAAGCGTTCAGCTCTGAGCAACCAAGAGAGGATTTTTTAGAAAATCTTCTCTTGGTGCTTTAGAGCTGCTTTTTTTATGGCTTAATGGATCAGGCTTCGTTCGTAAGAAGTCTTCTTGAAGTGACCAGGATGGGCGTGTTCTATCCACAAGCGTTCGTATCAGCAAGAGACTGCTCCGATGAATAGAAGAAAAAGTGTGACGCCTATTTTTCCTTAGATTTTTTTCGGCTAGTGAGAAGATTAGGGGAATAATTGGTTAAATGGATAAAACAACGAAAAGAAACCGTGAACTGTAGACCAATGTTTGGTAGTTCAAGGTTTCTTTTTATTTTACAATTCATTTTGGGCGAGAATTTTCTTATGGTAACTCATTAGTATAAGGACGGGGTCAATTTCTTCTTTTTGCAACTGTCGCTTCAAGGACAAACCAGCTTTTGCATTTTCATAATAAAAATAAGGAGATTCATCATTAGACGTAATGGCCGTTTCAGCCAGTTGACCGTAACAAATCAAATAATGTTTTTGTTTCGTTTCGTCCGCTGCCAGAGGTAAATGGAAAGTGATTTTAGGCGTCCTTAGAAATAGTTTCTGCGCCTGTATTCTTTTAATGAAAGCTGTGGATAACTCAATATCTTGTTGGATTTGGGCAGCTTTTTCAAAATTCAATTGTTCGATAAAATGATTTTGCCTTTTCTTCAAGTAAGTGATTAGTTTTTTATTGCGCCCTTGCAACAGATTTTGAATCTCTTTTTTCTTTTGTTCAAATGACAACTGATTCATTTCCGGTAATTGTGTATTTAAAGCTAAAAGGCTGATTTCAGACAGCCACGGCATCTGATAGGTTTCTTCAATGATGCGTAAAATAGCCGGCATTTTTTTGTAAAGTCGAAAGGGACCGTAAGTACGGGCAAGTGGCATATCCGAAAGGGAAAAACCATTATTTGTAATATGTAAATAATTATAGTTACTAAAATAGTTCATTTGACGGTTGTAAAAAGGGCGGTAGTACTGGATTAATTGACATTCTAACAATAGTGCATCTAATTCAGTATCCACGACGACAAAATCAAAGTCAGCGATATGATGAATCAATCGGCGAACTTTTTTTGAATGTTGTTTACTATGACGAAAATAACTACTTACACGATTTTTTAATTGTTTCGCTTTTCCCACGTAAATCACAGTTCCGGTATGATCTTTCATCAAGTATACCCCAGGAAGCAAGGGGAGTTTTTTTACTTTTTCTTTCAACGTTCTTTCTCCTTTTTTATCAAAAAATACTATATCAAATTTACGGCAAAGGAACAACCTTTTCGTTTGCTGAGTATTAAGTAAAAATAGTTTGACAATCAAAATATTTATTTGAGAAATATTTTTAATGTTTAAATGGGTGATTGTTGATTTAATAGGATTTTAAAATGAATTTTTTCTTAGAAAAAGTTCATAATCGAAAAAAATGAGCTTTTTAGGTTGCATTTTGAAAAAAGTTAAGATATAGTTTGAACATCAAATGATTTGATAATCAAACTAATTAGTGGATGGTGGAACATGGAACCAGATTCGAAAACAGTAAATGATTATCTTGTTAGTGTCTTCAATGATATTTTGACAATCGAAGAATCTGAATTAAAAAAATCTCAGTTCAAAGATTTGTCAATTACAGAGATGCATACGATCGAGGCAATCGGTATGTACAAGAAAAAAACGACTTCAGAAGTAGCCAAAGAACTGTCGATTACTGTTGGGACCTTGACCACTGCTATCAATAAGTTAGTAAAGAAAGACTATGTTGAACGCATTCGAAGTGAAGATGATCGACGAGTGGTGAAATTAGGACTGACAAAAAAAGGCAAACTTTTATATCGTGTCCATCAGCACTTTCATCGTGAAATGGTCAAAAATATCTTGGATGGCATGGCTACCGACGAACAGCAAGCTTTACTGGCTGCATTGAAAAACTTGCATGATTTTTTGCGAGATTACAAGTGAGGATTTTTAATGGAACAATTTGGAACGATCACAGCAACAGCTAGTGTCCTTCCCGAAAAAATCATTACCAATGATGATCTTTCCAAAATGATGGACACTTCAGATGAATGGATTTCATCGCGAACAGGTATCAAACAAAGGCGTTGCGTCACAGATCAAGAAACTTCTGATCTTTGCTATTTAGTAGCAGAAAAGCTCATCAAAAAAAAGAACATCGATCCGACAGAACTTGACTTCATTCTTGTAGCAACCATGTCTCCTGATTTTACGACACCCTCTGTGGCTGTCCAGGTTCAAGGTAAACTTGGTGCAACAAATGCAATTGCATTTGATCTTAGTGCAGCATGTTCAGGCTTTGTTTATGCTTTAAGCATGGCAGAGAAAATGATTCGGTGCGGTTCAAATAAAGGATTAGTGATTGGTGGCGAGACATTATCCAAATTAATCGATTGGTCTGATCGTTCAACGGCTGTCCTGTTTGGTGATGGTGCTGGTGGTGTGTTACTTGAAGCTGGTACAGAGCAGAAAATAATTGCAGAACATCTGGAAGCAGATGGCACTCGAGGATCGTCACTCACAGCTGGCTATCATTCGAACGGATCACCGGTGTATGTAAAGGATGCAAAAGGCTCTTTTTATTTATCAATGATAGGAAGAGATATCTTTGATTTTGCTGTAAGAGACGTTGCAAAAAACATTAAAGACATCACTCAAAATGTGTCAGTTGATTATCTGCTTTTACATCAAGCAAATCTTAGAATCATTGAGAAAATTGCACGCAAGGTAAAAATACCGCAAGAAAAATTCTTAACCAATATGGATAAATACGGAAATACCTCTGCTGCAAGTATTCCAATCCTATTAGATGAAGCGGTAGCTAGTGGGCAAATCACTTTAGGAAAAAACAAAAAGTAGTATTTACAGGTTACGGTGGAGGTTTAACATGGGGAAGTATCCTCATGGAACTGTAAGCTGATAAAACATAAAATTGTAAACAATATCGGAGGAATATATAGTATGGTATTCGAAAAAATTCAAGAAATTATTGCAGAAGAGTTAGGAAAAGAAACAGAAGAAATCAAATTAACAACAAACATCCAAGAAGACTTAGAAGCTGATAGCTTGGATTTATTCCAAATCATTAATGAAATCGAAGACGAATTTGACGTGAAAATCGAAACAGAAGACGGCATCAAAACAGTTCAAGATTTAGTAACTTATGTTGAAAAACAAACTGCATAATCATTAAGATTAGGTTGGAGGCTGGGACATTTTCCTTAAATAGGAGTGTCTTGGTCCTTTTTAATAAATCAAGACATGAGCATATATCCTAAAAATATTGGAGAAAATACATGAAGACAGCATTTTTATTTAGCGGACAAGGCGCTCAGTATCCAGGCATGGGACAAGATCTCTATCAAGAAACTATCGTCAAAGAAACGTTTGATGAAGCAAGTGATATTCTAGGCTATGATATGGCGGAATTGTGTTTTTCAGAAAATGAACGACTCAATCAAACCGCTTATACACAACCAGCAATCTTAACGGTCAGCATTGCTTTTTATCGTTTGTTGAAAGAAAGAGGGATTACACCTCAAGCTGCTCTAGGATTAAGTTTAGGCGAATATTCCGCTTTAGTAGCTAGTGGAGCTTTGTCATTTAGTGAAGCAGTCGCTTTAGTGGCAAAACGAGGGGCTTATATGACTGAAGCTGCACCACTTGGTAGTGGGAAAATGGTAGCTGTTATGAATGCACCTGTAGAAGTTATTGAAGAAAGCTGTTTGGAAGCTCAACGATTAGGAATTGTTTCTCCTGCAAATTATAATACACCCCAACAAATCGTAATTGGCGGTGAAGAACAAGCAGTGGATGAAGCAGTAAGAATCATGCAAGAAAAAGGCATCAAACGAATGATTCCACTTAATGTGAGTGGTCCGTTTCATACAGCAATCTTAGCGCCAGCAGCAAAAAAATTAGCCGTTGAGCTAAAAGCGATCACTTTTAATGAGCCAACAATTCCTGTCATCAGTAATACGACAACTGAAATCATGAACAAAGATCGGATACCGACTCTGCTTGAACAACAAGTGATGAAGCCGGTACATTTTTATGAAAGCATCCATCAATTAAAAGAACTTGGTGTGGAACGTGTGATCGAAGTTGGTCCAGGTAAAGTATTAAGTGGCTTTATGAAGAAAATCGATAAAACGATTCCGGTTTTAAGAGTAGAAAATCAACAAACTTTAGAAGAAACAATGACAAGTATCGGAGGCATGTTATGGAGCTAACAGGAAAAAACGTATTTATTACAGGTAGCACAAGAGGAATTGGTGCCGCTGTGGCGCTAGCTTTTGCAAAAGCAGGCGCAAACATCGTTTTAAATGGACGAAAAGCAATTCCAGAAGAAAAAATCAATGAGATCAAAGCTCAAGGTGTGAACTGCATCGGTGTTTCTGGCGATATCTCAGATTATGAAAAAGCTGGTTTGATGGTAGAAGAAGCAGAAAAACAATTAGGATCAATCGATATTCTAATCAATAATGCAGGGATTACGAACGATAAATTATTGATGCGCATGTCAGCAGAAGATTTTAAAGCTTGTTTAGATATCAATCTAACAGGAACATTCAATATGACACAACACGTTTTAAAGAAAATGATGAAAAAACGTGAAGGTGCAATTATCAACTTGTCAAGTGTTTCAGGATTGATTGGTAACGTCGGACAAGCCAATTACGCAGCAAGCAAAGCAGGTGTCGTTGGTTTTACAAAATCTGTTGCTCGTGAGGCGGCTGCACGCGGTGTTACATGTAATGCCATTGCTCCTGGTTTTATCGCTACGGATATGACCGAAGTGTTATCTGATAAAGTCAAAGAGCAAGTAGTAAAACAAATTCCAATGCAACGTTTTGGCAGCGTGGAAGATGTTGCGAATGCTGCGATTTTCTTAGCAGAGAGTCCTTATATCACAGGACAGGTCATCAATGTTGATGGCGGTCTCGTGATGCACGGATAAAAAGGAGGAAAACAATAATGAATCGAGTAGTAATTACAGGCTATGGTGTCACTTCACCAATCGGTAATGATGCTGAAAGCTTTTTAGATAGTTTGCAAAAAGGAACGAATGGGATTGCTCCTATTACTAAATTTGACGCCACAGAAACTGGAATCACACTAGCAGGTGAAGTCAAAGATTTTCCATACGATAAATATTTTGTAAAAAAAGACAGCAAACGGATGGACATGTTCTCGATTTATGGGATCTATGCAGCACTAGAAGCATTAGGGATGAGCGGTCTAGATAAAGAGAAAATCGATCAAGATCGTTTTGGTGTCATTGTTGGTTCCGGTATCGGCGGATTGCCAACGATTGAAAACCAAGTGATCCGGTTACACGAAAAAGGCGCGCAACGTGTCTCACCAATGTTTGTTCCAATGGCTATTGCAAATATGGCTGCCGGCAACATTGCACTACGTGTAGGTGCTAAAGGGATTTGTACAGCAATCGTTACTGCTTGTGCGAGTGGAACGAATGCTATTGGTGAAGCTTACCGCAATATCAAACATGGTTATTCAGATGTCATTCTAGCTGGTGGGGCAGAAGCAACAATTTGTGAAATGGGAATTGCTGGCTTTGCTGCACTAACAGCTCTATCGAATGCTGAAGACCCTACTCGTGGTTCGATTCCTTTTGATGAAGAACGTAACGGTTTTGTGATGGGCGAAGGAGCGGGTATCTTAGTGATCGAATCTTTAGAACATGCTCAAGCTCGTGGTGCAAAAATCTATGGAGAAATCGTTGGTTACGGCGCTAATTGTGATGCGTTCCATATGACTGCTCCTACACCAGATGGTTCAGGCGCTGCCAAAGCAATGAAATTAGCCATGGATGAAGCGGGTATTAAGCCAGAAGATGTTGGCTATATCAATGCCCATGGGACAAGTACACCCGCTAATGATCAAGCAGAAGCAAAAGCGATCCAACTGGCATTAGGTGATTCATTCAAAGAAACATATGTCAGCAGTACGAAATCCATGACTGGACACTTATTAGGTGCAGCTGGAGGGATTGAAGCGTTAGCTACTTTAATGGCGCTGGAACATCAATTTATTCCACCAAACATCAATGTCCAAAAACAAGATCCGGAAATTGACTTGAATGTTGTCATCAATGAAAGCAAACCAGCGCAATTGACTTATGCAATGAGCAATTCGTTAGGCTTTGGTGGTCACAATGCGGTCTTGTGTATGAAACGCTGGGAGGAATAATCTTGAATATCAATGAGATCAAGGAATTAGTCAGTCAATTCGATCAATCTACTTTAACTGAATTTGATTTAAGAGAAGGTCAATTTGAATTATATATGAATAAAAATGAATCTAGTCGTGGAATGGGAACAATGGCTCCAATGCCAGTAGCTACAGAAGCGCCTAGAGATACGGTAGTACCTCAAACACCAATCCAACAAACGCCAGTTAGTGAAGCACCTCAAGCATCTGTCGAAGCATCACAAGAAAGTTTCGAAGGTGTCGAGGTAAAATCACCGATTGTTGGAATCGTCTACTTACAACCTGCCCCTGATAAACCACAATTTAAGTCAGTGGGAGATAGTGTCAAAAAAGGTGAAGTGATTTGTATCATTGAAGCAATGAAATTGATGAATGAAATCACAAGCGAAGTCGATGGGAAAATCGTTGAGATTCTTGTTGAAAATGAAGCGGTTGTTGAATACGATCAACCACTATTTAGAATTCAACCAAATTAAGCAAAAGAGGAAAGAGGAGCAATATGAACATTCAAGAAATTAAAGAAATCATACCACATCGTTATCCGCTATTGCTGATTGATCGTGTCGAAGAAATGGTGGAAGGCGAACGAATCATTGCAAAGAAAAATGTGACGATCAACGAACCATTTTTCCAAGGTCACTTTCCAGAAGAACCTGTGATGCCAGGTGTTTTGATCGTTGAAGCGATGGCACAAGCAGGAGCAGTTGCGTTATTATCCTTGGAACAATTTAAAGGAAAGACTGCTTATTTTGGTGGTTTAGACAAAGCAAAATTCCGTCGAAAAGTCACTCCAGGGGATACACTGTATCTTGAAGTAGAAATTACGAAAATCAAATCTTCTGCTGGTATTGGTAAAGGAATTGCAAAAGTGGATGGCAAAAAAGTTGCTGAAGCTGAATTAACTTTTATGATTGGATAGGTGAGTTATGTTTTCAAAAGTTTTGATAGCTAATCGTGGCGAAATCGCCGTACGAATTATTCGCGCTTGTCGTGAGCTTGGTATTCAGACTGTTGCTGTTTACTCACAAGCAGATGCTGACGCATTGCATACTCAATTGGCAGATGAAGCAATTTGTATTGGTCCTGCAAAAGCGACGGACTCCTATTTGAATGTCCAAGCAGTTTTGAGTGCAGCCATCGTGACCAAAGCAGAAGCGATTCACCCAGGTTTTGGGTTCTTATCTGAAAATAGCCGTTTTGCTTCTATGTGTGAAGAATGTAATATTGCTTTTATTGGTCCAAAGAGTCGAACGATCGATGCGATGGGGAATAAAATCAATGCACGTCGCTTGATGCAAGAAGCCAATGTACCTGTTATTCCAGGAAGTGATGGCGTATTATCAACAGTTGAAGAAGCACTAACAGTAGCGGATAAGATTGGTTATCCGGTCATGCTTAAAGCTGCCGCTGGCGGTGGCGGAAAAGGGATTCGTAAAGTTTTATCAAAAGAAGAATTACCGCAACATTTTTCTTCTGCGCAGCAAGAAGCAGCAGCGGCTTTTGGAAATGATGAAATGTATTTAGAAAAAATCATTTATCCAGCAAGACATATTGAAGTACAGATCCTTGGTGATCATTATGGGCATGTCCTTCATTTAGGCGAACGAGATTGTTCTCTTCAACGAAATAATCAAAAAGTATTAGAAGAATCCCCTTCAGTGGTCATCTCTCAGAATAAAAGAGAAGAATTAGGAGCTGCGGCAGTTCGTGCAGCCAAAGCGGTTAATTATGAAAATGCTGGAACGATTGAATTTTTAATGGATGAAGCGGGAGAATTTTATTTCATGGAAATGAATACGCGGATCCAAGTCGAACATCCGGTAACTGAGATGGTTACAAACATTGACTTGGTAAAAAACAAATTGAAATTGCTGCGGGGCAACCGTTGGAAATCAAACAAGAAGATGTGCGATTCTCTGGTCACGCCATTGAGTGTCGGATCAATGCAGAAAATCCAGCTTTTCATTTTGCACCATCACCTGGAACAATCAAAAACCTTTTGTTGCCAGCAGGAGGCATGGGCGTTCGAGTTGATAGTGCCGTTTATTCTGGCTATACGATTCCACCTTATTATGATTCAATGATCGCTAAGGTGATCGTTCATGCAGACACTCGCTTTGAGGCATTGATGAAAATGCAACGAGCGTTAAGCGAAGTGGTTACCGATGGAGTGATCACGAACGCGGAGTTCCAAATGGATTTAATCAGTCATCCAGCAGTCATCGCAGGGGACTATAGTACCGCCTTTTTACAAGAAGATTTTTTACCGAACTGGACACCTGAAACAGAGATAGGAGAAGAGTAGATGGCTTTATTCAAAAAGAAAAATACATTCGAATTAATCCTAATCGAGCAGAACAACCAACGAATGCGCCGTCTATTCCAGATAATATGTGGGCTAAATGCCCTAATTGTAAACACATCATTTATACAAAAGATATTGGTGATGAGAAGGTTTGCCCTCATTGTAGTTATAACTTTCGTATTGGTGCTTGGCAACGATTAGCATTGATCATCGATGAAAAAAGTTTAGAAGAATGGGACACGGACTTAGTAACGAAAGATCCCTTGAACTTCCCTGATTATCAAGAAAAGATCCAAACTATGCAAGCAAAAACAGGATTGCATGAAGCGGTATTGACAGGAAAAGCAACGATTCACGGTCTGCCATTTGCGATTGGTGTCATGGATTCTAATTTCATCATGGGCAGTATGGGAACCGTTGTAGGGGAGAAAATCACCCGTTTGTTTGAACGGGCTGAAAAAGCTGGCTTACCCGTTGTCTTGTTCACTGCTTCTGGAGGAGCCAGAATGCAAGAAGGTATTTTTTCTTTGATGCAGATGGCAAAAATCTCAGCAGCTGTCAAACGTCATAGCAATGCCGGTTTGTTTTATCTAACAGTATTGACCGATCCAACTACAGGCGGCGTAACAGCGAGTTTTGCAATGGAAGGCGACGTGATCCTGGCTGAACCCCAAAGCTTGATTGGTTTTGCCGGTAGACGAGTGATCGAACAAACGATCAAACAAGAATTACCGGAAGATTTCCAAAAAGCAGAATTTCTACTTACCCATGGATTTGTTGATCAAATCGTTCCTAGAAAAGAACTAAAAGAAACGATCCATCATTTGTTGGAAATGCATACGCAGAAAGGTTGGATAAATCATGGATAAAACAGCACATGAGATCGTTCAACTGGCGCGTGAAAAGGATCGTTGGACGAGTCTTGATTTTTTTGAAGATATCTTTGAGGGGTTTCAAGAATTTCATGGCGATCGTTTATTTGGAGACGACGAAGCAGTCGTTGGTGGGGTTGCCAAATTAGATGGAAAACCTGTCACAGTTATTGGGATCCAAAAAGGACGAGACCTTCAAGAAAATATTCGTAGAAATTTTGGTTCGCCTCATCCAGAAGGCTATCGTAAAGCACTTCGTCTGATGAAACAGGCAGAAAAATTCCATCGTCCTATTATCACACTGATTAATACTGCTGGTGCCTATTGTGGTGTTGGTGCAGAAGAACGTGGTGAAGGAGAAGCGATTGCCAGAAACCTATTAGAGATGTCTGATCTAAAAGTACCGATCATTGCAATCATCATCGGTGAAGGTGGAAGCGGAGGAGCATTGGCTCTTGGCTTAGCTGATGAAGTTTGGATGCTTGAACAGACGATTTATGCTGTCTTATCTCCTGAAGGTTTTGCGTCGATTTTGTGGAAAGATGGTAGTCGAGCAGCTGAAGCGGCTGAATTAATGAAAGTTGCGGCAGCTGAATTATTAGAATTAGATGTCATCGATCGTGTGATACCGGAAACAGTAAATGGGCAAGCTTTAAGTAAAGAAAAAGTCAGTCGAATGTTACAAAAATCATTGATTGAAAAATTGACCGAACTATGTCAAACTTCCACTGAAGAGTTGCTTGAACGACGTTATCAAAGATTCCGTAAATTTTAAACAGTTATAAAGAATAAGACAAACAGTTATGCACCAAATTGAATGAATAAAGCAATCGACCTACCCACCGTTTCCTGTTAGATGACAGGAACAGCTTTGGAGGTCGATTGCTTTTTGAATTTTTCGGCTCTTTGTCAATAAGGACTGATGAATGGTGTAAAATCAAATCTGGGTCAGAATGAATCTCATTCTGTCTCAGATTTTTTTGTTATTTCACGTTGATAGTTTTTTTATTACCCTTTCTGCTTTTTTAAAAAACATTGAATACAAGGATTGGAGATTATCCTCTATCATTCATCAGAGATTTTATAAATGGGAATGCGATAATCGCTCTGTTGAATATAATCATGTGTCTACCATTTGGTTGGCATGAATATGGGCTCTATAATTTTTCAAGGAGACTGGGACAGAACTTGTCTCAGTCTCATCTAGTATCTCTAAAAAACAAATAAACATGAGACAAAAGCAGCGTCTTCGGAAAATCTGCTGAAATTTACGAAAAATTTGAGAAGCACCAAGTAGGTAACAATCAACAGCAAAAAACTAGTTTTTGTGTTTCTTGTCAATTTTTGGGAATCTCTTCTTATTTCTTGATGCTAACTACTTTTGTCTCCACTTCCTTTTTTGATATATTTAAATCTTTCTCCTGTCTAAAAGGTTGCAGGTTATTCTGCCACTTATGAACCTTTACATAAATAGTAACATGTAGATGAAAAATTTTTTCAGATGATAAGTAGTAGAGAAAGCTTGATTGATTTCCTCAATCAATGAAAAAAATACATACAACAAAACAGTTATGGTAAACGATCAAGATTCAAGAATATTAATTAGTTATATTGAGCGTTTACTCTTGATTAGAACAAGTAAAATAAAAGCTACAGGGGAGATGATCCATACGATTTTGTCAGCTTCGGTAACAAAATGGACATTGGAAAGAGATATCAATTGAAAACAGAGAAAACACCTAAAGCTGATGAAGTGGTATTGACGAGAAAGTAATGATCAAAAATAAGAGAAAAAAAGGAGTAAATATGAGTAAGAAAAAATTAACAGCAAAACGTAAAAAACAGCTATTAACGATGTTTGCGGTGGCTGGTGTGATGGGAAATGCTGGGATCGCACCAACGATGGCATTAGCGGATACTTTGTCACCAACAGCTGAAACTGCTACTGAACAAACACAGGCGAATGAAGCAAAAGAAGTCATCGATCAAACGATACAAAACGTCACAGAGCCGTTAGTAAACCCAACGGATTCAACCACTACAACTAGTGATTCATTAGCAACAACTGATGAAGCAACGGATGAAACAACTGAGAACACCCAGGAACAAGCAAAAGAACAAGAACAAGCAACAGCAGCGACTGCCGAAAGTGAAGGGGATGCAACTAATCCAACAGCTGAAGCGCCAAAAGTAGCGCAAAAAGCGAACGTGGCAGCTACCTCCGAGATAACAGGTACGTGGGTTACCAGTCCGTATACTTTTGATGAAAATACAGGGGTATTGACGATCGAAGCAGGTGAATTAAGTGGCTATGAAGAATCACCTTGGAACAGCGACAAAGTAGATAGTGAAGCCATCAAGAAAATTGTCTTGGCTGGAAAAGTAGTTGCTCCGGAAGATTCTGCCTACTTATTTAGTAGTGATCTTACCGGATCCAAGTATCTTAATAATTTAACTGAAATTGAAGGGTTAAATCAATTGGATACTAGTAACGTAACAAACATGTGCGAGATGTTTAAAGAGATGAGTAACTTAACAAGTTTAGATGTAAGTAGCTTTGACACCAGCAAAGTAACAGATATGTCTTATATGTTTTATAGGAACGGCGTAACAAGTTTAGATGTAAGTGGCTTTGATACCAGTAAAGTCACAGTTATGAGTTATATGTTTCTGGGTATGAAAAACATAACAAATTTGGATGTAAATGGTTGGAATACTAGTAACGTGACAAGTATGTATGGTATGTTTTCCGGTATGAGTAGCGTAACAAGTCTAGATGTAAGTGGTTTTGATACTTGTAACGTAACAACTATGCGCGAGATGTTTAGAGAGATGGGGAACTTAACAAGCCTAGATCTAAGTGGCTTTGATACTAGTAATGTAACAGATATGAGTACAATGTTTTACGATATGGATAACTTAACAAGTCTAGATGTAAGTAGCTTTGACACTAGCAAAGTAACAACGATGGGAAGTATGTTTAAGAATACACCTCTTGCTAAATTAACACTAGGCGATCACTTTAAGGCGGTTGGAGACACTGGTTTATCAGCACCGAAAGCATTGAACGATGGAGATCAGCTGACAGGAAATTGGATTCGTGAAGATGGTCAGTCCAAAGGCTATTCACCTGCTGACTTTATGACAAATTACGGAACTGGGGATTTAACGGCAGGAACTTATGTGGCAGAACTAGTGAAAAGTGAGTTGAAACCACAAGAATATCATGTAGGAGATGTCAATATTACTGGAACCTACACAGGGGATATGTCTCTCGGCCGATTAACCGTTAATGGCAAAGTGGTTAGCTGGGGCGGTAGCTTCAAAGATGGTCAATTCAGCTATTATGTCGGTGTTGGCAAATTAAAAGTCGGCGACAAAGTCGTATTAGATGGCTACAACAAAGAGAAGGAATTGATAGATTCCAAAGAGATTGAAGTGATTTCCGAATCTTCAGGATCAATTGATCAGGTGGACACTTATAAGCTAGGTGATTCAACCATTACTGGATCTTATACGGGGGATATCCATAAAGGAAAACTAGTAGTGAATGGGGAAGTAATCAGCTGGGGCGGAACCTATAAAGATGGCAAGTTTAGCTATTATGTGAACTCTCAAATCATCAAAGCAGGGGATCAAGCAACGATTCAAGGCTATGATAAATTCGATACACCACTAGGGGACCCACAACCAGTGACTATAGGAGAACAACTGGGTCAATTAACAGAAGCCCATCGTGTGGGAATCAGTACAGTGATCGAAGGAAGCTACACAGGCGATGTTTACCAAGGAATCTTGTTGGTCAATGGCGAAAAAGTTAGTCAAGGCGGCAGCTTCAAAGATGGCAAGTTCAGTTATTATGTAGGAAACCTTAAAGTGTCAGAAGACGATCAGGTAGTCTTGATGGGTGCCAACAATCGAGGACAACAAATTCCAGGATCAGAGATTGATGTCACTATTCAAACACCAACAGCTGAAATCAACGAATTGACTTATAAAATCGGCACACAAACGATCAAAGGAGCCTATGGTTCTGATACCCAAGTTCACCAAGGGCACTTGTTTGTCAATGGTAAACTGATCAGTAAAGGTGGGAGCTTTAAGGATGGGGCAATCAGTTATTATGTGAAGCCAGACCTAATCAAAGCTGATGATCAAGTAACAATGAATTTCTATGATGGAAGTGGCAACTTATTGGCTGAAAACCAAACAGTTTCTGTTAATTAAGGAAAAAACAAATTAATGTAAGTCTAAAAACTGGGGCATTGATTAGAAAAAATCTGATCAATGTCTCAGTTTTCTTGATTTAAGATACGCTCAAAATTCAAACAGGTTGAGCTAAATGAGGAATACCGGAATGTGTACAGAGGTTTATATTTAGTAAAATAAGATCTGTTTAGAGACCATACGATGATTCTAAGATTATTTAGAATTAATCAGTTGCATAATTAGTTGGTCAAACAAGCTGATTGAGAATTACTTAGAATAGGAAACTTAGTTGAGCACAGAAGGGGTTGAAACAAACATGTTTAGTATCAAGTAATTCCGACTAATTTTCCGAAGATGCTACTTTTGTCTCCGTTTCTTTTCTTTGGATAAGTGCAAGGTTCTACTAGCATTCCTATAGTGTGAATGAATTTTGCGCAAACAATCCAACTGCAGACTAGAATACACTCAGAGTGAACGGCGGTTATAACGGACTAGATTCCCGCTGTTTTTGTTATCAAGATAAGGATTCTAATGTGAGTGTAGATAGGATCTAGAAGACAATAATCTAACTGATTTTAATCCTATTATCAGTAGAACAATGAAAAATACTAGTAATCAGACATGGAATTTGATTCCCAGATCTAATTGAACTCTGATAAATATTATTTGCACATAAAGAGTGTTTCGCATCAAGAAGTAGAATTTCCAAAATTTCCTTCTTGAATGTTTGATGACTTTTATCTTCTTGCGGGAGATTAACTAACCTTATCTGTGGTTACACCTGTAAAAGAGCTAAGATGACTTTTTCGTTCTTAGCTCTTTTTCATTTTATTGAAAACTATTCTAAAATAATTATTCTTTTATTTGTTTTATATACAATATATTCACCTTAAAATACATTTTTTTAAATAAATATACAAAAAATGCTTTTTTTTGAAAGTTTCATGCTATAATTACTTCACTTAATACAAAAGTTTTAACGTAGGAGGAAAATGACATGAAAAAATTCTTTGGGATGTTAACGGTACTGTTTGCACTAGCGACTTTAGGTGCATGTGGCAGCAGCAATACGACTGCTCAAGGTCAGGAAAAGGATCAGTTAGCAGCGATTAAAAAAAGCGGGGTACTAAAAGTAGCTACGTCGGCTGATTACGCGCCGTTTGAGTTTCATACGATGGTTGACGGGAAAGATAAAATCGTAGGATCTGATATTGACTTAGCTAAAGCAATCGCGAAAGAACTAGGAGTAAAAGCTGAAGTATCAGATATGAATTTCAATACCGTTTTAGCTTCCTTAAAAGAAGGTAAAGCAGATCTTGCTATTTCAGCGATTTCTGCCACAGATGAAAGAAAACAACAATTTGATTTCACAGACAATTATTACAACCCACCACAAGTGGTAATCATCAACAAAAAAAATAAAGAAATCTATCGCAATGCGAATGACCTAAAAGATAAAAATGTGGGTGCTCAAAAGGGATCCATTCAAGAGGAATTAGTTAAGACGCAACTGAAAGGTGCGAAGCTTGTGACAATCGACAAAGTTCCCAACATGATCGTTGAAGTTAACCAAGGCTCATTAGCTGCGACAGTCGTTGAAAAAACGATCGCCGAATCATATATCGCCCAAAATCCTGATCTGATGATCGCTGATATTTCACTTGAGCCAGCTCCTGATGAAGCCTTTGCTATTGCGTTACCTAAAGAAAGCAGTCAACTACAAAAAGAATTAAACCAAATCATCAAAAAGTTGAATGATGAAGGAAAAATTGAAGAATTTATTCAACAAAATAACGAATTAGCTGAAAAAACAGCGACAGAATAGAGGTCAGGCAGAGTGGATTTTTCTTTTTTAGATAAATATTTCCCTTATTTTTTATCAGGTACAGGAATAACAATCATGATTTCGGTCGTCACAGTGATCTTGGGAACGGGTATCGGTTTACTTATGGCGTTACTAAAATTGTCCAAAAAGAAACCGTTGAATGTTTTAGCTAATGTCTATATCGAAGTGTTACGAGGAACACCGATGCTTCTACAAATCATGATCGGCTTTTTATTGCTTCAAGGATTTTTTCCTTCAAAAGATCTAGAAGTAGGTGTTTTAACTGTTGATCTTGGCCGCCTGCTTCCAGGAATGATCGTGTTATCTTTAAATTCCGGTGCCTATGTGGCAGAGATCATCCGTGGGGGGATCCTGGCAGTGAACAACGGTCAAACAGAAGCCTCCTATTCATTAGGGTTGCGTCCAGCACAAACGATGCGTTACGTGATTTTACCACAAGCATTAAGAAATATTTTGCCTCCTTTAGGCAATGAATTTATTACGTTGATTAAAGATTCTTCCCTGTTGACTGCGATCGGAATCAATGAACTGATGGGAGCGGCGCAAATCGTCATATCCAATTCGTATGTTCCATTAGAGCCTTATTTTATAGCAGCAGCCGTTTATTTCAGCATGACGTTTGCTACTTCTCGGTTACTAAATCGCTGGGAGAAAAGATTAGGTAAAGGATACCAAGGATGAAGGGTGAAAATAGATGGCCAAATCATTGATCAAAATTACACATTTAAATAAAAAATTCGGTGAACAGGAAGTACTGAAAGACGTTTCCGCTGAAATTTATCCAGGAGAAGTCGTGGTACTTTTAGGGCCATCAGGCTCGGGAAAAAGCACTTTACTAAGATGCATCAACTTATTAGAGATACCAACTTCTGGTGAAATCAAGTTTGAAGGAATGACAATTACCGACAAGCAAAATGATATTTTTAAAACAAGAGAAAAAATGGGAATGGTTTTCCAACAGTTTAATCTATTCCCTAATATGACGGTTTTAGAAAACATCACTTTGTCACCAATCAAAGTCAAAAAGCAATCAAAAGAAGAAGCAACAAAGATTGCTAGAGATCTGCTAAAGAAAGTAGGTCTGCTAGAAAAAGCCGATACTTATCCTCAGTCTTTATCTGGGGGACAACAACAACGGGTCGCCATTGCGAGAGCTTTAGCCATGCAACCCGACGTCATGCTATTTGATGAGCCGACTTCAGCTCTTGATCCGGAGATGGTCGGAGAAGTGTTAGAAATCATGTTGCAATTAGCTCGTGAAGGGATGACTATGATCATTGTGACTCACGAAATAGGCTTTGCAAAAGAAGTCAGTGATCGAGTTCTATTTATGGATGGAGGAACCATTCTTGAAGAAGGTACACCGACGGCTATTTTTGAACAAACCAGTCATCCACGAACAGTCGCATTTTTATCCAAAATATTATAAAAGTCAGTAACATCCAAAGAATAAAAAATCGAATGAAAACTCTCGAAACAGTTTCTCGTGTTTGGAGAGTTTTTATTTTATCAGTGTAGTCAAACGGATGATTTCTTCTCTTTTAAAAGTGTTTGGTAACTTCGGTCTGTTCATCATTTCAGGTTAATAGTTGTTTATTCAGAAGGATTCAGGTGTAGAGGTAGTTTTTTTGGAAAGAATGAAGTATAATATAGGGCTGAGGAGTACATTTCGTGCTCCTTCATTTTTTGCAGATGAGGAGACAAAATGTTTTCAAAATATAAACCAACATGGATGGTCGATGCCATCTACAAGATAACCCCTGCACAATTAAAAAACTTAGGGATTAAAGCAGTTTTGACTGACTTGGACAATACGTTGATCGCTTGGAACAATCCTGATGGGACAGAGGAATTACTCGACTGGATCTTAGAAATGAGAAATGCTGGTATTCCAGTAGTGGTTGTTTCAAACAATAGCTCTGAACGAGTAGCACGAGCGATCGATAAATTTGAATTGACGTATGTTGCTCGGGCATTAAAACCTTTAGCCGTAGGAATGAATCGAGCAAAAAAAATGTTGAATCTTTCAGATGATGAAATTGTGATGATCGGTGACCAAATCATGACAGATATCCGAGCAGCTAATCGTTCGGGTATCAGAAGTATCTTGGTTAAACCAATTATTGAAACGGATAGTTGGAAAACACGATTCAATCGTTTTTGGGAACGCAAAATCATGGCCTATTTATTAGCACACAATCCTGATATGGGCTGGCGAGGTGGAATTGAATGAACGAAGAACTACAGTGTATTGGGTGTGGAGCAACGATCCAAACCGACCATCCTAATGAATTAGGGTATACACCAAAAGCAGCATTAGAAAAAGGACTAGAATCAGGTGAGGTCTATTGCCAACGTTGTTTCCGGTTAAGACATTATAATGAGATCCAAGATGTTTCACTGACAGATGATGATTTTTTGCGCCTGCTGAATGAACTAGGACAAGAAGATGCCTTGATCGTCAATGTTGTCGATATCTTTGATTTTAATGGTTCTTTGATCCCTGGACTACATCGCTTTGTAGGTAATAACCCGGTGCTCTTGGTCGGAAACAAAGTGGATATTTTACCTAAATCACTGAAGAAACCAAAAATGATCCAATGGATGAAAGAGCGTGCACATGAAGCTGGATTGCGTCCGGTTGAAGTATTATTGACAAGCGCAAAAAAAGCGAATGAAATGGAAAATCTACTCAAAAAAATCGAAGAGTATCGTGAAGGTCGTGACGTCTATATCGTTGGTGTGACAAATGTCGGTAAATCGACATTGATCAATCAAATCATCAAGAACACAGCAGGTGTCAAAGATGTGATTACGACTTCTCAATTTCCAGGGACAACTTTAGATAAGATCGAGATTCCTTTAGATGATGGGCACTTCTTGATTGATACTCCTGGGATTATCCATCGACATCAAATGGCGCATTATCTTGGAAAAAAAGATTTAAGGATCATTGCACCAACGAAAGAAATCAAGCCTAAAGGATACCAATTGAATGAAGGACAGACACTCTTTCTCGGCGGTTTAGCAAGGTTTGATTTTATCAGTGGGCAACGCGGTTCATTTATTGCTTATGTTTCAAATGATGTCACTATTCATCGAACGAAATTAGCAAAAGCCGATGAATTTTATGTGAAACACGTCGGTGGATTATTACAACCACCTCGTCCCGATGAAGTAAATGAATTTCCCGAATTGGTTCGTTTTGAATTTTCGGTAAAAGAAAAAACAGATATCGTATTTGCTGGCTTAGGATGGATCACAGTGACACAACCGGCAGTCGTAGCAGGTTGGGCGCCAAAAGGTGTGAATGTGATGAAACGAAAGGCCTTGATTTAAGGAAGAAGGAAGAATATGACTTTAAGAGGAAAACAAAAAGATTTTTACGAAGCCAGGCACACCACTTACAACCGATTTTTCAAATTGGTAAAGGTGGAATCAATTCTGCCATGATGGTTCAGATTGAAGAAGCGCTGGAAAAACGTGAATTAATCAAAGTAACGTTATTACAAAATACCGATGAGATTCCTGAAGAGGTAGCTGGTATTTTAGAAGAAACAGTCAGATGTCAAGTTGTTCAAATCATTGGACGAGTTCTTGTATTATACAAACCCTCTTCAAAGGAAAAATATCAACGTATCTCTAAAGAAGTAAACGCAATTTAAGGAGTGGTTAATATGAAATCGCAAGCGGAAGCTTTTGTCGAATCTCAAGTATTTCCTCAAGAGATGCCTCAAATTTTTGAAAAACGCAAACAGGTGGGGATTTTAGGTGGTACTTTTAATCCAGTTCACCTGGCACACTTAGTTATGGCAGAACAGGCAGGGAAAAATTTAGGGTTGGATGAGGTCTATCTAATGCCCTCTTATCAACCACCACATGTGGATGAAAAAACGACAATCGCTGCCAATCATCGCTTAAACATGCTTGAACTTGCGATAGCAGATAATCCTTTTTTAGCTATTGAACCGATCGAGTTATCTCGAAAAGGCAAAAGCTATACTTATGATACGATGAAAGCTCTGACACAAAACAACCCTAATACCGATTACTATTTTATTATCGGTGGCGACATGGTAGAATATCTACCAAAATGGTATAAAATCGATGAACTAGTGACAATGGTCAATTTTGTTGGTATTCGTCGAGCAGGTTACTCAACCGAAACGCCTTACCCAGTGATTTGGGTCGATGTGCCAACCATTGATATCAGCTCAACTAAAATACGGCAGAAGATCCAGCAAGGTTGTTCCGTTCGTTATCTAGTACCTGATAAGGTCATTGAGTATATCGAGAAAGAAGGGCTATATCAAGATGGACTATAGTAATAAATACACAACTTACTCAAGAGAAGAGTTGATGCAAAAAGTCCAAATGCGAATGAGTGAACGACGTTTCAAGCATGTTCTTGGGGTGGAAGAGACGGCGATTGCCCTTGCCGGCAAATACGGCTGTTCATTAGAAAAAGCTAGTATTGCTGCTTTGACACATGATTATGCGAAAGAACGGCCTGATGATGAATTTATTTTAGTTATCAAGCGAGATGGCTATGACCCAGCGCTTCTTCATTATGGAAATGCGATTTGGCATGGTTTAGTTGGCGCCTCTTTTGTTGAAAGAGAGCTTGGTATCACAGATGAAGAGATCCTTCATGCCATTCGGGTTCATACCACTGGTGCGGCTGAAATGTCTTTATTAGATAAAATCATCTATGTAGCAGATTATATTGAACCTGGTCGTTCGTTTCCTGGAGTCCAAGATGCGCGTGAAATAGCGTTGCTTGATTTAGACGAAGCGGTAGCTTTTGAGACAAAGCACACATTAGCTCACTTGATTGAACAAGAACAACAGATTTATCCAAAAACAATTGAAACATATAATCATTGGGTAGCTAAAAAATAATCTCTACCCATTAGGAGGAAATTACTATAAATAGCAAAGAACAACTACAAATTGCAGTGCAAGCTGCCGATTCAAAACGTGCAGAAGATATCGTTGCTTTAGATGTGAGAGAAGTATCTTTACTAGCAGATTACTTCATGATTTGTTCGGCAAACAGTGAACGACAACTAAATGCAATTACAGAAGAAATCATTGAAAAAGAAGAAGAAAACAATTACGAAGTAAAACGTATCGAAGGAAAAGAAGGCGGAAAATGGATCCTGATCGACTTAGGAGATCTGATCATCCATGTTTTCCATGCGCCAGAAAGAAGTTTCTATAATTTAGAAAAATTATGGTCAGATGCACCACTTGTTGACCTAAATGAATGGATCGATTAATATGGCTTACGAAACATTTGCTTTCGTTTATGATGAGGTAATGGATGAAACCTTATATCAACAATGGTTAGATTTCTCAAAACGACACTTACCAAGTGAAACATGTAATATTTTAGAATTAGCTTGCGGAACAGGTGCTCTAGCTGTTGCCTTTGCTAAAGCTGGGTACCATGTCACAGGGTTAGATCTTTCAGAAGAGATGTTGATGATTGCTAGCCAACGTGCGTTTGAAGAGGAAACACCAATCCAATTTGTTGAAGGAAACATGCTTGATCTGTCAGAAATTGGTCAATACCAAGCAATCACTTGTTTCTCAGATTCTTTGTGCTATATGAAGAATGAACAAGAAGTGCAGCAAGTATTTGACGAAGTGTATCAAGCGTTGGAAGAAAATGGACGTTTTATATTCGATGTTCATTCTATCTATCAAATCGACACGGTTTTTCCTGAATACAGTTACCATTATCAAAATGATCAGTTTGCCTTTTTATGGGATAGCTACCCAGGTAAGGAAAAGCATAGTATTGAACATTTCTTGACTTTCTTCGTGGAAGATCCCGAAGAAGCAGGTAAGTTTATTCGAGAAGACGAACTGCATCAAGAGCAAACTTATTCTTTGGATAATTATTTAAGAATGTTAGAAAATAGTGGTTTTTCTAAGGTAGAAGCATTTGGTGATTTCACCGACGAACAACCAAAGGAAGATACAAAACGTCTCTTTTTTGTGGCATATAAGGAATAGGACACGAAAAAAGTCTTTTGTTGAATACGAAACATTACCTTATCGCGAGGTGTAATCGCAAAAAAAAACTGCCGTGAATCGCGTTGTTTCAGATAGTATTATAATAGTATAAAAGTAACGAATAATGGCAAAGACGAGTAAATCATCAACAAAGTCTGCGCCAAATAGTGACGTTTTTCTGCTAAAAAACGAAAAAACACTTTAGAAATATCTTGATTAAAAATAAGCTGAAGCGTCATTTGAAAAGCAGGAGAAACGATTTTTCGATTTCTCCTGCTTATTTTTTTACAGTTAAAAACCAAATTGATCATTTTAGGATTGACCGAAAGAATGAACTGTTTGTTTTATTCCTATTAAGAAACGGAGGAAATGCGATGAAAATTTGTGGCATTATTGTTGAATATAATCCTTTCCATAATGGGCATCGCTACCATGCGGAAATGGCTCGTGAACAAACGGGCGCAGATATCGTGATAGCAGTGATGAGTGGAAATTTTTTACAGCGTGGTGAGCCTGCAATTATCGACAAATGGTCCAGAGCAACTGCTGCCCTCCAAAACGGAGTGGATTTGGTCATTGAACTACCGATAGAATGGTCTGTGCAATCAGCAGATTACTTTGCCAAAGGCGCTGTCCGATTATTACAGATGCTCGGCTGTACACATCTTTGTTTTGGTACAGAAGAAGAGTCGACATTTAATTACGAAGCTTTTGGGAAATTTGTACAGCAAAACCAATTAAGGATTGACCGTGAATTTCAACGTTTATCTGATCAAGGAATGAGCTATCCGCAGAAGATGACAGCAGTGTTCAACACACTTTATCCAGAAATCGCTCTCGATTTTTCTTCTCCTAATCACATTTTAGGGTTAAGCTATGCGAAAGAAAATGCCCAGTATGCCCAGCCAATGAAATTAGTACCGATTACCAGAAAAAGTGCTGGTTATCACGATGAAGAATGGAGCAGTTCCTCCATCGCAAGTGCGACCGCTATTCGCAAAGCGCTCAGTGAACAACGCTCCGTAACGAATTTTATACCTGCTGCCACCGCAGCGATGATCGAAGCAGGTTCGCAACAAACATGGGCGAATTACTGGCCCTTGTTACGTTATCGTTTGCTTTCTACGGAGCTAGCCAATTTGAAAACTATCTATCAGATGACGGAAGGACTTGAAGTGAGAATGCAATCGGCTGCGAAGAAAGCCACTTCTTTCGAGGAATTTGTCACTTTAGTCAAGACGAAAAGATATACTTGGACGAGAATCCAACGTTTAGCTTGTTACGTATTATTGAACATCCATCATGAGGAAATCCATGACCAACAAGCTAAATGTTACTTGAATATTTTAGGATTCACCAAGGCAGGACAACAGTTTTTAAAAGAAAAGAAAGAGATACCTTTGATCTCAAAAATCGGCAAAAAAGAAGCAGAATTGGCACACCTTTTGGTTCGGAGTGATCAAATCTATCAACTCGGTGGGGCGATACCTGAACAAAATTTTGGAAGAAGACCTTATGTTTCGAAATAAACCTGGTTGGTGGGAACAAAGTGAAATGACTAATCTGAATGAAAGTTTAGTTCAATATTTTGAATATGTCGCTTTGTAAAAAATTCTTTGTCTAGCTTGTTGAGTAGCTATTCCAAGAGACGACTATAATCGATCATACAAGGAAACACCTCCCTAAAAAATGACTAGATTTAGAAAAAATACTTCACAGAATCCAGATTCACAAGTATAATGGAACAGGACGTTTTTGTGCTTAACCACTATCAGAAATGAACGATCAAAATTAGAAAGCGAAGTGAGAATATGGGACGTAAATGGGCAAACATCGTAGCGAAAAAAACCGCAAAAGATGCAAATAATAGCCGAGTTTATGCAAAATTCGGGATTGAAATCTATGCAGCAGCAAAATCAGGTGATCCAGACCCACACGCTAACCAAAAACTACGTTTCGTCATTGAACGCGCGAAAACTTATAATGTACCTAAACATATTATTGACCGTGCAATTGAAAAAGCAAAAGGTGCGGGAGATGAAACTTATTCTGAATTACGTTATGAGGGATTCGGACCAAATGGCTCAATGGTCATCGTTGATACCTTAACAAACAACGTGAACCGTACAGCTGCTGATGTACGTGCTGCTTTTGGTAAAAACGGCGGAAATATGGGTGTTTCTGGAGCTGTTTCTTACATGTTCGACAATACAGCGATTTTTGGTTTTGCTGGCGATGATGCAGATGAGATCCTTGAATATTTGATGGATAAAGAGATTGATGTACGTGATGTCATGGAAGAAGATGGACAAATCATCGTTTATGGTGAAGTTGCTGACTTCCACAGTATCCAAGAAGCATTGAAAGAAAAAGGAATCACTGATTTTTCAATTGCTGAGATCCAAATGATTCCTCAAAATGAAGTGACACTTTCACCAGAAGACCAAGAAACATTTGAAAAAATGATTGATGCGTTGGAAGAATTGGAAGATGTTCAACATGTTTTCCATAATGTAGCATTGGAAGACTAAACGATAAAAACGAATGAAGGTTGTGAAAGCATCGGATAGCTTCCGACTTGCGATTTATCCGTTTTTCGTTTTTACACCTGCTAATAGTCTGGGACGATTCGTCTCTCAGACTATTTTTTTACGCTTAAAAGAAGATCATTCGTTCTGAAAAAACAGTAGTTTATGACGAATCACTGATTTTATCTTTTTTTCGTATGTTTTATTTTTTATTCTGTTTCGTCCTGTGTTATTATTGATATAGACGTATTATTGGAAAAATGATACATAGGAATGTGGATGTAGGCGGGGAAATTTTATGGAAGCAAAAATTAGTTTAGAGCCTTTTGAACGTATTTTAAGCGGTTACCAAAAGATCGAAGAGTTAGCTGTGAATATCACAGACTGTTCAAAATTAGCAAAAAAATATGCCCATTATGGTGTAGAAGGTTATCGTTTAGGAAATTACGTAGGTACTGGTTACCTTAATCGCTATTTGGAATGTATGGTTGATCGCGTCCCCATGTTGATTTACAAAAGAAATTATTTAATCCCTTTACTTTTTAGACGTTCAGATTCAACCTTTCGATTATTTGAAGAAAATTATCGTATGGAAGCTTTCTTTCGTTTGTTAGAATGGAGCTTAAAACATCAACCAACAAAAATCTTAATTGAAAAAAATGAAAAATATGATTCTAAAAAAGTAAAAGTGATCGACAGTGCTTATCTAGCTTTTCGTTTATCAGAAATCCTTGATAGTGGAGGCTATCCGATCAGTAACTTCCGATCAATCGAACAGTTTATTGATTGGAATCGAATTTATCGGCTGATAGATAACGGGGGGATTGGGCGTCATAGTAAAGTCTTTGATCCTGAGTATCCTGAAAATATAGAAGAATTGCGAATGATTATTTCATTAGTTAAATTAAAGTATCCAGATACTGAATCATTTGTTTAAAAGGCGAGGTTGTGACTAAGTGGTTAGCTTCTTATTTTTGAAGCTACTTCTTTAACACCGTTTATTAAGAATAAAGGGCTGTGACAAAAATTTTGTCACAACCCTTTATTTTTATATATTGATAGTGGTATATAACGCTGGGTCCATGGATTCAATCAAAGGACTTTCAGATTCAGAAGTAACTAAAACGAGTTCGTGCATGGCTCTTGTACACATGGTGTAAAGAACTAATTGATCTTGGTCAGTGGCAAAGTTTGTATCATCGATGCCCCATAAGAAAACGCGATCAAACTCGAGCCCTTTTGCCAAGAATGCTGGTAGTAGGACGATTTGTCGTTTCATAAAATCTGTTTCATCAGAAATCAATTGGACACGATCTTTTAAGTATTCGGGCAACTGTTCATAGAGTTGTTCACACTCAGTCTGTGTTTTACCAATGATTGCGGTACGCCAGTAACGGGTATTTTCTTGAGTCGTTTCAAGCGTAGTTTTTAACCAATTTAATCGTTCTTCTAAGGAGGAACCTTTCACGATAGAAGGAAGCGTACCTTTGCGAGCCGTCGTTTCTACTTGATTTTCCTCAGTAAGAAAATGATTCGCAAAATCCGTGATCTCTTTTGTTGAACGATAGCTGGTCGTTAACTGGAAGTGTGTGATTTCTTGGTCTTTAAATAGTTGATCCAAAGAGCCAGTAATCGTTTCATTGCCGAAAACATTTTGATTTAGATCACCACAAAAAGTGAGATTAGCTTTTGGATAGATCGCTTGTAAAAGAGCTACCTGAGCGGGAGCGAAATCTTGCATTTCATCGATAAAGATATAGCGAGCTTTTTGCATCACAGACACTGGATGGATGCGACGCATCAGCAAGAAGAATAATACTGCATCTTCTTGTCGTAGTTCTCGTTGACGAAGCTTCTCTTTTAATAAGGCTGAATGATCGTTCCACATCGTTGCGCTAATGTCATTTTTAGCCAACAGCGCCTGAGGTACGGTTTGTAAAAAGTGAAGGTATTGTTTGGTCAAATTGACAAATTGAAACTGATTGATTCCGCGGTAGATTCGACGAAATCTTTTCTTCACGATTTGATTCGCTAGTTTTTTCCGTAAAGACTGTTCTTTTTGCTCCGTATACTCAAGATTCGGATCATTCGCATATAAGTCTTGCAATTGTTCTTCTGCTAATTCTTTGACCCATTTTTGACGCATCTCATCTTTTTGGAGTCCACCCAATTTTTTTAATAATTTTGTTTGCAACAAGGAGAGACGTTGATGTAACGGTAAGAGTTCATTGGTTTCTTGATACCATTTGCGGATCGATTCTTTTGCTAAAATCGTCCGACCGTTAATTTTCATATCTCTAAACAAGGGACCAAAACCAGTAATATGATCGATATAACGATCAATCTGATGGATTAGTTGAAGACCGCTTTTGAAGGTTTGGATCGGGTCCTTGTCTCCAGATAAAAAACCAACTTCTTGTTGCTCTTCTTCTAACAATGAAAATTCAGGTAATAACTGTTCCAAATAAGACTTGAAGGTTTGCGTAGGTACACCACTTTCACCTAAAGAAGGCAAAACAGTCGAAATATAGTCAGAGAAAAGATGATTAGGAGAAAAAAGTAAAACGTTCTCGGCATCTAACCATTTTCGATTGTGATAAAGTAAAAAGGCGATCCGTTGTAATAAAGCGGATGTTTTTCCACTACCAGCGATTCCTTCGATCAACATCACTTGACTTGTTGTATCACGAATAATGGCATTTTGGGCTTTTTGGATCGTAGAGACGATATTTTTCATATGCGCACTTGAGGCATCGTCTAGGATCTCTAGTAAGAAATCATCGTTGATCACTTCAGAAGTATCCACCATCGAAATAATTTTTCCGTCTAAGATTTTAAACTGACGTTTCAGCAGTAATTCAACATTGATTTTTTCAGTATCTGTTTCATAGAAGGCTGGTCCAATTTCCCCTTCGTAATAAAGGTTAGCAATTGGGGCACGCCAGTCGATTACGATTGTTTCTTCAGAGAGATCTCTTAAAGAAGCGATTCCTAGATAAAGTGTCTCTGCATCTGTTTCTTCTTTAAAATCGATTCGGGCAAAGTAAGGGTTGTCTTCCATAACTGTTAACGTTTGGAGCCTTTTTTGCTGCGATTCAAGCGTATGGTATTTTAAAAGCAATTCTTGCTCATGTTGGCGGTATTCGACAGCTGATTCATAAAAGGATTCATTAGACCCACCTCTGATTTTATGGCTGGCGGTGTCTTTCGTAGAATCTTGCATCTCTTGGGTAAGAGATTGTTGTTTAGTGTTTAATAGCTTTTGTTCAAGCTGGATCAACTGAATGGTTTCATCCACGTGTTGTTGTTCTAGTTGTCTTTCATTCATTGCGTATATTACTCCTTCCGCCGTAAATAACGAATTAAAAGTATAGCACAAAAAGTGAGAAAAAGGTATCTTTGACTATTTGTTTGAAGGAAAGTGAAAGAAGAAAATCAATGAGAGTGAGAGTTGTTTTCAGTTAAGTGTAAATAGTTTTCATTCTAGTTCTAAGTCAGTATCCTAAAATTGTAGGGAGTGAACAATATGACACATTTTAAAAAGTTTTCAATCACCGTTTTGATAGGAATGACGGCACTTATTTGCGAATTTATTTTTAAACGACCCACACTTGCATTTCTGATTATCGCGATCACGGGTGGTATTTTGGCTTTCTTTATGTTTATTGAGATGATTAAAACATTACGTTCAGGTAAATATGGTGTGGACATTCTTGCTATTACAGCGATTGTTGCGACATTAGTGGTAGGAGAGTACTGGGCTAGTTTGATGATCCTGATCATGTTGACTGGCGGAGACAGTTTGGAAGACTATGCCAATAAAAAAGCTAGTCGAGAATTGCAAACTTTATTGGACAATACACCACGCACAGCGCATCAATTGATGAATGACCAATTGAAAGATATTCCAGTAGAAGCTGTTGAGATCAATGATTTATTAGTGGTGAAACCAGGAGAATTAGTGCCCGTTGACGGAAAGGTAGTGAAAGGAGAGTCGCAATTTGATGAGTCTTCATTAACGGGTGAAGCCAAACTTGTATTAAAAAAAGCAGGCGATGAACTGATGTCTGGCTCAGTCAATGGGGACGGTTCCGTTCAAATGATCGTTGAAAGAAGAGCAGCTGATAGTCAATACCAACAAATTATTAAATTGGTCGAAGAATCAAAAGAAAAACCAGCTCATTTTGTTCGCTTAGCGGATCGCTATGCGGTGCCTTTTACATTGATCGCTTATTTAATCGGAGGTATTTCCTGGTGGGTCACGAAGAATCCTGTTCGTTTCGCAGAAGTTCTCGTTGTTGCTTCACCTTGTCCTTTGATTTTAGCTGCACCGATTGCTTTAGTGGCTGGAATGAGTCGTTCAAGTAAAAACGGAATCGTCATCAAAACAGGAACTGCTGTGGAAAAATTAGCACGAACCAAGACAGTTGCATTTGATAAAACGGGTACCATCACTAAAGGGGTCCTCGAAGTAGCAAGTATTCATCCAGAAGCTGGTGTAACATCAGAAACGCTCTTGGTCTATGCGGCAAGTGCTGAACAAGAATCAAGTCATATCTTAGCCCGATCACTAGTCCATGAAGTCGATAACGAAAAGTTATTGCCAGTGAATGAATTAAAAGAGATCACGGGGCAAGGAATACAAGCTAGAGTAGATGGACATTTCGTTAAAGTTGGCAGAGCTTCATTTGTCGGTGCCAAAGAAAGCCAATCTACTAAAACAGCTATCTATGTTGCAATTGATGACCATTTTTCGGGTACGATCTTATTTTCAGACGTGCTGCGTCCAGAAGCACAAGCAACGATTGAACAATTGAAAACAATGGGTGTAGCGGATTTGATGATGATCACAGGGGATGGACCGGCTATCGCTGAATCAATTGCAAAGGAGGTTGGGCTCACGGCTGTTCATGCTCGTTGTTTGCCGCAGGACAAATTGAATATCCTTGAGAGTATTCCCGAAAGTGAACGTCCCGTAACGATGGTGGGCGATGGGGTCAACGATGCTCCAGCTTTGACGATCGCAGATGTTGGAATAGCCATGGGCGCACACGGATCAACGGCAGCTAGCGAAAGTGCTGATGCGGTGATACTAAAAGATGATTTGACAAAAGTTGCTACTGCTATAACGATTTCCAGAGATACGATGAAAGTAGCGAAACAATCTGTTTTAATCGGTATTTTTATTTGTGTTTTTTTAATGCTGGTTGCTAGTACGGGTGTAATCCCCGCTTTGTTTGGAGCGGTTCTCCAAGAAGTGGTAGACACTGTTTCGATTTTAAGTGCGTTGCGGGCTAAAAATGAGCGATCCCACACGTAACATCAGAAAAGACCTTTTCTCTTTGCTTTTTTTGCGGTATGATCATAGCATAGAAGAAGGGTTGAAAAGACCACTTACATTTAAGATAGCAATCATTAAAAGGAGACGAGACAATGCCATTTGTACACGTAGAACTAGTTGAAGGACGTAGTCCAGAACAATTAGAAAATATGATGAAAGATATTACAGAAGCTGTTCATAAAAATACCCAAGCACCAAAAGAACATATCCATGTGATTATCAATGAAATGAAAAAAGGCACTTATGGTGTAAATGGTGAATGGAAAAAATAAGTCACACCCACACTTGATTTTTCTTTTTATTAGTGGTTAAATAAACACATAGTTGATTGATGAGAAAGACAACTGAATTTGAGAGTCTTCGATAAGAGAGGAAAAGCCAGGCTGAAACTTTTCCAGAAGAAAACCAAAGGATGACCACTTTCGAAACCTTTGTTGAAACAAAGGCGGTCGTACCGTTATAACGCTCAAGGAACGTGTAAACGTTCGAAATTAGGTGGAACCACGAATCTTTCGTCCTAGTATCTCTTTTATGAGGTGCTGGGACTTTTTTATTGGTGTCAACTCATTCAATCAAAAAATCAAAGGAGGCTATTTTAATGATAAAAATTACTTTTCCAGATGGCGCAGTGAAAGAGTTTGATGCGGGAATCACGACTGCTGAGATTGCTGCAAGTATTTCCAAAAGTTTAGCTAAAAAAGCATTAGCCGGTAAAGTGAACGGTCAATTGATTGACTTGAATCGTGGCATCGAAGAAGATGCATCAATCGAGATCGTTACACCTGACCACGAAGATGCATTAGCATTGGTACGTCACTCAACCGCACATTTGATGGCACAAGCTATGAGACGCTTGTACCCAAATATCCATTTCGGTGTCGGACCAGCAATCGATTCAGGATTTTACTATGACACAGACAACGGTGAAAACCAAATCAGTGCCGAAGATCTTCCAGCAATCGAAGCAGAAATGATGAAAATCGTGAAAGAAAACTTACCGATCGAACGTAAAGTTCTTTCTAAAGAAGAAGCTCTGGAAATCTTTGCAAGTGATCCTTATAAAGTAGAATTGATCAGTGAATTACCAGATGAGGAAGTAATCACTGCTTATCAACAAGGAGAATTTATTGATTTATGCCGTGGACCACATGTCCCATCAACCGGTCGTATCCAAGTCTTCAAACTATTATCTGTAGCTGGAGCTTACTGGCGTGGAAATTCAAACAATCAAATGATGCAACGTGTCTATGGGACAGCATTCTTTGATAAAAAAGACTTAAAAGAATTTATTCGTCTACGTGAAGAAGCAAAAGAAAGAGACCACCGTAAATTAGGAAAAGAACTAGATCTATTTATGGTATCACCACAAGTTGGCTCAGGCTTACCATTCTGGTTACCTAAAGGTGCAACGATTCGTCGAACAATTGAACGTTATATCGTTGATAAAGAAATCAGCTTAGGTTACCAACATGTCTACACACCAATCATGGGAGATGTAGAATTGTATAAAACATCAGGTCACTGGGATCATTACCAAGAAGACATGTTCCCACCAATGGATATGGGTGATGGTGAAATGTTAGTTCTTCGTCCGATGAACTGTCCGCATCATATGATGGTCTATAAAAATGCGATCCATTCCTACCGCGAATTACCAATCCGTATCGCTGAACTAGGCATGATGCACCGTTACGAAAAATCAGGTGCGCTATCAGGTTTACAGCGTGTTCGTGAAATGACATTGAACGATGGGCATACCTTTGTACGTCCTGATCAAATCAAAGATGAGTTTAAACGTACGTTGGAATTGATGGTCGCAGTTTACGCTGACTTCAATATTACAGACTATCGTTTCCGTTTGAGCTATCGCGATCCGAACAACACGGATAAATATTTTGATGATGATGCTATGTGGGAAAAAGCGCAAGTGATGTTAAAAGCCGCAATGGATGAATTGGAATTGGATTACTTCGAAGCAGAAGGAGAAGCTGCTTTCTATGGTCCAAAATTGGATGTTCAGGTCAAAACAGCTTTAGGAACAGAAGAAACATTATCAACGATCCAATTAGACTTCTTGCTTCCAGAACGCTTTGATTTAACTTATGTTGGTGAAGATGGCGAAAATACACATCGTCCAGTAGTTATCCACCGTGGGATCGTTTCAACGATGGAACGTTTTGTTGCTTATTTAACTGAAGTTTACAAAGGAGCTTTCCCAACTTGGTTAGCACCAATCCAAGCAACAATCATTCCTGTTTCAGTTGAAGCGCATAGTGACTATGCTTATGAAATCAAGGAACGTCTACAAATGAAAGGTCTACGTGTTGAAGTAGATGACCGCAATGAAAAAATGGGTTATAAGATTCGTGCATCACAAACACAAAAAATACCATATCAACTAGTCGTTGGTGATAAAGAAGTAGCTGATGCAACGGTCAATATTCGCCGATATGGAAGCAAAGAAACTTCAGTAGAAGATCTCAACATGTTCGTTGATGCGATGGTTGCTGAAGTCCAAAATTATAGTAGACAAGGTTAATTTCAATAGTCGAAAAAGTGACCTGACTACCCTAGAATGTAAGATCAAACCGATGGTGTCGAAAATCGAAAACGATTTTTGATACCATCGGTTTTTTACTAAGCGGATTGTTACGCTTCTCCCATATCTTTTTAAGAGTTAAAGCTAAAGCGTGCAATTTGAAACAACAAAGCGATAATGAGAATCTTTTTTTCTGAAATTACGAAAAGATGAATAAGCAAGCCTTTCATCTTATGCTATTATTAGGTTGAAAAGGAAAAAGGAGGGTTGAAAATGGGAACTTTTTTTACAAATAAAAGGCTAAATAAAAAAGGAAATAACGTAGCTCAAAATGAGTTAAGCGAGCAAACAAACGAAATGCAGTCAAAACAAGCCAATCATAAAAAAAGAACTTAGCAGTAAATTTAATCGTAAAAATTGAACATGCGATTAAACAAAGGAGTCAACATAAATCCACGAATCAAAAAAATTCGAAGTCCGTTGGTCCCGCTAAACGAATGTTGGAATTGATTAGGCGAGATTTTTCTACGCTTGAGAAAGTACTGAATAATACTTACCAGGAAATCCATAAACTTGACCGCTCTTTCAGAATAAAAATGATCAGTTACATAAGAAACGATCGGAAAAGAATGGCAACAAAAATTCGTGCGTTCAAAACAACTTTGATTCCTCATAAAAGTAATTTTACGAATCAAATCGAAATAGCTCCTCGTGCTAAGACTGAAATGGAGAATATTTTACCTATAACGAAAATCAAAATGAAACAAAGAAATGAAGAGCAGACTAAACTTGGTCTCAGAAAAAATTTGTTTAAGCAGTTTTTCAACCGACTGTTATATTCCAATAGCCAAAAAATGAGGAATCAAGACCTAAATAAAATAGTAGTAGAAAAAATACAGCAAGAAAAATATGAAGAAAAACAAGTGTTGTTAACAATGGAACAAATATTAGCAAGATCGACAAATAGAAATGATATGCCAGAACAACTTTTCAGTCGATCAATACAACCATTCGAGAATACTAAAGAAGAAAGACTAGCACGAATAAGTGAGAAAATCCAAAATGCTATGAACTTCTCAACTTCTAGGAATCAATTAGGAGCAGCACATGCGGAACACCAACTCTAAAAGTTATTTCATGACATCAATTTATAAATTGGAGTTCAATACTCGTGACTTCTATCAAGAGTATTCAACGTGAGACAACAAAATTTTCATGATAAAGAGTGCAACTATCATATGAATGATAGGATAACCAGGAGCTGCAATCGTCCATTCTTCTTGAAAAATTAATCTTTTATCTAAGAGTCCAAGGCTTGCCTTGGGCTCTATTGCTGTAGCCGAACCTCATCAATTATTTTTTAGCTTCATACTTTTTCTCCAACATTTATTTACAGATGATGACAAAATTTCTTGTCAGACGTCACGATCTTATTAGTGGGATATGGTATACTTAGCTAGACTGGAAGAGAAAAAGGAAGTGAGACAAATGAGCGTTATTAGCCGTATTGAGAGCATGATGGAGGAGTATTCTTCAACTGAAAAAAAGCTCGCTGATTATATCATCAAAAATGTAGAAAAAATTCCCACGATGACTGCGAACGAGTTAGCAGAAGCTGCTGGGTTAAGTGCGCCCACAGTTGTCCGATTTTCCAAAAAAATTGGGTTTCAAAGTTTGACTGACTTCAAAATAAATATTTCGACCGAGTTACAAACCGGTATCGTTGAAGGCTTCAGTGATATTCACCCAAACGAATCATTTTATTCGATCAAACACATTTTGGGAAATAATGCGCAAGTGGCAATCAAAGAAACGGTGGACATTTTAAATGAAGAAAAAATTCAAGAAGTGGTTGAGACCCTGGAAAGTGCTGAAACAGTCTTTTTATATGGCGTGGGCGCTTCATCTTTAGTGGTGGAAGACATTTTGCAAAAATGGTCTAGAGTAGGCAAACCCATTATTTTTGAAAAAGATATCCATGTTTTACTTCCTCAATTAGTAAGCAATGAAACCAAAAAAGTATTATGGTTAGTCTCCAATTCTGGTAGTAGCGCGGATGTCGTAGCAGTTGGAGAAATCGCAAAAGATTTAGGCATTGAGGTAATTGCTTTAACGCAATTTGGAAATAATCCTTTAAGTAAGTTGGCGGATGTTGTTGTACAAACCTCACGTCCAAAGGAAATTACCAATCGAAGCGCTGCTACAAATTCTTTGCTGGCTCAGTTTGTTACTATCGATATTATTTTTTATTTATATATGACAAAGAATGAACAGTTGAAGGAAAAAGTTCGTGAAACCAGACAAGTAATTAAAGGATACTTTGGTTCAAAACGGTAAGAGCATTATAAAAAGTTTTCCACAGTAAAAATATCATTTGTTGTGTTTCACGATAAGAAAATGATAAATTAAATAAAAAACTTTATTTTTTTAAAGGTTTGAATTGTTTGAAAACTTGACACGATTTTATCCTGTGAAACAAAAAAAGAATATTAACTTGAAATAAGTTAAAGAATTTATTAGTGATTTTCGTTTCTTCTTTTTTATTTCAAGAAATTTAGGTACAATGAAACATAACAGTAAGTAGGAAAAAGATAGGAATGATGAGAGAGTTTATGAAAAAACTATTAAACAATTCATGGATGGATAAATTGAAAAAAGGTGCACAAGAGCCGAAAAACAAAACATTTCGACGTTCCCATGTCCCTTTTCGGTTGAATTTTCTTTTTTTCATCATATTTACATTATTCGTCGCATTGATTGCACGATTAGGTTATCTACAAATCGTTAATGGCGAAGCAATGGAAGCCAAAGTGAAATCATCATCGACGCTAACGATCCAAACCAGTTCTCCGAGGGGGATGATTTACGATTCGACAGGTAAACCATTGGTGACGAACCAAGCGAATCAAGCAATTACTTTCACCAGAGGAACAAAAATGACGGCAGAGGATCTGCTTAAAGTAGCGACAAGACTAAATCAATTAATCAATGTGCCAGTTGATGAAAATTTAACTGAACGAGATAAAAAAGACTTTTGGTTAGCTGATCCTAAGCATTTGAAAGAAGCAACGGAACGCTTAACAGCAAAGGAAAAACAACTTGATTCCAGCGATCAATACAAAGCGTTAGTTGACAAAGTAACTGATAGTGAAATCAACTTCAATGAAGAACAATTAAAAATCGCGACAATTTTTAAACGCATGAATAGCGCGTATGAGTTGAACACGGTATTTATCAAAAATTCAGGTGTGACTGATCAAGAATTAGCGGTTGTTTCCGAACATGCTTCAGAACTACCTGGAGTATCCACAGGAACCGACTGGACACGTCAATACACGGCTGCTGACTCAATCAAAAGTATTTTAGGTAGTGTGACAACAGAAAAACAAGGTTTACCAGCTGATGAAGTAGATGAATACTTAGCTAAAGGCTATTCTCGTAATGATCGTGTGGGACAAAGTTACCTTGAAAAGCAATATGAAGATGTTTTACAAGGAACAAAAACCCAATATGAAGTAACCCTCGATAGTAATGGGAATGTAACGAATCAAAAAGAAATCTTTGCTGGTGAAAAAGGGTCCAACCTCATGTTGTCTCTTAACGCTGATTTCCAAGCCAAAGTCGAAAATATCTTAAAGACAAACTACCAAAAATTAGTGGATAGTGGAAAAGCAACTTATTCGCCAGGGGCGTATGCAGTAGCGATGAATCCACAAACCGGTGAGATATTGGCTATGACAGGATTTAGCCACCAAGAAGGGTCCAAAGAGTTGACAGAAAATGCTTTGGGGAATATTACTAGTGCCTTTACACCAGGGTCAGTAGTCAAAGCAGGTACGTTAACTGCTGGTTGGCAAACGAATGTGATCTCAGGTAACCAAGTGTTAGTCGATGAGCCAATCAAATTACAAGGCTCTTCTGAAAAGAGTTCGGTCTTTAATCGAAGCGGGCGTATTGCAATCAATGCAGTCAAAGCACTTGAACTATCATCGAATACGTATATGATCAAAGTTGCGTTGAAAATGCTGGGATTGGAATATACACCAAATATGGGACTTCCTTCACTAAATGAAGAGTCAAAAGCCTATGAAGAATTACGTAAAGCGTTCAAACAGTTTGGTTTAGGAACAAAAACTGGGATTGATCTACCAAATGAATCACCAGGGATTTCTCGTTCTGTTGATTTTATGAAGAAATTTAATGCAGATAATGGTGCTCAATGGTACACACCAGGTAACTTTACTGACTTAGCTTTTGGTCAGTTTGATACCTATACACCGATCCAATTAGCGCAGTATGCTTCAACTGTAGCCAATGGTGGTAAGAGAATCCAACCTCGTTTAGTCAAGGGAATCTATGGAAATGATGAAAATGGGAACCTTGGTCCGGTGAAAAAAGAGCTGGAAACAAAAGTCGAAGATACCGTTGATATTTCTCCAGCTGATATGTCGATCCTTCGTGAAGGATTCCATCAAGTTGTTCATGGAACAGATGCGTATACGACAGCTAAACCTTTAGCTAGTGCAAAAATGGATTTGTCTGCTAAGACTGGTACAGCCGAAACTGTAGCTGAAGGTCATCCAGATATTACCACAGTAAATAGTAATATCGTGGCCTATGGTCCGAGTGATAACCCACAAATTGCAATTAGTGTCGTTCTACCGAACTTATTAGATGAAAAAGATCATATGAATCTAGTCATTGCAAAAGAAATCATGGACACTTACTACGATATGTTCATGGCAAAATAAAAAGACCAACAACTAAAAAGACCGTTCCAGAGAAATACAATTTGTTTTCTCTGGAACGGTCTTTTTTGATTTTAAAGGGCTAATAAGTCTTCTAGATACGTAGCTAAGCCATCTTCTTGGTTGGTGTGTTCAGTGACATCGTTAGCAACGCCTTTTAATTGATCGGTACCATTTTTCATTGCAACTCCCCAGCCAGCATATTCTAATAGTTCCAAATCGTTATGTTCGTCACCAAAAGCAATGACATCTTTTTGATCGATATCAAGGTAATTGGCAATGCGATGAACGCCTTTGGCTTTTTCAATTCCTTTAGAAACGATTTCTAAAATAGCCATTGGTCCTCCCCAAGTACGAACATCAACAAAATTACCGAATTGACGGGTTAATTCAGCTGAAACTTGTTCAGCATAGCATTTTTCTGTTCGAACCAGTAAAGAGGTTGGATCAGTTGTCAGATTTTTAGGCGATAATAAATTTTGAGGGCTAGGATTTGATGCAGCAAAAATTTTTTCATCAAAAAAATCAAAGCTGTCAATAAAATAAGTTTCACGATTTTCTGCAGCAATGAAATCTAAATTCAATTGGCGTTTTTGAGCTAAAATCTCGAATACGATGCGTTTATCGATCGAGGTTTCTTTTTCATGAGCCCAATATTGATTAGGGATATGTACTAAAGCACCGTTAAAGTTGACCATCGGTGTAGACAATCCTAATTGCTGATAATAGTGATAACTCATTCGGAAGGGGCGCCCAGTAGCAATACTGACATGGTGACCAGCGTTAATCGCTTTTTTTAATGTTTCTTCAGTTTTTGAAGTAATGATTGAATCGGGATTTAAAGTTGTTCCGTCTAAATCAATGGCAATGAGCTTTCTATTCAAAAATGTCATTCCTTTCAATGCTAGTATGTGTTTCAGTCTAGCACATATATTTTTTTTAACAAGGTGCAAATGTAAGGGGAAAAGAAGTCTTTTTTAAATTAAAGAGAACGGATACATTTTGTTCAATAACCATTTATAAGGTAAAACACGAACATTAAGCATTTTTTTGTTGCTTTTTTTAATGATTTTATTGAAAAGCGAACGAATTATAATTATAATCAATAATTGTTCGACGTAAACGGAATAGTTGACTTATTTTATTTTATTATTTGATTTTACGTCAAAAAAATTCAGGGAGTGGAAATTTTTTATGGAAAAGTTTTTCCAATTAAAGAAAAATAAGACAAATGTACCAACAGAAATCATGGCTGGGGTTACGACATTCTTTGCAATGAGTTATATCTTATTTGTAAATCCAACCATTTTGTCAGCATCAGGGATGCCTTTTCAGGCAGTGTTCTTAGCAACAATCATCGCTTCGATCATTGGTACTTTGGTAATGGGGTTGTTTGCAAATGTACCGTATGCGCAAGCACCTGGAATGGGATTAAATGCCTTTTTTACTTTTACAGTAGTTTTTGGATTAGGTTATTCTTGGCAACAAGCTTTAGCGATGGTCTTTATTTGTGGGATGGTCAACATTTTTATTACTGTGACCAAAATACGAAAATTGATCATTCATTCCATTCCTGAAAGTCTACAACATGCGATTGGAGGCGGGATCGGGATCTTTGTCGCTTATGTTGGAATTAAAAATGCAGGATTTCTCTCTTTTTCAGCTGATCAGTCAGCAATCACTAGTTCGGTGGTTGACGGAGGCAAGGCAACGAATGTCACAATCAATGGTGGGATCGTTCCAGCTTTAGCCAACTTCAATAATGCACCGATTTTATTAGCTGTGATCGGTTTGATTTTAACAGCGATCCTGGTGGTAAAAAATGTTCGTGGTGCGATGTTGATCGGGATCGTGGCAACCACTATCTTAGGGATTATGATGGGGGTTGTTGATTTAAGTACGATTGATTGGCAAGCCAATTCATTAGGAAGTTCATTCAAAGAATTAGGCACGACTTTTGGTGCTGCTTTTGGACCAGAGGGGATGCAATCATTATTTAGTGATTCTTCAAAGATTCCACAAGTAATCATGACAATCATTGCGTTTAGTTTATCGGATACATTTGATACGATTGGGACGTTCATTGGAACAGGTCGCCGTACGGGGATCTTCTCAAAAGAAGATGAAGAAGCATTAGAAGATGGCAAAGGTTTCAAGACAAAAATGGATAAAGCGCTCTTTGCCGATGCCATTGCGACATCTGTAGGAGCAATCTTTGGGACATCAAATACGACGACTTATGTAGAATCTGCTGCAGGTATCGGTGCTGGTGGACGAACAGGTTTGACCTCAGTAGTGGTTGCAGTCTTATTTGCATTAAGTAGTTTCTTTTCACCATTGATTTCTATCGTTCCAACTCAAGCAACTGCACCTGCATTGATTTTAGTTGGTGTGATGATGATGGCTTCATTCACAGATATCAATTGGCTTGACCTGGAAGAAGCACTACCAGCATTCTTTGCTTCAATCTTTATGGGATTATGCTATAGCATCTCTTATGGGATTGCTGTCGGCTTCATTTTTTACACGATCGTCAAAGTAATCAAAGGGAAATTCAAAGAAATTTCAATCCCATTATGGATCGTTGTGGTCTTGTTTATCCTTAACTTTATTATTTTAGCAACGATGTAAACCAGCCTAACTGGTAGCTGAACTATTTTCTTAAAGAACCAGCTGAAAAGTCAGGAAACAGTAACATGAGTAAGTTTACAATAAAAAGTAGCACAAATTTAATAAGAAAAAACGCTTTTTGCCATCACCATTTGAATGATTCGAAAAAAGTAGTATTTGCACTCTTAACGATTTTATATAGTTGTTAAGAGTGTTTTTTTGTAACATAAGATTTTCACTGTTAAGATAGTAAATAAGTAGAAGATAGTACTGCTCGGAACAAAACCTTTCGTCTATATAGTAACAATACATAATTTATGCTGTTTCAAAAAGAAATTTTTTGCAAAGAAACATAAAGAAATGAGGATGATCAATGAAGATACAATGGAAGAAAAATTTATTCGTGGCTTGGATCGGCTGCTTTTTTACAGGGGCTAGTTTTAGTTTAGTTATGCCATTTATTCCTGTATATGTAGAACAATTGGGTACACCAAGTGATCAAGTTGAGTTGTTTTCCGGTCTAGCGATATCTGTTACTGCCTTTGCTTCAGCTATCGTAGCGCCAATATGGGGGAATTTGGCAGATCGTAAAGGACGAAAGCTCATGATGATCCGAGCTGCCGCAGGGATGACGGTAACGATGGGATCGTTGGCCTTTGTTCCCAATGCGTATTGGTTACTGGTCATGCGTTTTTTAAATGGCATTTTATCAGGTTATATTCCTAACGCGACTGCGATGATTGCTTCACAAGCGCCAAAAGAAAAAAGTGGTTGGGCATTAGGAACTTTATCGACTGGAGCAATTGCCGGCAGTTTGATCGGACCATCAATGGGAGGTGCGTTGGCGCAGTGGTTTGGTATGGAGAATGTTTTCTTGATTACTGGGGTATTATTACTTGTGACAACACTTTTAACCATTTTCTTGGTAAAAGAAGATTTTCAACCAGTAGAAAAAAATGATATGATCAGTACAAAAGAAATCTTTGCCAAAATGGATCATTTATCCATTCTAATCGGATTATTTGTGACCACTTTGATTCTTCAAATTGGTATCACAACTATCAGTCCTATTTTGACCCTATATATTCGTGAGCTAAGCGGGAATTCAGGAAATATTTTATTTGTTAGTGGGTTAATCGTTTCGATTTCAGGTGTGTCTGCAGTTTTTTCCTCTCCTAAACTAGGGAAATTAGGGGATAAAATAGGGAACCAAAAAGTACTGCTTGCAGGGCTAACCTTATCTTTTTGTTGCTACTTACCCATGGCTATTGTAGCGACCCCTTTACAGTTGGGGATCTTACGGTTTATTCTTGGTTTTTCAACGGGAGCGTTAATGCCATCCATCAATACACTCATCAGTAAGATCACGCCGCCAGAAGGAGTGAGTCGAATCTATAGTTACAATCAAATGTGTAGTAATTTTGGACAAGTCTTTGGACCGATGGTGGGCTCGACGGTTGCGCATGCCTTTAACTATCGCGCAGTGTTCATTGCTACAAGTCTCTTTGTTTTATCTAATATCTTATTATCTTTATTTAACTTCAGAAAAGTTCTTCGACAACGCTTCTGATCAGATGATGAAAAGATCGTGTGTCGCTTTCGTTAAAACCTCGCAACTCCGATGACACTAGGGAAGAATTTGTTGAAATAACCGCTCATGTTTTGAGAAATTCAGGCTTATTTCAAGGAACAACAATTATTCATTTTTGTGCATGATAAAGAGCCCGGGACGACCTTTTGTCCCAGGCTTAACTTTTCCACTCCAAAAAGTTAATGGAAAGCGAAATGATTTTATCAAAATACATAAAAAGGATGAGACTGCGTCCCACCCTCATTTGGCTTTTATGAATGTGATGAGGCTTCTTTTCTAGGAGTTGCCAATGCACCAAGTAAAATGACAACAACGCCTGCAACCAATGAAATAATCGTTGTTAAAGTAAAATCATAGCCACCGCTTGTAAGAGCCCCACCAATGTAACCTACGACTTGACCTAAGACAAATGACCAAAATAATGTGACGATATATCGCATAAAGAACACCTCTTTTCTAAGCTTAGTTTACCAGAATTTTGCTGAATGTAAAGAAAGCTAGTTGTAAAAAAACAAGTTTTATGATTTAACCAGTCCATGTGATAAAATAATAAAAATGCAAATCAAAGAGAATGATTACAAATGCGTTGTCGTCTATCCTATATTCATAGTAGATAAATGAACGCATTGATTAATTGTCTAACTATACAAAAGGTGGAATGACCATGTTTTTCCCACAATTATATACAAAAACCTCCTATTCGCTGTTGCAAAGCACGATCAGGATCCAAGATTATGTCCAAAAGGCAAGAGCACTAGGTTATACAGTCCTAGGAATAACTGATCAAGATGTACTGTATGGGATACCTGAGTTTTATCAAACATGTATCAAAGAAGGAATAAAGCCAATTGTCGGCATGCTCCTTACTTATACTTATGAGTCCCAAGCTTTTGATTTATTGGTATATGCGAAAGATGGCGTTGGCTACCAGCAGTTGATGAAGCTGTCGAGTAAAAAAATGATTCAAGAAAGTCTCGCATTATCAGAATTTACGGAATCAGATCATTTGATTTTCGTCGTTCCTCCCCAACATTCTGTGGTAGCTGAATTTAATCAAACGGAGACCTTTACTGCCCATTGGCAAGCACTCAAAGAAAAAGTAGGTCGACAAGATTTTTATGTTGGAATCACTGAAAGTTTCTCAGAACTACCAAGTGGTTGGGTAACGTTCCTAGCAGAAAACAATTATTCCTTATGTGCATTACAACCTATTGCCAGCTTAAGACAAGAAGAACTGTTTGCGCTTGAGACGATGAAACATCTTCGAGCTGGGAGCCAACTTTCTATGGAAGCAATCAACCAACAAAAGATAGAAACTAAAACAGGTTTTTTACTTGCTGAAAATGAAATGATCCAACGGTTTAATGAAGCACAGTTGGTTGATGCGCTAGAGGGTGCGCAACGTTTAGTTCAATCGGTTTCCTTTGAATTTCAATTTCATCAAAAGCTGCTGCCTCATTACCCAGTACCAGATCAGAAAAGTGCTGGTCAGTACCTTGATGAATTGTGCCACGCAAAATTAGTAGAGCGAGTCGAAGAAATCACTCCTGAATATCAAGAGCGTCTAGCATATGAGTTGTCGATTATCCATCAAATGGGCTTTGATGATTATTTCTTGATCGTGTGGGACGTCATGGCGTTTGCTCATCGAGAAAAAATCGTGACTGGCGCTGGACGAGGATCAGCGGCTGGTTCATTAGTTGCATATATCTTGGAGATCACCGATGTCGATCCTTTGCAATATGATTTGCTTTTTGAGCGTTTCTTAAACCCAGAACGTTATACGATGCCAGATATCGATTTGGATATCCCTGATAATCGTAGAGAAGAAGTCTTGAATTATGTCAGAGCAAAATATGGACAATACCATATGGCGCAAATTGCAACGTTTGGGACGATGGCGGCTAAGATGGTGTTAAGGGACGTGGCTCGTGTCTTTGGTTTATCACAAAGCGAAGCCAATCGATGGTCAAAGGCGATCCCTAATCAGTTGAAAATTACCTTACCCGAAGCATATCGGACATCGAAACCCTTAGTGGAGTTAGTTCAGTTAAGTGAAAAAAATCAATTACTATTTAAAACAGCTTCGATTTTAGAAGGATTGCCTCGACATGTCTCGACTCACGCAGCGGGTGTTGTGATCAGTGATAAGAATCTATTAGATCTGGTTCCATTACAAAAAGGATCAGATGAAGCATTTTTAACTCAATATACGATGAATGACGTGGAAGCGATCGGACTACTCAAAATGGATTTTTTAGGATTGCGAAATCTTTCGATCATTGATTACGCATTGAAAGCTATTAAAAAAGTAGAAAAGAAAGAAATTCGATTGAAACAAATTCCTTTAAATGATCCTAAGACACTTTTTCTCTTTCAACAAGGAGATACTACAGGGGTTTTCCAATTTGAATCTGCAGGTATTCGCAATGTTTTACGCCGATTAGGACCAGAAACAATTGAAGATATTGCGGCAGTCAATGCGTTATATCGTCCAGGACCAATGCAAAATATCGATACGTTTATTTCCCGCAAAAAAGGAAAAGAAACGATCCATTATCCTGATGACTCCTTAATGCCTATTTTAAAAAACACATATGGTGTCATCGTGTATCAGGAACAGATTATGCAAATCGCTGCAAAGATGGCTGGTTTTTCTTTGGGCCAATCGGATATTTTGCGTCGAGCAATCAGTAAAAAGAAAAAAGAAGTGATTGACAAAGAGCGGGAACACTTTGTCAGCGGGGCAGTAAGTCAGGGCTATTCGAAAGAAAAAGCGGTCGAAGTCTATGACTATATCGAACGTTTTGCCAATTATGGTTTCAATCGCTCGCATGCGTTTGCTTATTCATTTGTTGGGTTCCAAATGGCGTACCTCAAAGCCCACCATCCAGGCGCATTTTTTGTTAGTTTACTAAATTCGGTTCGACACAATACGACCAAATTAAAAGAATACATCGCTGAGGCAAGAAAGAAAAAATTAAAACTAGCAGCACCTTCCATTAATCAGAGCTATTATGGCTTTGAGCTAATTAATCCAGAAGAGATTCGTTTTGGTCTAACTGCGATCAAAGGTGTCCGAAAAGACTTCATTGAGGATATCTTAAAAGATCGAAAAGAAAATGGCGCTTATCAATCAGTGGATCAATTCTTGATTCGTTTAGATAAACGCTGGCTAAAATTAGAGTTGATCCAGTCATTAGTAGCAGTAGGCGTGTTTGATGAATTGGCACCAAACCGAAAACAATTGATGCTCGATTTAGAAGGAAAAATACAAAACATTATTTATAGTGGTGGAAGCTTAGATCTCCTAGGGATCATGGCTTTAAAAGAAGAAGAAGTGGCTGACTATTCTTTAGAAGAAAAGCTGCAATTAGAAGAGGAATATTTAGGCGTTTATCTTTCAGGGCACCCAACAGAAGGCTATGAACGCTTGAAATTAGCTAAAAAAATCCGGTTAATTACTGAAGTTATTCCGAAACAAACAGTCAGTGTATTAGTGATGATTAAAAATATCCGTGAAATCAGAACTAAAAAAGGGGAATTGATGGCTTTTGTTGAAGGAACAGATATCAGTGGAGAAATCACGATCACTGTATTCCCCAAATCCTATCGACAATTTCGTTCATTGTTTGAGTTGAATAAAGTGATCTTTGTTCAGGGACGAACAGAAACGAGTAAATACAACCAAGAGTTGCAATTGATTGGCGAAAATTTTGCTGATCCTGTAGAATTAGAAGAACAATATCAAGATCAGACTTGCTACTTACGAATCAAAGAAGAATTTGATGATCCACAAACGATGAAACAATTGCAAACTATTTTTCAGAAACATTCTGGGTACATTCCAGTCGTGATGTACCATGAAAAGAATCAACGGAAAGTAGTGCTGGCAGAAGCTTATTGGGTCGATGGAAGTAAGAGCTTGAAGAGTCAATTAGCTTACTTGCTCCAACCAGAAAATGTTGTTTTCAAATAACTTACGGTAAAATATACTATTTGCTTTCATTTTTTTCATTTTTTTATCAGTAAATCAAGACAATTGCTAAAAATAATGTTAGAATGTTAGTCGTGGTTAACGCAAAGAAGGTTATTAACCTAAGCATTGCTTAGGATAAAGTATTTTAATGAGGTGAATGATTATTATGAAACGCATTGGAATTTTGACCAGTGGCGGAGACGCACCTGGAATGAATGCTGCTATTCGTGCTGTTGTTCGTAAAGGGATTTATGAAGGGCTCGAAGTATATGGAATCAACTATGGATTTGCTGGATTAGTTGCAGGAGATATTCGTCGTCTAGATGTTGCAGATGTGGGTGATAAAATCCAACGTGGTGGGACATTCTTGTACTCTGCACGTTACCCTGAATTTGCGACTGAAGAAGGTCAATTAAAAGGGATCGAACAATTGAAAAAATTCGGTATCGAAGGTTTAGTTGTTATCGGTGGAGATGGCTCTTACCATGGAGCAATGGCATTGACAAGACGTGGATTTCCAGCTGTTGGTGTTCCAGGAACGATTGACAACGATATTCCAGGAACTGATTTCACAATCGGTTTTGATACAGCAATCAACACAGTTTTAGAATCAATCGACCGTATTCGTGATACAGCAACTTCACACGTTCGTACGTTTGTTATTGAAGTAATGGGACGTAACGCTGGCGATATCGCATTATGGTCAGGTGTTGCCGGTGGCGCAGATGAAATTATCATTCCTGAACATGATTTTGATATGGCATCTGTGGCTAAAAAAATCCAAGAAGGCCGCGATCGTGGTAAAAAACATTGCTTGATCATCTTAGCAGAAGGCGTAATGGGCGGAAATGAATTTGCCGAAAAACTTTCTGAATATGGTGATTACCATACACGTGTATCCATCTTAGGACACGTAGTACGTGGTGGCTCACCTAGCGCACGTGACCGTGTGTTAGCAAGCAAATTTGGTGCTTATGCTGTTGACTTGCTTCGTGCAGGTAAAGGTGGACTATGTGTGGGTATCCGCGACAATGAAATGGTCGCTGCAGATATCATCGAAACACTAGAAAGCAACAAACACAAACCAGACTTATCACTTTATGACTTAAATAACTCACTTTCATTCTAAGATTGAAAGCCTGTTATTTTAAATTTAAGCTATAGTTAAAAATAGGTATAGCTTGTTATCTTTGTATTTAGGCTTTAACCAGCTTTAAATAAACAAAATTGAATGGGAGAGTTTTGTAAAATGAAAAAACCAAAATCGTTAGTACATTAGGACCAGCAAGTAATTCAGTAGAAACTATTTCTAAATTGATTGAATCTGGGGCAAATGTCTTCCGCTTTAACTTTTCACATGGTGATCATGAAGAACAATTATCACGTATGACAATGGTCCGTGAAGCAGTTAAAAAAACAGGTAAAGATGTAGGTATCCTTTTAGATACAAAAGGTGCTGAAATTCGTACAACTGTTCAAGGCACAACTGAAGCTGATTTTGGTCGTGCAGGATACATCAAATTTGAAGTAGGAGATAAAACTCGTATCTCAATGGATCCTGAACATGTAGGTTCAAAAGAAAAAATCGCTGTTACTTACCCTGGACTATTTGAAGACGTTCATGTAGGTGGACACATTTTATTCGATGATGGCTTGATCGATATGGAAATCATTGAAAAAGACGAAGCAACTCGTGAATTAGTTGTAGAAGTGAAGAATGCTGGAATGCTAGGATCTCGTAAAGGGGTTAATGCACCAGGCGTTTCAATTAGCTTACCAGGGATTACTCCTAAAGATGCAGATGATATTCGTTTTGGTCTAGATAACGATATCGACTTTATCGCTGCAAGTTTTGTACGTAAAGCGCAAGACGTTTTAGATATTCGTGAAATTTTAGAAGAAAAAGATATGACACACGTTCAAATCTTCCCTAAAATTGAATCACAAGAAGGAATCGACAACATCGACGAAATCATCAAAGTTTCTGATGGTGTAATGATCGCTCGTGGTGACATGGGTGTTGAAATTCCTGCCGAATTAGTTCCAATGGTTCAAAAACGTATTATCAAAAAATGTAATGCAGCTGGTATCCCAGTAATCACAGCAACACAAATGTTGGAATCAATGCAAGAAAACCCACGTCCAACACGTGCAGAAGCTTCTGACGTTGCCAATGCCGTATTTGACGGAACTGATGCAACAATGTTATCAGGAGAATCAGCAAACGGTGACTACCCTGTAGAAGCTGTTGCAACAATGGCTCGTATTGACCAACAAGCTGAAAATGCATTATCAGAATTAGGTACTTTCCAATTAAACGAATTTGATAAAACTGATGTGACTGAAACAATCGGTCTATCTGTAGCACGCGCTGCTAAAAACTTAGGCGTTAAAACAATCGTAGCTGCAACTGAATCTGGTTATACAGCTAAAATGATCTCAAAATACCGTCCAGATGCTGACATCTTGGCTGTTACTTTTGACGAACGTACAAAACGTGGTTTGATGCTTAACTGGGGTGTTTACCCAACAGTTGCTGAAAAACCAACAACAACTGACGAAATGTTTGAATTAGCTGCTCAAAAAGCAGTTGACTTAGGCTTTGCTTCAGAAGGCGATTTGATCTTGATCACTGCTGGTGTACCAGTTGGTGAACGTGGAACAACTAACGTAATGAAAATTCAAATGATTGGTTCAAAATTATTAGAAGCTCAAGGCGTTGGTCAAAAATCAGTCGTTGCAAATGCAGTTGTTGCTTCATCAGCTGAAGAAGCAATCAAAAAAGCAAAAGACGGCATGGTTTTAGTTGTTCCAACAACTGATAAAGAATACATGCCTGCAATTGAAAAAGCAGCAGCAGTTATCGTTGAAGAAGGCGGATTGACTTCACACGCAGCAGTTGTAGGAATTGCACAAGACATTCCTGTAATCGTTGGTGCACAAGATGCAACTTCAACAATCACTGATGGCGAGTTAGTAACTGTAGACTCACGTCGTGGTATTGTATACCGTGGCGAAACAACAGCAATCTAATTGACTCCGCTGATCATCAAAAAAGGATAAGACTAGGTCTTATCCTTTTTTTTCGTTGTTTTTTAGATGAATCATGCGTCAACCTTCATTTTAACAGAATGATCGTCGGGGTGTTTAAGCTACGTTTTTAAAACGACCTTTTTCTAATGTTACTTAAAGTGTCAATTAGAGAGGAACAAGCAGACTACCGTACAACCATTATTTGATGTTTATTCAAAAGTGTTAATTATTATTCATTTCTATTAATAGCCATTCAATTAAGATTTGTTCTTCTTTTGAGTTTTCATAAATTGTTGGATGACCTCAACCACATTTTCTTGTAAAGGAGTCGGGATTTGCTGAGTACGCTTAGCGAGTGAAATCAGAAAGTGCGGCTGAAGCTGATCGGAAAGTGGGATCGATACGAGATGATCTTCAGGGTGAATAGCAATTTCAGTTAAAAAACCGATCCCGATATTTTCTCGAATCATGCTTTTCAATATGGCTAAGTCATTGCTTTGGTAAACAACTTTAGGTTCAATATGTGCCTGTTTAGCTAACTTTTTAAAAGCTGCAGGATGAACGTAATGCTCGTTCAATAAAACGAATTGTTCAGCTATTAGGTCGCTAAAAGAAATCGTTTGTCGGTCAGCGAAAGGATGAGTAGGAGCAACGACAATCATGAATCGCTTGTCTAAAAGTAATTCGATCTCTAATTTTTGATCGATAATTGGTTGGGTGGAGCCCAGGATCGCTAAATCGATTCTTCCTTGGTGGATCATGCCATACAAATCTCTCGAGCCACCATCTGTAATCTCAATTTGGTCCATTAGCTGAGATTTAATAAAATAACTGGATAATTTCGGAAAATATTCATTGCCAATGATTGGTGGCATTCCAAATCGTAATTTCTTTTTCTGTAATTGCGTAATCTCTGCTTTTGCCATCTTGATCTCTTGCAAGATAGATTGTGCATGGATAAATAACTGTTTGCCAGCAGGGGTAATCACTAATTCGTGGTGTGAACGATCTCTCGTGATAAGAACTGCGTCAAGTTCTTTTTCCAGGCGCTTAAGTGCGTAAGTGATCGTCGGTTGACTAACTTGAAAGTACTTGGCTACCTTGGTAAAATTCTTTTGCTTGACGATTTGAACATAATATTCGATATCTCGTGTGTTCATAACAAGCGTCTGCTCCTTTTTCTTATAAATATTGTTTATTGTAGTTCATCTTGAATACTTGAGCAAATAGAAACCATCAAGTATGTACGCCACAGAACAACTTGTAGAAGAATTTAGCCGGATAAACGATCAAAACTGCTGTTTTTATACCGTTAGTTATCATTCTTGGTTAGTAAAAATCGTTCTTCTGTAGGAATGATCGAATGTTATTCTAAAAATCATCAGTTAATTTTGGGGTAAACATATAGTTTACGAAACAATAAGGAGAAAAAGTCAAAATTTACAGAGAGTCTTTCACGTAATAGAGAAAAAGTTTAGTTAAAAAAATGGCTTCTCTATTTGTTGCGGGTTGCCATGGAAATTTGTTCGTAAATAAAAATAAGACAACATAACGAATAAATAAAAAAATGTTTTTTAATGAAGTGTAAGGTGTCAAGAAAATTTCATTGACAAGGACCTTTTTGCCCTGTATAATTGCTTTTGTTGCTTAGGAGTGATGAAAAATGAAATGGTCCTTACTCGAATTGAGAAAATACCAAGAGACACCGTTAACATTTCATGAGACCCTTGATCTTAAAGCGGAACTCATGGAGCGAGACAATTTAATACTAGATGTTGCGCCTGTTGCAGTCCAAGGGTTAGTCTCAGTTGATAAAAAAGGCTATCTGGTTCATTACACTGTGCAGACGACTCTGACTGTTCCATCTACGCGTTCTTTAGAACCGGTTGAATTACCGATGGACTTTACTGTTGACGAATTGTTTATGACAAAAGAACAATATCAACTCAGAGATGACCAATTGTCTGCAGAAGAGATTTTGTTAATCGAAGATGCAAAACTTGACCTGACAGAATCAATTGAAGACAACATTTTATTGGCAATTCCGATGCGCGTATTAACAGAGGAAGAAGAACTAGCAACTGACCTGCCAAAAGGAACAGATTGGGAAGTCGTTTCCGAAGAAGAATATGAGCGTAGAAAATCAGAAGATGCCAAGACAAAAGTAGATCCTCGTCTTGCAAAATTATCGGAACTTTTTGATGAACCATCAAATGAAGATGATAAAGCGTAAGATTGGAATATATTGCATCAATTAAGGTGCAAGACTTTACAAGGAGGTGTAGCAAAATGGCAGTACCAGCTAGAAGAACATCAAAAGCTAAAAAAGCAAAACGTCGTACACACTACAAATTGACAATCAAAGGTTTAAACGAATGTGCAAACTGTGGTGAAATGAAAAAAAGCCATCACGTATGTGCAAATTGTGGTTACTACGATGGTAAGGACGTAATGTCTAAAGAAGCTTAATACATTTTAATTAGAAAATGTAAAAACCTCAAGGCTAACCATGGAGCCTTGAGGTTTATTTTTTTGTGATACTTTAAAACTTTCCTAGCTCGTCCATTAATATTAAAACAACGTCATAAAAATATATGCTTCTTTGGTTTGCAATAGCGCCATGTTAAGCTATAATGATAGAGATTAGGGAGAACATCCCATATGTAGGAGGAGTTCATATGTCAAAACAACAAATCGGCGTTGTCGGTATGGCCGTAATGGGTAAAAACTTAGCCCTTAATATTGAAAGTCGTGGGTATTCAGTTGCCCTCTTTAACCGTACTGGATCAAAGACAACTGCTGTGGTGGAAGAACACCCAGACAAAAAATTTAAAGCAACTTATTCAATCGAAGAATTTGTCGATTCGATCGAAAAACCACGTCGAATCCTTCTAATGGTAAAGGCTGGTCCGGCAACGGATGCAACCATCCAAGAATTACTTCCGCATTTAGATAAAGGAGATATTTTAATCGATGGAGGAAATACTTTCTTCAAAGACACGATTCGTCGGAATGAAGAACTAGCTAACTCTGGTATCAACTTTATCGGCACAGGTGTATCAGGTGGGGAAGAAGGAGCCTTAAAAGGACCTTCAATCATGCCTGGAGGGCAAAAAGAAGCCTATGAATTGGTTGCGCCAATCTTAGAGCAAATCTCTGCTAAAGCAGAAGACGGGGCCCCTTGTGTGACTTACATCGGTCCTAATGGTGCTGGTCATTATGTCAAAATGGTTCATAACGGCATCGAATATGGCGATATGCAATTGATTGCAGAATCCTATGACTTGATGAAAAACATTTTAGGCTTATCAGTTGAAGAGATGGCTGACATCTTTAAAGAATGGAATCAAGGTGAGTTAGATAGTTACTTGATTGAGATCACTGCAGATATTCTAACAAGAAAAGATGATGAAGGAACTGGTAAACCAATCGTTGACGTCATCATGGACGCTGCTGGTAACAAAGGAACAGGGAAATGGACGAGCCAAAGTGCGTTAGACCTAGGTGTTCCTTTACCATTGATCACAGAATCAGTTTTTGCCCGCTACATTTCAGCATACAAAGATGAACGTGTCCGAGCAAGCAAAGTGCTAACCCGCACGAATGAGTTTTCATTTACTGGAGATAAAAAAGAGTTAATCGAAAAAATCCGTGAAGCATTGTACTTCAGCAAAATTATGAGTTATGCACAAGGTTTTGCTCAATTACGTGTTGCTTCTAAAGAATATGGTTGGGATCTGCCATTTGGTGAAATTGCTAAGATCTGGCGCGCTGGGTGTATCATTCGTGCTCGTTTCTTACAAAAAATCACTGATGCGTATGACAAGGATTCTGATATCGAAAATCTTTTATTAGATGATTATTTTGTCGACATCACCAATAAATACCAACAAGCAGTAAGAGATGTAGTCGCACTAGCTGTCCAAGCAGGCGTTCCAGTACCAACTTTTTCTTCTGCGATTGCTTATTTCGATTCTTATAGAGCAGAACGCTTACCGGCAAATATTATCCAAGCGCAACGTGATTATTTTGGTGCGCACACCTATGAACGGGTAGATAAAGAAGGAATCTTCCATTATTCATGGTATCATGAAGAGTAATCTTTTCGCTTCTTGAAGATGAAGAAAAATAAAAGATGACATGAGAGCTGGAGTCAACTGAAAAGAGAAGACTTCAGCTCTTTTTAAAAATTATTATCCATGATAAAATGGTTATAGATTTTTAAGTAGATTATCGGTATAATAATAGAGTTTTGAAAAGCCCGTAGAATAGAAAGGAAAAAAATTGATGAGTAATATTCTAATCATTGAAGATGAGAAAAACTTAGCTCGGTTTGTCGAGTTAGAATTAAAGCATGAAGGCTACAATGCAGAAGTACATTACAATGGCCGTACAGGATTAGATGCAGCGTTAAACAATGAATGGGATGCTATTTTATTAGACTTGATGTTACCAGAATTAAATGGACTAGAAGTATGCCGTCGTGTCCGTCAAGTTAAAAATACACCAATCATTATGATGACTGCTAGAGACTCAGTAATCGATCGTGTCTCAGGATTAGATCATGGTGCAGATGACTATATCGTTAAACCTTTTGCGATTGAAGAATTATTAGCTCGTTTACGTGCCTTATTACGTCGTATCGACATTGAAGGAGACAAGAATGTAGCGAAACAAACAACGATCACCTATCGTGACCTAACGATCGAAAAAGAAAATCGTGTCGTACGACGCGGCAGTGAAGTCATTGAGTTAACAAAACGTGAATATGAATTGTTACTTACTTTGATGGAAAATGTAAATGTTGTATTAGCCCGTGATGTTTTACTAAACAAAGTATGGGGATACGAAACAGAAGTCGAAACGAATGTTGTGGATGTCTATATTCGTTATCTTCGTAATAAAATTGATGTTCCTGGAGAAGAAAGTTATATCCAAACTGTCCGTGGAACAGGCTATGTGATGCGCTCGTGATAAAACCGAAAAATTCTGAAAAAAGAGAACTTAAAGGTCCCTCCTTGACAATCAAGTGGGCCTTTGCAAGTTCTTTCTTTATATTCGTTGTTTTTACCATTTTTGCGGTCATTACGTATAAGTCTTCAATCAATCTAATCGTGGCAAAAGAGCGAAACAATGACGAACGAACGATCTCAGAAGTCGCTTCACGATTAGCCAATGCAAATGAAGAGCTGACATTAGTCAACACTTACCGCAACTTAACAAATGCAGAAAATAATACGAGCATCAGTGACACATCAATCATTGAAGGGAATTTGATGAAAATCGATTCGTTCATTTCCGAATTAGGACAATCTTCAATGGATCTATATGTCTATAACTTAGATGAAAAATTAATTTTTAAAACGCATGAAAAAGATCGTTCATTGATCCAAACAACTAGAAAAGTGCCAACGATCGTTACGTTAGATGGCAAAACTGGTTTTCTTTCTGTCCAGCCGATCTATTCTAAAGAAACGAGAGAAAAGATTGGTTATGCTCAAAGTTTTTATGAACTTTCATCTTTTTATGATATTCGGAACAAGTTATTATTGACACTCATCGTATTAGAAGTTGTTTCCTTGATTTTAAGTATTATACTCGGGTTTTTCTTATCCTCTTATTTCTTAAAACCATTAAAGGTCTTACGAGACACGATGGATACGATTCGTAAAGACCCACAATCAGATATTCATATGCCGGAAATCGATACGAATGATGAAATAGCTGATCTTGCTGAAATCTTCAATGAGATGCTTGATCGCATGCGTCTTTATATTGAACAGCAAGAACAATTTGTGGAAGATGTTTCTCATGAATTAAGAACTCCAGTAGCAATCATTGAGGGACACTTGAGTTTATTGAACCGTTGGGGGAAAGATGATCCTGAAATCTTTGAAGAATCATTAGCTGCAAGTATGCAGGAAATTAGCCGAATGAAGAGTTTGGTTCAGGAAATGCTTGATCTTTCCAGAGCAGAACAAGTGGATATGCATTATGCGAATGAAACGACATTAGCGAAAGAAGTCACTTACCAGGTTTACAATAACTTCAAAATACTATATCCAGATTATGTCATTACTTTAGATGACGATTTAGCAAAAGAAGTGACTCTGCAAATTTATCGTAACCACTTTGAACAGCTAATCATTATTATTTTGGATAATGCAGTGAAGTATTCAACCAATCGAAAAGAAGTGCATATTTCGATTTCTTCTACATTGAGCGAATTTGAAATTGCGATTCAAGACTTTGGAGAAGGCATACCACAAGAAGACCTTAATAAGATTTTTAATCGCTTTTATCGTGTCGACAAAGCCAGAGCACGAACAAAAGGTGGTAATGGGTTAGGGTTATCCATTGCCAAGCAATTGGTTGAAAATTATAAAGGAAGAATCAATGCAGAAAGTGTCGTTGGGCAGGGTACCATTTTTAGGATCTTTATTCCGATTGTAAAAGAAGAAAACAAGTAAAGGGGGTTAACTTTACTTGTTTTTTTATTCAAAAAACAAATAATATAGGGAAGTACTCGAATTTATAAAAAACGTAAATACGCGGAACCGAACTTTTGTATCTGAATTGGTGTTAAACGCGCTGAAAAAACTATAAAAAAACGTCAAAATACTAATTATCGAGAGGAATATTCGCCTTTAAAAATTATAGTGAAAAATATGTTTTTTTCTATTGCAATTTTCGACAGTCCTTGATATATTATTATTTGTTCTGATAAAGCGTGATGAATTTCACTTTAAAATTTGTTGAAAAAACATATTGACGATGAAAAATCACCATGTTATAATAACGAAGTCGCTTGATTAAGGAGTGACGAAAAGATTGAAATATCAATGAAAAAAGTTGTTGACAAATAACAATTTAAATGATATGATAATCAAGTCGTTAAGAACACGGCAAACAACTCAGTCAAAAAAACTTGAAAAAAGTTGTTGACAAAACCTTAAGAAAATGTTAAGATATAAGAGTTGTTGAAAGAGAAAATGTAGACCTTTGAAAACTGAACAAAGCAAAGACAAACCAAATGTGTAGGGCGTCTTGATTGATTCAAGACAACAAACATTTTTAACAAGCAAGCAATATGCTAGCAAACAATTGAGCTTAACAATCGCAAGATTGTTCGAACTTTTTATGAGAGTTTGATCCTGGCTCAGGACGAACGCTGGCGGCGTGCCTAATACATGCAAGTCGAACGCTTCTTTTTCCACCGGAGCTTGCTCCATCGGAAAAAGAGGAGTGGCGAACGGGTGAGTAACACGTGGGTAACCTGCCCATCAGAAGGGGATAACACTTGGAAACAGGTGCTAATACCGTATAACAATCGAAACCGCATGGTTTTGATTTGAAAGGCGCTTTCGGGTGTCGCTGATGGATGGACCCGCGGTGCATTAGCTAGTTGGTGAGGTAACGGCTCACCAAGGCGACGATGCATAGCCGACCTGAGAGGGTGATCGGCCACATTGGGACTGAGACACGGCCCAAACTCCTACGGGAGGCAGCAGTAGGGAATCTTCGGCAATGGACGAAAGTCTGACCGAGCAACGCCGCGTGAGTGAAGAAGGTTTTCGGATCGTAAAACTCTGTTGTTAGAGAAGAACAAGGATGAGAGTAACTGTTCATCCCTTGACGGTATCTAACCAGAAAGCCACGGCTAACTACGTGCCAGCAGCCGCGGTAATACGTAGGTGGCAAGCGTTGTCCGGATTTATTGGGCGTAAAGCGAGCGCAGGCGGTTTCTTAAGTCTGATGTGAAAGCCCCCGGCTCAACCGGGGAGGGTCATTGGAAACTGGGAGACTTGAGTGCAGAAGAGGAGAGTGGAATTCCATGTGTAGCGGTGAAATGCGTAGATATATGGAGGAACACCAGTGGCGAAGGCGGCTCTCTGGTCTGTAACTGACGCTGAGGCTCGAAAGCGTGGGGAGCAAACAGGATTAGATACCCTGGTAGTCCACGCCGTAAACGATGAGTGCTAAGTGTTGGAGGGTTTCCGCCCTTCAGTGCTGCAGCTAACGCATTAAGCACTCCGCCTGGGGAGTACGACCGCAAGGTTGAAACTCAAAGGAATTGACGGGGGCCCGCACAAGCGGTGGAGCATGTGGTTTAATTCGAAGCAACGCGAAGAACCTTACCAGGTCTTGACATCCTTTGACCACTCTAGAGATAGAGCTTCCCCTTCGGGGGCAAAGTGACAGGTGGTGCATGGTTGTCGTCAGCTCGTGTCGTGAGATGTTGGGTTAAGTCCCGCAACGAGCGCAACCCTTATTGTTAGTTGCCATCATTTAGTTGGGCACTCTAGCAAGACTGCCGGTGACAAACCGGAGGAAGGTGGGGATGACGTCAAATCATCATGCCCCTTATGACCTGGGCTACACACGTGCTACAATGGGAAGTACAACGAGTCGCAAAGTCGCGAGGCTAAGCTAATCTCTTAAAGCTTCTCTCAGTTCGGATTGTAGGCTGCAACTCGCCTACATGAAGCCGGAATCGCTAGTAATCGCGGATCAGCACGCCGCGGTGAATACGTTCCCGGGCCTTGTACACACCGCCCGTCACACCACGAGAGTTTGTAACACCCGAAGTCGGTGAGGTAACCTTTTGGAGCCAGCCGCCTAAGGTGGGATAGATGATTGGGGTGAAGTCGTAACAAGGTAGCCGTATCGGAAGGTGCGGCTGGATCACCTCCTTTCTAAGGAATATTACGGAGACTACACTGTTTGTTTTTMTACTTTGTTCAGTTTTGAGAGGTCTACTCTCAAAAATAAATCGGGGCCTTAGCTCAGCTGGGAGAGCGCCTGCTTTGCACGCAGGAGGTCAGCGGTTCGATCCCGCTAGGCTCCATTAACAACATTAGTTGTTAAAACATTTTGTTCATTGAAAACTGGATATTTGAAGTAAATTAGTAATACAAACCGAGAACACCGCGTTGAATGAGTTTTTTAATAAGTTCAATTGCTTATTTTCTTGATCGGACTTCTATCGCTAGAAGAAAGATCAAAACCCAACCGTAAGGTTGATAAGGTTAAGTGAATAAGGGCGCACGGTGGATGCCTTGGCACTAGGAGCCGATGAAGGACGGGACTAACACCGATATGCTTTGGGGAGCTGTACGTAAGCTATGATCCAGAGATTTCCGAATGGGGGAACCCAGCATCTTTTATAGGATGTTACGTTTGCGTGAATACATAGCGCATTCGAGGTA
>NC_018081.1:1427500-1517500 GCF_000271405.2 Enterococcus hirae ATCC 9790 | reverse complement strand
TTTCTCTTCCTGCAGGTACTTAGATGTTTCAGTTCTCTGCGTCTACCTCGAATGCGCTATGTATTCACGCAAACGTAACATCCTATAAAAGATGCTGGGTTCCCCCATTCGGAAATCTCTGGATCATAGCTTACGTACAGCTCCCCAAAGCATATCGGTGTTAGTCCCGTCCTTCATCGGCTCCTAGTGCCAAGGCATCCACCGTGCGCCCTTATTCACTTAACCTTATCAACCTTACGGTTGGGTTTTGATCTTTCTTCTAGCGATAGAAGTCCGATCAAGAAAATAAGCAATTGAACTTATTAAAAAACTCTATCCAGCTCACAAATCAGCCTCTTCGGCAAAAAGATCGACCGTCTAATGAAATCAAGATTTCATTGCCGTCCGCCTATTTTGCTTGAGGCTAAACGATTTGTTTAGCTTTCAAATTCAACGCGGTGTTCTCGGTTTGTATTACTAATTTACTTCAAATATCCAGTTTTCAATGAACAAAAATATATCTTTGAGAGTAAACCTCTCAAAACTGAACAAAGTATAAAACAAACAGTGTAGTCTCCGTAATATTCCTTAGAAAGGAGGTGATCCAGCCGCACCTTCCGATACGGCTACCTTGTTACGACTTCACCCCAATCATCTATCCCACCTTAGGCGGCTGGCTCCAAAAGGTTACCTCACCGACTTCGGGTGTTACAAACTCTCGTGGTGTGACGGGCGGTGTGTACAAGGCCCGGGAACGTATTCACCGCGGCGTGCTGATCCGCGATTACTAGCGATTCCGGCTTCATGTAGGCGAGTTGCAGCCTACAATCCGAACTGAGAGAAGCTTTAAGAGATTAGCTTAGCCTCGCGACTTTGCGACTCGTTGTACTTCCCATTGTAGCACGTGTGTAGCCCAGGTCATAAGGGGCATGATGATTTGACGTCATCCCCACCTTCCTCCGGTTTGTCACCGGCAGTCTTGCTAGAGTGCCCAACTAAATGATGGCAACTAACAATAAGGGTTGCGCTCGTTGCGGGACTTAACCCAACATCTCACGACACGAGCTGACGACAACCATGCACCACCTGTCACTTTGCCCCCGAAGGGGAAGCTCTATCTCTAGAGTGGTCAAAGGATGTCAAGACCTGGTAAGGTTCTTCGCGTTGCTTCGAATTAAACCACATGCTCCACCGCTTGTGCGGGCCCCCGTCAATTCCTTTGAGTTTCAACCTTGCGGTCGTACTCCCCAGGCGGAGTGCTTAATGCGTTAGCTGCAGCACTGAAGGGCGGAAACCCTCCAACACTTAGCACTCATCGTTTACGGCGTGGACTACCAGGGTATCTAATCCTGTTTTGCTCCCCACGCTTTCGAGCCTCAGCGTCAGTTACAGACCAGAGAGCCGCCTTCGCCACTGGTGTTCCTCCATATATCTACGCATTTCACCCGCTACACATGGAATTCCACTCTCCTCTTCTGCACTCAAGTCTCCCAGTTTCCAATGACCCTCCCCGGTTGAGCCGGGGGCTTTCACATCAGACTTAAGAAACCGCCTGCGCTCGCTTTACGCCCAATAAATCCGGACAACGCTTGCCACCTACGTATTACCGCGGCTGCTGGCACGTAGTTAGCCGTGGCTTTCTGGTTAGATACCGTCAAGGGATGAACAGTTACTCTCATCCTTGTTCTTCTCTAACAACAGAGTTTTACGATCCGAAAACCTTCTTCACTCACGCGGCGTTGCTCGGTCAGACTTTCGTCCATTGCCGAAGATTCCCTACTGCTGCCTCCCGTAGGAGTTTGGGCCGTGTCTCAGTCCCAATGTGGCCGATCACCCTCTCAGGTCGGCTATGCATCGTCGCCTTGGTGAGCCGTTACCTCACCAACTAGCTAATGCACCGCGGGTCCATCCATCAGCGACACCCGAAAGCGCCTTTCAAATCAAAACCATGCGGTTTCGATTGTTATACGGTATTAGCACCTGTTTCCAAGTGTTATCCCCTTCTGATGGGCAGGTTACCCACGTGTTACTCACCCGTTCGCCACTCCTCTTTTTCCGGTGGAGCAAGCTCCGGTGGAAAAAGAAGCGTTCGACTTGCATGTATTAGGCACGCCGCCAGCGTTCGTCCTGAGCCAGGATCAAACTCTCATAAAAAGTTCGAACAATCTTACGATTGTTAAGCTCAATTGTTTGCTAGCATATTGCTTGTTAAAAATGTTTGTTGTCTTGAATCAATCAAGACGCCCTACACATTTGGTTTGTCTTTGCTTTGTTCAGTTTTCAAAGGTCTACTTGATTAAAAGCTAATCAGTTGAGATTGCCGTAGCAACTTTTATATCATATCAGAGCGACGTTTGTTTGTCAACAACTTTTTTGAAGTTTTTTTCGATAGAATCAAGCTTCGTAAGCTGTCGTTTTTTAACGACTTAGTTATCTTATCATGTGTTTTTGGAAACGTCAAGAACTTTTCTGCTATTTTTTTAGAAAGTTTCATTACGCTGTTTCTTAAATCAACGTTAATAAATTTATCACGTAAACCAAGGTACGTCAACAAACATTTTCACTTAATTTTTCAAAAGAATATTCAAGCAAAAGATCATCATTCGCTTTTACTTCAAAAGAAGCATAAAAAAGTTTGCATTATCGAATATAATCCATGATAAACTGAACGTTTCATCCTTTAAAGAGGACCGGTTACCATAAAAAAGAAACTTGAATTTTTTTCAAGTTTCTTTTGGTGTCTAATTCTACATTAAAAGAAAGGAACTCCTTCCACTTCGTAAGTGCCAAGGACAGAGCGCATTTGATCTGGGTCTTCCCAAAGATAGCCTTTACCTAAGTCTTCACTTTGACTTTTTTGCTCAGTTTCAAAAACAAACAATGGAACATTTTCGTGATTAATATGTGTATTGGTCAACTCCATCAAATTAATTTTGCTAACATCAATATGAACGATTTCTTTTAAAAAGCTAAGTATGTTTGCTAACCCCGTCTTTTCTTCTGAAAGCTCTGCTAATGCAAACTCCAGCTTGTCATCAATTGAATGGACTAAAAATTTTTTTGATCCATCCTCCAAATGCAACATGATTGTACCAGCTACTTTTTTGCTTGCCAAAATTTCCACCTCGATCAACTTGTTCTGTGGTTTACATAAAAATTCTAGCACATTTTCAGAAAAAATACACTTTTTATTTCTTATTTTCTTTCTGTTCTAGTTCTTCTAGTGCTTCGTCCACCCATTTTGGTAGTTGTTCCGCAATCGTGGCAAACCCGATCTTTTTATTTTTATTCGTAAAGTATCTTTTCCTTCGATAAGGAATAACAGGGCTCTTCTTCTCCAACGTACGTAACGACAAACTAATTTTTTTTGAATATTCATCAATATCAATGATTTGAACAGTTACTGGTTGACCAACTTTTAACAATGTGTGAATACTTTTCGTGTAACCTGATTGTACTTCTGATACGTGAATCAAGCCTTGTGTTTCCTCGTCTAAAGACACAAATGCACCATAAGGCTGTATTCCAGTTATTTTTCCTTTAATTATTTGTCCAATTTTATATGTCATGTACTTCCCTCTCTTTGCATTTATCATTATACTGTAAATGATTTAAAAAAAGAAGTTTTGAAAATACTCAATAGAAAAAGGGGTCCTTTAGATGAGTGAATTTGACAAGAAAGTTTCAAGAAGACATACCGATAGCGTAAAATGGGATTCAATTAAAGAAACCTATCAAAGAGACGACTTATTGCCTTTATGGGTTGCAGACATGGATTTTTTATCACCTGTTGGAGTAAAAAAAGCTTTTGAAAATTATGTTTCTCAAGGTCTTTTTGGTTACTCTACCGTTTCAGAAAAATTATATCACGCAGTCATCAATTGGGAAAAACAACAGCATCAGGTATCTTTAACAAAAGAACACATTGTCTTTACTAGCGGTGTTTTATCTAGTTTAGCTGTTGCAATTCAAACTTTTACTGAACCAGGTGACAGTGTGCTGATCCATGACCCCGTTTACCCACCTTTTTCTGCAATCGTCGAGAGTAATCACCGTCAGCTTATACGGAGTCAATTAATTGAACAAAACAATAAATTCATGATGGACTTTCAAGATATGGAAAAAAAGATCGTTGAACAACAAGTAAAAGTGGTAATCCTTTGTAATCCCCACAATCCAGGGGGGCGTGTTTGGACTAAAGAAGAATTATCACAACTAAGCGAACTATGTTTGAAACACAAAGTGCTGCTTTTTAGTGATGAAATTCATCAAGACTTAGTTTTTTCAACGAACCATTTTAACTCGATGTTAACGATTGATGAAACACTAAGTCAGTCTTTAATCACGTTTACTTCGGCAACCAAGACCTTTAATTTAGCAGCGATTAAAAACTCAATGGTGTTTATAAAAAATCCTAAATTAAAAGAACAATTTGAACAGCGGTTACTAATGAATCAGCAACAAGATATAAATACTTTTGGTCTAATCGGTACACAAGCTGCTTACGAAACGGGTAGAGAATGGCTTAGTCAACTGCTTCCTTATATAGAAAAAAACGCGGCCACTGCCACTTCTTTTTTTGAAAAACATTTACCTCAACTAGGTGTGATGACGATTGAAGGAACGTATTTGATGTGGTTAGATTTTTCTGCTTATGAAGCGAATGACGAGTTGCTAGAACAAACATTGATTACCAAAGGAAAAGTTGTTTTAAATCCTGGCATCTCATTTGGTCCTGCCGGTCATGCTCATATGCGATTGAATTTAGCTTGTCCGGAAGAAACACTACTAGATGGATTGATGCGGATAAAAAAAGCCTTCACATAAAAAACAAAAGCATTTTTGACGACTTTTAAACGAGGTTCTATTCTAATTAGAAATAAAATAAACCAACTGGGTCAATGATTGAAACCAGTTGGTTTATTTTGTGATTAGTTAATAATTAAAATGTCTTACTATTGCGAGTGATTATTCTGATACTTCAACTTTCTCGATCACTACATCATGTACTGGACGATCTTGTGGACCACGTTGTACGTTAGCAATTTCGTCTACGGTAGTCATGCCATCAATCACATGACCAAATACAGTATGACGGAAATCTAGCCAAGGTGTCCCACCACCTTTGTATGCTTCGATGATTTCAGCCGGGAAGCCTGCACCTTCTAATTGATCTAGCATATTCGCTGGTACATTTTCATTATTCACGATAAAGAACTGGCTACCGTTTGTATTTGGTCCAGAGTTAGCCATCGATAACGCCCCACGTAAGTTGAACAACTCACGACTAAATTCATCTTCAAAACTTTCACCATAGATACTTTCGCCACCCATACCTGTACCAGTTGGATCGCCACCTTGAATCATAAAATCAGGGATGACACGGTGGAAAATTACTCCGTCGTAATATCCTTTTTTAGCAAGTTCAATAAAATTTTTAACTGTTTTAGGCGCTAATTCTGGGAATAATTGGACCGTAATATCACCACGGTTTGTTTTTATTACTGCCTTTGGTCCTTTTTCATTTTCTAAGCTTAATTGTGGGAATACCATATCTTTTTCCTCCTAAAAATTATTCCTTCATTGGTAATAATAACATATTCTCTCTATTCGCTGTTACATGAAACCTAAGAAAACAAAAAGACTCATCCTTATGTAAAAATGATTATATACTTTTTATCAAATGATAGATACTTTTCTGCGTTTCTCTGACTTAAAAAATAATCCACGAGTATTTTTAAATATGTGAACCAGTAGATTTCACGAGAGATCGTTTTCGCTTCTGCCCCAATCTCCTTAAGAATTAGAAATAAATCATTTTTTTGAGAAGTATTCTCAATTAAATTCTGCTATAGTGTGGGTATGAGGAGGAAGTTTTCTATGGAAATCTATGATATTACAATTATCGGTGCAGGACCAGTAGGGATGTTTGCAGCGTTTTACGCAGGTATGCGTCAAGCAAAAACTAAGATCATTGACAGTTTACCTCAACTAGGTGGGCAATTAGCAACGCTTTACCCAGAAAAATATATTTATGATATTCCCGGCTATCCCGCCGTGAAAGCCAGTGACTTAGTAGCAAATCTGGAAAAACAGTTAACCACATTCAATCACTCTTTTCATTTGAATGAGGAAGTTCTTTCTATTACTAAAGAAGATGAAATAATTGAAATCACAACTACTAAAGGAATCCACTATTCAAAAGCAGTCATTTTGACTTTAGGAAGCGGTTCTTTTCAACCTAGAAAATTAAATGTACCAGAAGCAACAACTTATGAGCATCACGGTCTCGATTATTTTGTGAACGATTTAATGAAATATGCTGGTAAAAAAGTAGCAATTGCAGGTGGTGGTGATTCAGCAATTGATTGGGCGTTGATGCTAGAACCGATTGCGAGTGAAGTTTATCTTATCCATCGCCGGCCAGAATTTAGAGCTCATGAGCATAGTGTAAACTTATTGAAAGCTTCATCAGTCAATCTTTTAACTCCCTATCTCATTGATGAATTATCTGGAAAAAATGGGGAATTGACTGCTGTTCGCTTAAAACGGGTAAAAAGCGAGGAAACAATTGAGTTACTGATTGATTCATTGATTGTTAATTATGGGTTCACCTCAAATCTAGAACATCTTTCAACATGGGGACTTGAAAGTACCAGAAATGCAATTTCAGTAAACTCAGATATGTCAACCTCGATACCAGGCGTTTATGCTGCTGGCGATATCTGTTCTTACAAAGGAAAAGTAAAATTGATCGCTACTGGATTTGGCGAAGCACCTACAGCTGTCAATAATGCGTTACACTTTATTAACCCTAAAGAACGCACACAACCTGGACATAGTACCAGTTTATATGATAAAAAAGTTCCTCCGAAATAGGATAGCTTGTGTGATTTTTGACCATTTTGTCCAAAGCAGAGGAGACAACATTTGTTTCTTGCTTTTTTATTTGGTAGGCTAACAATATAGTTGATTCACAGAAGCAAAAGGAGGAAGAAAATGGTTATCAAAACTGAAACGCTAGAAGAAAAAGCACGTGAATTGCTCAATGAGCGTGGAGTAACCCTTGAAGACATTGCTGAGCTAGTGATGTTTTTACAAAAAGATTACATTACTGATCTTACTTTAGCAGATTGTATCCAAAGTGTTCACGCTGTCTTAACCAAACGTGAAGTCCATAACGCGATCATAACTGGGGTTCAATTAGATATTTTAGCAGAAGAAAATAAGTTGATGTCACCGCTCCAACATATCATTGAAGATGATGAAGGACTGTATGGGATCGATGAAATACTAGCCTTATCAATTGTAAATGTCTATGGGACAATCGGTTTCACTAATTATGGCTATATCGATAAAATAAAGCCTGGTATTTTACAAAAATTAAATAGCCATGACGGAAAAAATGTGCATACTTTCTTGGATGACATCGTGGGTGCAATCGCTGCCTCTGCTGCCAGTCGTCTTGCTCACCAAGAGCCAGAAAAACGCAGTCGTTTGACTCAATAAGAGGTTGTGAAAGAAGCGATCAGCTCCGAGCGAATAAGAGAGGATTTTTTAAAATAGCTTCTCATATTTTGAAAAATTCAGGCTTATTTCAAGGAGCCGATGTTTGAACACCGTTTAGAGAAAGAGGTTGTGAAAAGAGCGTTTTGTCCTGAGTATTAAGGATGAAAATCTCGAAACAGCTTTTCATGTTTTGAGATTTTTTGACTTAATACCGAAGGACAGCTCTTTGAACACCATGAATCAGAGGTTGTGAAAACATCGTATAGCTCCGATGACAATAAGAAAGAATTTTTTAAAATAGCTTCTCATATTTTGAAAAATTCAGGCTTATTTCAAGGAGCTGATGTTTGAACACCGTTTAGAGAAAGAGGTTGTGAAAAGAGCGTTTTGTCCTGAGTATTAAGGACGAAAATCTCGAAACAGCTTTTCATGTTTTGAGATTTTTTGACTTAATACCGAAGGACAGCTCTTTGAACACCGTTTAAAGCAAAAACCCGAGACAATCTCCTTGTCTCGGGCTTTTTTTATTCTGTTGAAACAAAATAGGCATTATGATTTGTTCTATTCTATGTTTGATTTTAACTTCTTTTTAGCTCTCTTTTTCCAATGATCACAAAAAAAGCAAAAAAGAGTTCAATTAAAATAAAAAATAAAATAAAACTATGCATAAAAAATTGTTCTGGTAAGACGTTAATGATTGGATCGGTTGTCGGATCAAACAACCAATCGTCGTTGTTAAAAAATGTTTCATGGAACAAGATAAAAAAGCGATCAAATCCTACCAACATAAAAAAGCCAAAAACAATCGGTACGAGCATTCCAATCTTAAACGGTTGAACTAAACGCCAAAAACGCTTATGACGTTTCAGATAAAAAAGATAGTAGATACTAGGTATCAACGTCAGCAGCAGCACAAAATAGTTAAGTAAAAAAAGTTTTTTGACTTCATAAAAATGATGTGCCCCACTTGTAGAAATAGGAAAATTTTGCAGACTTAATTCCTTCTGAAAAGGATTATTTAAATAAGCCATTAATTGATCAAAATTTTTCAATAAAGTTTCTTGATCAAGCGTAGTATGATCCAATATGTTCAGATATTTGATGTCTAGTTCATAGAGAAAGCGAAAATTGATTGTTATCGCGATCGCCAGACTGATCAGCATGAAGAATAGACAAACCAAACCAGCATATTCTCCCCACACCCATTTTGTTTTTCTCATTCTAGAAACTCCACTCATCTAACGAACGGAGAACGTGTGTAGCAGGTACCGGTAATAAAGGTACATCCTCAGCTTTCGTAAATCCTGAGAGCACCAACAACGTATCAATCCCATTTCGAATCCCTGCTTGGATGTCTGTTTCATAGTTGTCTCCAACCATGATGACATCTGCTTTCGTTAAACCTAATTTTTCTACCGCCTTATCCATAATGATCGCTTCTGGTTTGCCAATATAAATCGGTGGCGTCTGCGTAGCTGTCTCCACAAACGAAATTACCGATCCTGCACCCGGCAGCAACCCACGCTCAGTTGGAATATTTTTATCTGGATTTGTTCCAATAAATGTTGCCCCTTTTTGGATTGCAAGAGTCGCTTTGACTACTTTTTCATACGTCAGATAATTATCTAGACCGACTACTACATAATCGGGATTTTCTTCGTCCCAGACAAATCCTGCTTCTAAAATCAAATCGATCAAACCAGCTTCACCTATGGCATAAAACGTGTTTCCTTTCCCGGCAGCGTGCATAAAATCGATCGTTGCTAAAGAAGCTGTATAAACAGTTTCAGGGCTAACGTGTATATCAAATTCATCTGCCAAGCGATTTGCTACTGCTTGTGGACTTTTTGTGGTGTTATTCGTAACAAACAGAAAAGGCTGTTTTTTTGCCTGAAGAGCCTCCACAAAACGTTTCCCAGCAGGTATAGGTTCAGTCCCCCGATAAATCGTTCCATCTAAATCAATCAAATATCCTTTATAATCCATCTTTACCCTTCCCTTTGTCTTATCGTAAAATTAGTGTTGGCTTTTGGTTTAGTTGATGTTTTTTCAGTCTTTTTTTGTTCTGTTTTTCTTTTTTTGATGACCGGTTTTTTGTGATTTGAAGAAACGGGTCCTTTTTTCTCATCAATGTACGCACGATGTTGGTTTTGATTTTTCTTTTTTCTTCGGCGAGGAGTATTTTTTTCCTTCTTACCTCCGATTTGTTCAATCACAAAATAAGCGCAACCAAAATTACAATACTCATACAAATAATCTTCCAAAGCATCAATTCGTTGGTCGGGATGAGCACGTCTGTTATCTACACGGAAAAATCCTTTTAATCTTAGTTGTTCATAGCCCCAATCACCAACGATATAGTCATAACGCGACAAGACTTCACTATATCTTTCGCCAAGTTTTTCTGGATTGAACCCCTCTCGATGATCCTTTACTAGGCGATAGTGCTGTTCGCCAATCAAAAAATTCTTCTCATCGATGAAAGTAATGATTTCTCCCTTTACTTTCTCCGGTTTGGGTTCTTCGATAATTTCTTCTAACACGGCGGTGATTTCTTCTGTCACCGTATGGTCCTCGACATTTTTCGCTGTCTGTTTTTCTTTTGTTTTAGCTTCAACGGCGTGTTGCTCTTTTTGTTTTGCCGACATGCTTTCACCACCTATCATTCCTATTATACCTTGTTTTTATTTTATTGGATAGTGAGCATTTAAGTATTCCCCTACTACGCTACGAATAAATTCCGGAAATAAAAATTCATTTTCACCAGCAATCTCAATCGTTGGAAAGAAAGGTACAAACATAAAATGATCCACTGTTGTAAATGTATATCGACGCTCGTTATCTATCGGCTGATTCAGCCAGTGAACTTGATGATTCACTGCATCATAAGAGATCCCACTATAAACCACTTGTCCAAAAATTTTTCCCCGAAATCCCATACCTCTGATTGGGTAATTGCGTAAAAAGGCACGATTTTTTTCGATTTCTAATACCAATCGAATCAAATCACTTCCTTTAAGTGTGACATTCAGTAAATGCATTGGATGAGGCAATGCCGTATGCAGTTGATCCTGATTGATCAGCCCTGCTGGTAATCCAGTTAAAAACAACCCACTATTTAGCATTGCGCCTTGTGTTTGCCCACGATACTTGACTGCTTCTAACGCCTCATAGATAAAAGAATGTTCCGCAAAAATATCTACTGATAAATCATAAGGTAACTTGGCTACTTTTTTTGCCGCTAATAGTTCGTGCCCTTTAGTTAAATAATCTTGGCTTTCCTGCTCATCTTCAATAAACGTCATCATCGTTTCTGTTGGGATAGCCCGAGCTGATTTTTGGATGATGTTTTTATGCTCATCAACGGTGAGATGAACCTCTCCAACGTATTGTCCATATTTTCCCGCTGCTGCAAGCTGAACACCATTAACGATTTGACCATCAATCAGCAAATGATGCGTATGTGATCCTAAGATTACATCGATTGATGGAAGTTCTTGGGCAATTTGACGATCGTCTTGGATACCTAGATGGCTCATCAATACCAAGATGTCTACTTTTGGTCTTAGTTCTTCCACTAATTCAGGCAAAATATCATAAGGGTTTCTGATATCCCAACCATTTGGACTATAAGTTAAGGGAAAAGGAGCCGTCAAAGCCAGTAAGCCGATTTTAGTCTGTTGAGGAGTTTCAATGATCTTGTACTTTTTTGCCCATTTCGGCGGTTGCAACAGATGTTTATCAAACAAATTATCCAATAAAATATCAAAGTTTGCCTGATCATAAAGATGATTCAATTGATCCTTGGCATTTCCCACGCCTTCATTATTACCTATCGTCACAGCATCATAACCTACGTTATTCATTAGTTCAACATTTGCTTGTCCATCGGTTGCTTCTGATAGCGGGTGCCAGCGATCAACAAAGTCACCTAAATCAACAGTGATGGTCGTGGTATTTTCTTTTTTTCGTTTTCACGCTTTTTTTGCTCAATAAACCTTCTGATTTTAGGCCAGTTTTCTAGATGCGAGTGTAAATCATTCGTATGTAATAGAACTATTTTTTCCATCTTATTCTTTCGCCTCACTTTTCTTTATCATACCATAGGCTTTTTCTTTGTTCACTTTGAAAGATTTTAAAGAAAATCAAATTCCTCCGCTGTGAATAGACCCCATTCTAAACGTTAGCCTTGTGGATAATATCGGATCAAGCTAATAATCAGTCTATCCCTAGCTAGCGATTTAGGGTAGAAAAGTGATGAAAAAATACGTTACAGCAAAACATGATTAATAGACATAATTCTATTGGCATTGCCCATTCATTCGTCAGCTAACTTTCAATCAAATCGACAGAAATAAGCCGTAGAATTTCCAATATACGCAGGACGAATGTCGGAATTCTTCGGCTTATTTCTTAAAACTAACTCTTCTATCACTACTTCTTCAGTAATAATCAAGTAGTAATCAGTTTCTCATTTTTCTCTTTTCAGACAACTAATTAAAGTTTTTTTAATCAAAAAATTGATTAGATGCAGCTATCCCGATTTGTAGACGATCCAATGGTTCGCCAAACATCCCTGCCCAGCCATCGTAGCCAGCAATAGAGGTGCCATCATCACAACATACTCCTAGCCAACCAGCTCGGGCGGTCGTTTGTGAACGGTAGTAGGCTTGCGATAATGTCTTACCTGTAGGTGTTGTATAGTAAAGTTGCACACCATCGATGGCTTCACCAGGATTTCCTGCACATCCATTGACCATATCATTTGGATCACCTTTGCTGACCCAATCTAACCAACCACTTTTTACCGTATGGACTCGATAACGAATCGTTCCCGCATCTACTTTGATATAAAGCATGTCATGTTGATTATTTGGCAATCCTGAAAAACCGTTGGAATCGACATCATTGAAATTGGTAATTTCTCCTAACCAACTTCCGCCCAACACACGTAACCCATAGTGAACATTGGTAGAAAAACTTCCCCCATTATTTACCCCTGGTGAATAAGTAAATAAAGGATTGGATTTCGCAATCCCGATTTGCAGACGGTCTAGCGGTTCGCCAAACATCCCCGCCCAACCATCATAACCGACGATCGATGTTCCATCATCGCAACAAGTTTGTAACCAGTCAGCACGAGCGGTCGTTTGTGAACGGTAATATGCTTGTGAATAAGTTTCTCCAGCAGGTGTTGTGTAATAAATTTGTACACCATCAATCGCTTCTCCAGGATTCCCTGCACATCCATTGACCATGTCATTTGGATCACCTTTACTAACCCAATCTAACCAACCGCTTGTCATCGTGTGTACTCGATAACGTAATGTTCCTTTATCAACCTTGATATATAGCATATCGTGTTGATGATTCGGTAATCCTGAAAAACCATTAGAATCTGAATTGTTAAAGTTAGTGATTTCTCCTAACCAAGCTCCCCCCAACACTCGTAAACTATAATGAACATTTGTCGAAAATGAAGGTGGCGTTGGGTCATTAGTCATTCCTGTTGAACTTGATTGATTAAAACCGCCAGAAAAACGCCAAACTTCATAATAATGAAACCCATTTGCAACGATATAATTTTTATCAAAACGTAATTCTTGAATCGCAGTATTTTTTTCTCCTTGCGTATAGTAACAAGTTGAAGTGATGTTTTTACCACCACCAGTAATCACACCTGTATGTCCAATCGCACCACCTGAATCAGCCATCGAGGACCCACCAGAAAGTAAAACAATATCCTCATCTTTCAGCTGAGAGAGATTGGAAGCGTTTGAATTTCCGACTAAAACTAATACATAACCACATCTCTGGAGATAACCACCAAGGGTAACCGTATTATATAAATAGCTATAAGGAATTCCAGAGCTGTCTTTGACTGCTTGAGTAATACTTCCAGAACAATCTGCCGTTCCATCTGTACCGTTTCTTGAGCCAGTCATGGAATAGGTTATCTGTCCACGATGTTTATTGAACCAATCCACGACTTTTGTTCGGTTTAATTGTTGGTACCAGTATCTAGCTTGTTGCGCTCTTGCTGGTTGGTTTGCATTTGCCGGTCTTTCATAATATTGAATGAAAATATTCGCCAGTTCTTCTGGAGATTTGTTACTTGTCTTAAATTGTTGAAACGTCATAGATATATTATAAAATTGTTGATTGTTTGCTACCTCCCACTCAATACGTTTGCATTGAGAAATGACGTCTTTGTAATTTAATCCATTCGCATTTGCCCAATTGATATATTTAGATGCTGGTGTCCATTGCACTAGTCCGTATCCACCAGACATATTTCCGACAATGTCGCTCTCCCATCGGTCGGCAATAATGCCACTTTCTGATTGCATGTTCCCTAATAATCCAGCAACTGCGGTTTTTGACCAACCTTGACTGACCAAGTAATCCCAAATTGTTTTTGCTGTTTCAAATTGTCCCATAATAATTGTTCGCTCCTTACTTTCAATCATTTTTTCATATTAGTTGCGCCTTTAAATGTACACAGCTTATTACTTACTGTTATCTTTCATCCTCCTAAAAAATTATTTTGATCATTTGATTCGAATCACATAGATATGTGAGCTATTTTAGTGATTTGTGACAGAAAAAATAAAATCTTTCACTTTTTTCTAAAAAGCTGTGCCTAGGTTGCTTTGTTAGTAAATAAAAAAGTCATTATCACGTAGTATCTCAGTAAATTCACTTTGATCCTTCCTAATCGTTCTCTGTTTCGTTATTGTTTTGGTTTCATTTTGTCTTGAATTGATTTTAAAATCCCCTCAAAATAAGTCGTTACTTCTGACTCAGCAATATTGGTCAAAATGCTCCCAATCTCAGTGAAAATCAGGCAAGTCGTAAAAACCTTTACTAACGTAAATTCAAAATGAACGCCGTTTTGGATCAACACAAAATCAACGACTCCCGTCAGGATCAATAACACAAAATGACTGAGTTTTTTCCAAAGTCCTCGCCAACTTAGCGTTGAATACCAAACATGATTGACTTTTGCTTTAAGCCAACCTGTTATGAGATCTAATAGAACCACTAGAAAAAAACTGTGAATTAATGCTTGATCATTAGCAAAGACTTTCGTTAATGCCGTCATACTAACACCTCCTTTTAAACGTAATGACTGCGAAAGAAATGCCCTCAATAACAGACATTAGTTTGCAGTTTTGAGTCCCTTGCTTTTAGCTTTCATCATTTGTTTGATACACTATTCTTCTTTTTACATTGTCAGACCTTCCTTTCACTACTTTGCTAAAGATTTTTGTTTCCATTTAGATATGTTGGAAAATAATAAAATTTGTGACAAAAAAAAGAATCATTTGAGCAAAATCACTCAAATGATTCTTTCAACTTTTCACTGTTCTTAAGTCAACTTATTCGTTCACTATTAAATTTAGAGCTGTCATTTTATCAAGTTCTCTGCATATTCAAAAAAAGAATTTCACAAAATATTCGTTGTGAATATTTGTAAAATCCATATTTCAGCTTAAAGTTAAATTTTATTCTAGGCTTTTTTCTTGTCATTTATTTTAATTATTTTTTACTTCTTCTGATTTCTTAAAATCGCATGTGTCAATGTTTCAGAAAAATTGATCTTCAATTCTTTGCCTAATTTATCTGCCCATTTAGGAATAGACACATTTTTACGTTCTCTCTTTTCCATGTCCAGATACTCTTTTATATTAACTGAAACAAGCGTGACAAATAAATACTCTTTATTGTATGTATTTGTCTACTCAAAAGGAAAAGAGTTTTCTACATTAATATTATTTATACTTGAGCTAGACGGCAATTTATTTTCTTCCTCAATATAATAAGACAATTGTAGCCCAAGATAGTCACTAGCCATCTGTATACCGTCGTTTATATCATTTGCTTGTGTTCCGTTCCCATCAATATGTACCTCTTTCGATTATTTATTTTTAGGTCATTGGTATGGAATGCTGTCTTTTTACCAATAACAATTATACTCTATCTATTTACTTCTCTATAAAATACAAATAAAGTACCTAAAAAACTAAAGAGACACTGGTTCATTATACAAAAAAAACGTAACAAGTAGTAAAGTACTACCTATCACGCTTTTAAGATTCGTTTTAATCAGACACATGGCGGATCCTGCTTAGTGCTGCTTCCTTCCAGATCTGACACGCTTCACAAGCCCGCCATTGTCCTAGCCTTTCGGCAAATAATAGTATACCTGATTTTTTTTATTTGGCTAGCCTTTTTTTAATTTCTTTTTTCTTAAGCGCAACTCTCTAAAAAAATCCGTTAAAAGTTGGCCACATTCCGTTTCCAAAACGCCTCCTACTACATGGGCTTGATGGTTAAAGCGTTCATCTGTCAACAAGTTCATTAATGTTCCCGCTGTTCCGCCCTTTGGATCATACGCACCGAAGTATACTTCTTTGACTCGAGATAAAATCATCGCACCGCTACACATAGGACAAGGCTCGAGTGTCACATATAATTGGGATTCTTCTAAACGCCAACTTCCAACATTTTGACAAGCTTCACGGATCGCAATCATTTCCGCATGCGTGGTTGCATCTTGCGTGGTTTCTCTTAAATTGTAGCCTCTTCCAATGATTTCATCATTTAAAACAACAATCGCTCCAATTGGTACTTCCGCTAATTGTTGGGCTTTCTGAGCTTCTTCAATGGCTAACCGCATCCATTTTTCATGTTTTTCATTATCGATTTCCTTCATTTCCAATCGATCCCCTACTTTTCATTTTCTTGCTTAACTTTAGCATAAGACAAAAAGGTTGTAACTAGCTTTTTGTCTTATGGTAAAATAAAACTTGAGGTGACTTTGATGGACTTGACAAAACTGATAACACTTTATCCTAATGCACAGAAAAAAAATTCTCCTGCTTCCGATAAAGGAATTCTCTCTTTAGCAATTGATGATTATTTTTTATGGATCGATCAATCGACGATTTCGACACAAGAAACAAATATTTTGAAAGCGTTATTCCCTGTAGCTACTGTCGAAGATAATCATCCGTGGTATCATTATCTATTTGAAAATAAACCGCTAGTAGCAGAAGAAAGCTTTCGCATGATTCAATTTCACATTGATCCAAGAGGAGAATTTCTTAAGCGCCAATGGCAAGAAACAATCGGTGAAATGTTTTTCCACTTAGAAGATTTTTTCTTTTATACAGAAACCGATGCTGTACTGATTGAAAAAAAATATCCTAGTTATCTAGAAATTTCTGAGCTAAGAGGTATTTTTCTTTCATTAGATGCAGACTTTGAAATTACTACCCAAGTATTTATTGGCTCATTTCATTTGCCTTCTCCCAATTTTTCAGAACTGTTTTTTGAAGAGCGGAAAATATTTTTTGAAGAAAAAAAGCACTTTGCTTTACATGGTGGCGCAATCTCATTATCGGAGGTGGCTTTACATCATTATACAAAAGGAACAATGAACAACAATCAGTTAATTGCAAGTTATCAGGAGATGGTCAAACGGACAGAAATGGAAGAGATCATTTCAGTGTTATGGAAAAATTTAGGTAATATTAGTTCGACAGCTAAATCACTCTTTCTTCATCGAAATACATTGAAATACAAAATCGAAAAATTCCAAGAACAAACTGGGTTCAACTTAAAAGAAGCAAATGATTTACTGTTTTGTCATTTGCTCTTACTGCAAGAACAAACACATTGAACACAAAAAGCGAAAGTATTCGTTCATGAGACAAACCAATAATGTTTGTCCCATTTTCTAATACTTTCGCTCTTTTTGTACTTTTAACTTTACTTTTTTTGTTGCATCACATGATTTTATCAACGTAATGGAGTAAACGGTCTTTCACATCTTCCGTTGATCCTTTTAGAGAATCTCCGTAGACAGAAATTTTCTTTTTGCCTGACTTGATCTTCGCCAGGATTCCCATCAAAGAATCTAAATCACTATCCGATAAATGTTCAACGATATCTAGTAGTTTTTCGTTTCCATCAAATGTCTCATTAACGAACTTTTTTACTTTTGCCCGGTTCGTCAAATGATGGATTTTTTCAATGACTTTTCCCGAAACAACTACTGCTGTCGCTACGCTTGCTGCTGCTGCGACACCTAATCCAATTGTTACTTTTGTTGATGTTTTCATCATTATCAGCTCCTTTTATCTATATTAATCATAGCATAGATAAAAAGATAAACGAACTATTTACCCTTTTTCACTTTCAAAATCGCCGAAAGATAAAACGCTACCACCAATTTTTCTGATCATCTATATGAAAGGACGCTTCAGCATCGTTTCATCCATTTACTTAGGGGAATATTCAATATTTGTTAATACTTCAGGCAAGTTCTCTTCCAACTCAGCCAATTTATTCCAAATCAATGTCATTGTTTCAAAAAATTCATGAGAAGATCGATCTGAGTTCAAACTGCCTAATGCATTGAGCCAAAGTAATTCTAATAAGTAAGGCTCTTTGATCCCAGTATGTTCTTTGACATATTCTGAAAACGCACGTTTAAATAAGGAAGCCATATCTAACTCAGACTTAATCACTACTCCACGAATGCTTTCATGGATTGAAAAGAACTCTTTTAGTAGATGGACGATACTGAAGAAATCATCAATGACATATTCTGATAAATAGCGATCAAAACAGATCGTTATTTCTTCAAGTATTTTTTCTTTTAATATACGTATTGATTTAAAGTGGGCATAAATCGGATAAGTGGAACAGCCACAAAAAGAAGCTAAACTCCTAGCTGTTATCTTTGATAAGCCATTTTCTTCAGCATATACCATACTTTTAAAGAGTAAATACTCTTTGCTAAAATTTGTTACTCTACTCATACAATTCTTCCTTTCTCACTTTTGATCATTTTTTTTAAAAAGACATTATTTTTAGTCATCTCTAAATTAAAGGCATTATTATTTAGAGAACAGTACTAATCCCCCATTAAAAATAACAACATAACATCAAAAAAATATATTTAGGTACAATTTCAACAAGAAGCTTATTTTATTAATAACTTTCTTCAGCACTCAAAACCCAACATAACAAAATCAGCTAAATAACAATGTTTTTGTTATATAAATTGATTATTTAATCTGTTATAACTTGACAAAATGAGCGAAAAAACAACAATAGAATAAACGATTGTTATATACCATTTAAATAACAACATGTACATACAACAACTACTACTATGTGAGAATAACATACATTAAAAACTCTTTCCACTCACAGTTTATGTCCTCCCATGGACAAAAAATAAAAGGAAAAGGAGCAACTTATGTTAACGGACGCAAAAAAGAAAGAATTGTTAGTATTCTATACCATTGTTCAAACCAATAAATGTTCCTTACGTGAATTATCTCAGGTTCTATCAATCCCTAAGAGAACGATCAAAGAAATCATCCGCAAATTAAACGGGACTATTTTTCAACAACTAAGTATCCCTAGATTCATTTACTCAACTGCCAAAGGCGAATTGAAATTAGATTCACAACATAAAGATGAAAAAATGGCGATCTTTCATTATATAAAATTGTTTTTCCTACGCGAATCAAATCGTTTTAATTTTTTATTGTTACTTTTTGATTCGCCACACAGCCGTGTTTCAAAAAAAATATTACTGGAAAAGTTGTACATATCTCCTTCTTATTTAGAAAAACTAACTAATCAATTAAACAAATCACTTAAAAAGTTCCATCTGCAAATCATCTCTCGCCAAAATTGTTACATTTTGAAAGGCGATGAATTATCGATTAGAATTTATATGTATTTCTTTTTTTCTGATGCTTTTCAGGGGATTGATTGGCCTTTGACAAATATGAAACTTTCCCAAGTAAAGCATACTCATTTATCCAATGAGCTTTTGATGACCAAGAAAACATCAAAGATACAAGAAAAAGTTTACTTATTAGTGGCAATCTTTTTAATGCGATCTGCTCATCATCAATTACCAGATGCTAGCCTCTTAGAAAGCTATGAAACAATGAAAATTTTAACTTCTACAAAAGATTTTAGCGGCGAATTGAAAAAACAATTGTCCCAATCCTTGCCTGAAAGTCTTGTCCAAAATGAAGTACTATACTTTAATTTTTACTTTGCTATTTTTTCCTAACCTCATTCCCGAACAACAAAAAACACTCTTTGGCTATGAGTTTTCTAAAAGTAATCATTCGCTTTGTCGACAAGTTTCTTTTCTGATCAAAAAAATAGCTGAGTCATTCCCTTCGATATCTGCTGGTGAAAAGAAATATTATTACCATTATTTGATTATGATGCTGACGACGTTTATTTTTTTATTCCAAGAAAAAATCGATTACTTCCATGCACTTTATTATCCTTCTGAAAATATGAAAATCGATGCCTCGGATCAACGATTAAAAAAAATACAAATGATCATCGCTGACACGTTTACTTCTCAACCAAGCCAAAATTTACTGCACGAACATCTTAGTCGCCTGATCTATACACTTTTAAAATCGGAAGAAAATAAAAAATTAGCGATACATCTACAAATAAGCAAGGTCTTTTCGGGAAACTACCACATCGAAAAATTATTAAAAAATATTTTTAATCATCAGTTTTTACAAATCACCGAAAACCCTGAAGAAGCTGATTTAATCGTCACTGATTGGTTCGATACCCAACAACAAACGGCAGATATCTTTTATCTTGACCCTGAACGTGAAGATGAACTTTGGCTCCATTTATTCCATCTGATACAAAGACTCCACCAAAAATAATCCTTTTGTTTCCTTAAGCTGGAAAATAGCTGAAACAAGCCAAAAAAGTATAGGACAACCTGTTGTCCTATACTTAACTATTATCTTGATAGATAGCCCTATCTTATTCAACTCTTTGCGTTTGAACCAGGTCAAAGCGGTTTAACGATGATTACTTACGATTTTTCATTGCTAGTAAGGACCTTAATAATGTCCCATGTACTAGTCTCTACGATTACCACCGAATAATAAGATCAAACGAAGCAATTGTAAGAAAGTGGCAAGTGCTGCAGCTACGTATGTCAATGCTGCGGCAAAGAGTACGTGTCTAGCCATTGGTACTTCTTCTGCTGTCAGAAGACCACCTTCGCTTAGAATTTGAATGGCTCGTCTGGATGCATTAAATTCGACTGGTAATGTAACTAGCTGAAACAAAAGCGCAAGTGAAAAAGCAAAAATACCGATGTTGATCAATGTATCATTCCAGCTCAGTAAAACACCAATCAAAATCAATGGAAATGAAATCATCGAACCAAAATTAGCCACTGGAACCAGTGCGGCACGAATCTTTAGTGGCGCATAACCAACAGCATCTTGTACCGCATGCCCACATTCATGGGCAGCAACACCAATTGCAGCTACCGAAGTAGACTGTGCCGTTGCTTGTGATAAGCTCAACATTTTATTTCCTGAATTATAATTATCGGTCAAATCTCCTGCAATTTGTTGGACACCGACATCATTAATTTGTTGACTTTGTAAAATGTATTGCGCTGCTTGAGTACCCGTCACGTTATTCTTACTTCTGATTTTGTCATATTTACGAAAAGTACTGTTCACATAAGCTGAGGCAATACCGGAAATAACTAATCCGATGATCACTAACAAAAATGTAGGATCAAAAAAGCCATACATGCCATATCCATACATGATAAATCCACTCCTTTTTATTTTAACTTATTTTACCATGAGTGATCTAAAAAGAAGGTGAAAATACCTTGAGTGTATTAGAGTTTTTTAACAAATTCTGATTTTAATTTCATCGGTCCAAATCCATCGACTTTACAATCAATGTTATGGTCGCCTTCCACTAGACGAATATTTTTCACTTTTGTTCCTTGTTTGATGGCACCAGATGCACCTTTCACTTTTAAATCTTTGATCACTGTCACACTATCGCCTTCTGCCAAAGGATTACCATTAGCATCAAGAACGATCAAGCCATCTACTTGGTCCTGTTCTTCATTTGTCCATTCATTTGCACATTCAGGACAAATAAATAATCCTCGATCTTCGTAAGTGTATTCAGAGCCACATTGTGGGCAGTTTGGTAATGTCATCTTCTTTCTCCTTTAAAAATAGCGTTGAGCATTATTGTAACGGATAACGTGTCTTTTGAAAAGAGAGACTTGTGATTTTTAAAACAAAGTTTAGTAAAAATCCTTTTTACAACGAACAACTCTCTCTTCTAAAATAGTTACTATCTTTGATACGCATGACAAATCTCTTTGATTTCGTCATAAATTTCTGCCACTTCCGCTAAATCTTTCGCACTTGCGCCACTTGCGAGCGGGTGGCCACCACCATGATGCTTTTTCGCTAATTCATTAATGATCGGGCCTTTCGAACGTAACCGTACACGGTAATATCCTTCAGGTTGTTGCACAAAGATTCCCCAAGCTAATACCTCATCAATGACACCAGGCAAGGAAACAACAGCTGCTGTTTCAGAATCATCAATTCCGTATTGCGAAAGGAGTTCTTGTGATAAAATCACTTTTCCTGCGCCATTTTCATCAACCTGGATATTTTGGTATAAATAACCTGAAAGTTTAGCAACTTTCATCGGCATTTGTTCAATTTCACGATTCAATGCACTGGCATCAAAAGGATAACGTCTTAAATCTGCTGCAATTTCCAACGTCCTGGCGGTTGTAGCTGGATATAGGAAGCGTCCTGTATCTCCTACAATCCCAGCATAAAGCAAACGCGCTGCACTAGTATTCAACGTTAACTCATTTGGAAACATGAGGGCAAACTCCGTAATCATCTCACTACAACTGCTGGCTTTCGTATCGACCCAGACCAGATCACCATACGGTTCATCATTTGGATGATGATCAATTTTTATTAATTTCTCACCTAACTTAAAACGATCATCACTGATTCTAGGTGCATTTGCTGTATCAGTGACGATGACCAAAGCTCCTTCATACACTTGATCATCAACTATTTGCATTTCTGCTAAAAAGCGCAAGCCCTCCACAGTTTCCCCGACTTGGTAAATTTCTTTTTGAGGAAACGTTGCTCTTAAAATCTCTGCTAAACCTACTTGAGAACCTAAAGCATCTGGGTCAGGACGTTGATGTCGATGGATGATGATTCGATCATATGTTTTTATTTCTGCTAAAATTTCAGATTGGACAGTCATTATTTCCCTGCTTTCTATGAACGTTCCATTACTTGGCAAACAACGATTGCCTTGGAAACGATCGTATTTTCGATATATACTTCAATGTCTAGTTTGGCTGATCTCCGACCAATTTCAAGCACTCTTGGACGAATATCCAATTCGCTTTCAAGTTGGATTAAACGTAGATAATGGAGACTCATCTGTTCGATCATGATATTTCTGCGTTGATTTAATACCATGGTTTTTTGTGCAACATCAGAAAGGATCTCACTTAATACACCAAATGAAATCGTACCGACCCCATTGACCATTTGAGGGGTAACCATAAATTTAAACTTTGGATTTGCCAAAAGATTCCCGTCTCGGTCTCGATCGATCGTTTGGATTCCTCCTGAGATTTGGTCAGAGATCGTATCTGCAATTTGCGGTTGTCGCTGAACTAACTGCATGGCTTTCATCACATCTTGCCGAGTAATCAGCCCTTCAAGTGTCAAATCATCCGAAACGACTGGCATGACTTCTAAACCATCCCAGATCATTTGATGGCTGACAGAAGCAACACTCATGGTTTTTTTCACACTGATCGGGTCTTTTGTCATGACCCGCTCAATTACTTGTGTATCTGCTTTACCAAGTACATCTTTAGCAGTAATAATTCCCATCAAGCGCATGTGACGGTTCACTACTGGAAATCGTGAATGGTGCGTTTCCTCTGATAGTTTTTGATAATCGGCGATCGTATCTGTTTGTAGCAGGTAGTGTGTCTTTTCTGCTGACATATAGATATCACTGACAAGCATAATGTCTTTTTTAATCAATTGATCACTCAAAGCACGGTTGATCATCGTTGCTACGGTAAAGGTATCATAAGTCGTACGAAGAATCGGCATCGCTAATTCGTCTGCTAAGCGAGCAATCTCGGGGGTAGTGTCAAATCCACCAGTAATCAGCACGGCGGCTCCATCTTCTAAAGCTAATTTTTGAACTTCCGAGCGGTTACCGACGATCATCAGTGATCCTGGTGTGATATAGCGTTCCATCGCATGTTTCGTCATCGCACCGATCACAAATTTATTCAATACTTTGTCTAATCCTGTTGCACCTCCCAATACATCTCCTTCAATGATCCTGACGACTTCCCCAAACGTCAGTCGTTCAATATGTTTTTTCAATTTCCGCTCAATCCGGATTGTTCCGACACGTTGGATCGTTGAAACTAATCCGATATTTTCAGCATCCTTGATGGCACGATAGGCCGTTCCTTCACTTACGTTTAATTCTTTTGCTATACTTCTGACTGAAATACGATTTCCAACCGGTAAGCTTTCGATATATTCTAAAATCAAGTCATGTTTCGTCGCCATATCTTTAACCTACACTTCTAGCGTTTCAGAAACGCTCATTATTTTTCCTTCGTTCCCTGCCAACTTCTCAATAAATAGTTGAGGATCTTGTTGGATAACAGGAAATGTATTGTAATGGATAGGAACGACTAGCTTAGCGCCAATCCGTTTTGCTGCTCTCGCTGCATCTTCTGGTCCCATTGTAAAATTATCACCAATTGGTAAAAAGGCAACGTCAATGGTAAATTGTTCGGCAAGTAAAGCCAAATCACTAAAATCAGCGGTATCTCCTGCGTGATAGATCGTTTTTCCTTCCGCTTGGATCACAATCCCACTAGGTTCGCCCATATAAAGCGGTGTGCCAGCTACCTCATAACTTGAGCTGTGCTGAGCAGGAACAAATTTTACGATCCCAAATGGAAATTCATATTTTCCACCAATATTCATCCCATGTCCTTTGGCACCTAACTGTTCCGCATAATTGGTAATCTCAACAATGCTGATAATCGTTGCATCATTTTGTTTAGCAATCGGCACCATGTCTCCTACATGATCGTTGTGCCCATGAGTAACTAAAACCCAGTCTACTTCTACCTTATCCACTGTTAAATCTGTTAACGGATTGCCTGTAATAAACGGGTCGATAATCAAGCGTTCACCATTTTTCATTTCGATCGACACACATGAATGTCCGTGATAAGTAAATTTCACTTTTCTCACTCCTTTTACTTTCTTTCATACATTAAATAAACCGATTTCATTTAGAGAATAATCCTAAATAATAGTACAGTACATACGTAATCATTGTAACAGATAATACAGTTTGTACCAAGTGGCAAATCAGCTCAAACCACTCTAAGTACGCTACTCCACTAACTCTGCATACGTAAAAGGAACTATTTTTTCGAAGTCTGTTCTAGCGATCTTAATGCTTCTGCCAATTTCGCCACTTGACATGACCAACACTTGCTTTTCTTTGAAAGACGCATCAACTAAAAAAAGATAATCTGGGTGTTTAAGATAAATGCCGATCGGTGTATTTGCACCATGTGGATAACCAGTAGATGCCATCACAAAATCCATTCCGGGAAAACCGACTTTGTGATCACCAGAAATTTTCCTGGTTTTTTTGTAATCTAAATGTTCCGACAATGGAACAACGGCAATGATTACACCTGTTTTATCCCCTTTCAAAACTAATGTTTTACAAACACTGTTTTGATCAATCTGTTTTTGCTTGAGTATTTTTTGAAAATCATTCAATTCTGTCTGATTAAATGTCAGAGCTTCGTAAGAAATTCTTTCTTTTTCTAAATATTCTTCTACTTTTGTTTTCATCTACTATCTTCCTTCCATTTCCTTCTCTTTTATTTTACAAAAAAATAGAAAAAAAAGAACGAGCAAGAACTTTGGTTCAACTGATACAAAAAATGGTATGGAAAAGTCACCTCTTTAAAAGATTACGACCTTTTCCACACCATTATTGTTTCAATTATTTTTTGCCTCTACGTTGTGTTGCTTCCATGATCACTGGTAAAATCACTGGACGACGTTTTGTTTGTTCAAATAGGTAGCGTCCTAATTGATCTCGAATGTCTTGTTTTAATTTACTCCACTCAAAGTCGTTACTTTCCAAGTGTTTTTCCACGATTTCTTCGATCATCGTCCCACTTTCTTTCATCAAGTCACGACTAGCTTTGACATAAACGAAACCGCGAGATGTGATTTGTGGTTTTGAGACGATTTTCTTTTCACGGCGACTAATAGTAACTACAGCTACAAAAATACCATCTTCTGACAAGATTTTACGGTCACGTAACACAATATTACCAATATCACCAATTCCTAAACCATCGATCATCACATTTTCAGCACTGATCGTTCCAGCGACACTCATCCGTTTATTTTTATATTCCAACACATCACCACGTCCTGTGATGTAAATGTTTTTGTAAGGGATCCCGACGGCATGAGCTAAATCAGCATGAGCAGCTAATTCACGATATTCACCTTGAACAGGAATAAAATAAGTTGGTCTCATCAAATTAAGCATCAACTGAAGATCGTTAGGGTTCGCATGTCCAGACACTCGCATGTTTTCAGAGATCAATTTGACCGTACCACCTGCACGATAAATGATATCTTCTGTTTTAGCTACCATCGTTTCCATCGCAATACTTGGAGTAGTTGTGATATAGACTAAGTCGCCTTCTTCGATTTTGATATTACGGTGGGTTTTATTGGCCATTTTTTGCAATGACTTAATTGGTTCACCCATCCGTCCAGTTTCTAAAATGATGATTTCTTCTGGTTTGTATTTCTTCATGTCCTTCAAGGTCACAAGCAAATCTTCACTCGGAAGTTGTAGTTTTTCCAGACGCATTGCTGTTCGAATAATCCGTTCAAAATCTTGCCCTGTCAATACTACTTTTCTTTGTGCCTTTTCGGCTGCATCCAAGACTTGTTGAACCCGCTGTAGATTACTTGCCACACAAGCAACGATGATTCTACCTTCCCAATACTTGATCGTATCGAAGACTTCATCCGCAATCTGCAGCTCTGATGCTACAGGAACTGAGTTTTCAGCGTTCGCTGATTCACTAAGTAATGCCAATACGCCTTCTTTACCGATTTCTGCCAAACGAGCATAATCAGTTTGATACATTGGAATAGCTGTCTGATCGAATTTAAAATCGCCTGTGTAAACGATACTGCCCTCTTTGGTTTTCAAGTTGATCCCGACTGAGTCTGGAATCGTGTGGGTGGTTCGGAAAAAGCTGACGATCGTCTCGCCAAAATCAATCTCCGTGTGTTCATCGACTACATGGAAATCTTTGAAACCTTTTGCTGCATCATTTCGTCCCACACTCAATTTAGCAAGCTCGATCGTTAACTCGGTTCCAAATACTGGTACAGAGAGCTTAGAAAGTAAATAAGGTAACGCTCCGATCGCATCTGCATGTCCATGTGTCAAAAAGACTCCCGCTACCCGATCAATGTTTTCTTCCAGATACGTAAAGTCAGGAATGACTACATCAATACCTAACAATTCGTTTTCAGGATATTTTAAACCACAGTCTAAAACAAAAATATCTTCTCCCACTTCAGCGATGTACATATTTTTTCCATTTTCACGTACGCCGCCTAAAGGGATAATTTTAATGGTACTCACAAATTTCACCTCTTCTTATGATGTCCAAGTTTAAAGACATCGATTCTCTTCTTTAACTAAATAGATGATTCATCTCAATGAGCAACTCACAAAATTTTAGCTGACTTCTTCTATTGCTTAGCAAGAAAAAGCAGCTGATTGACAGTCCTCTTGTTTATCTTCTGCCATTTTTGAATAAGTTTCATTAAAGCGATGAATCGATTATTTTTAACACAAAAGTCGAAAACAATGGATTCGACTACTCCCCATCATTATACAACAAATTAGATAAATCGCTAGCATCTGCTATTCTCAAGAAAAAAAGCCTGGTTTTATAAAGCACAACCAATCTTGCCTCAAATCATTGATTAAAACAGTCTCAATTTAACAAACTGTCTACTTTTATCCGTTCTTCTGTTACAAACATACTCCGTCTATTTTACCATATTTTTAGGAATAACTATAGTAGGATTTTCGATCTCAATAAAGGCTTTCTTACTACCAATCACTTCAAAGCTCTATTAAGTTCATTGACTTATAATTATACTTATTATAATTCGAGAGAGTACATCAACAGATTTGCTGGAACGCATACTAAAAAAAGACGGTAGAATCGGTATCGTGGCGCACCTCAAAAGTTCGTTTACTAACTATAAGAGGTGCAAAACACAATAAACCAAATCTATCGTCTTTTACAATCAATCTTCCTTAAGAACTCGCTTTGGACAAAACCAGAGGATCATTCTCAAAGTTTTAACCAAACTTCTCTTTTGGAGAAACTATTTTTTATCATCTTTTTTGGAGAATTTTTCTTTGACATCTTCAAAGCCTTCTTTGATATCATCGCCTAAATTACGAGCTTTTTCTTTGATATCAGCACCAAGTGATTGTGCTTTTCCTTCAGCTTCTTTGCTTTTATCATCTGTTGCTTTACCGTAAGCTTCTTTTCCTTTACCAACTACTTTGTCTTTTGCATCTTCAGAACGTCCTTTTAAATCTGCCATCTTAATTCCTCCCTTAAATTTCTCATTTCTAACTATCTAACTATTATCAGGGTATCATCAACTTGAAAAACAGACAAACAGTATGCTCTTAGATCGTTTTTTCAAAGGTTCCCCACACTTTAACTTCTTTGTTTTCAACCATTACTTGTCCTTTGGCGATCACTGTTTCGATGGCTAAGGTTTCTTTGTCAAGTATACATAGATCAGCATCGTTCCCTACTTTGATTGTTCCTTTTCGCTCCAGCTTTAACACACGAGCGGGATTGACTGTGATTGCTCGCAAGGCTACTTCAAGTGGAATCTCTTCTTTTTCTACCGCTTCTTTGATACCTACCAGTAGTGATTTTGCGCTTCCGACACCCATACCAAGAAAGTGATTTTTTTCATCAAAATAAGGTAAACTTCCTTGTCCATCAGATGACATTGTAAAATGATCAAGGGAAACGCCAGCTTCGATCAACTGTTTTAAAGCTTTACTAAAGCGGACTTCCCCATCTGTTCGTTCCCAAAAATCAGGATCTTCGCTCGCTGTGAAGTCAATTGTCCCACCTTTTTTCGCAAACTCGATACAAGCTGTTAAAAGTTCTGGCGTGCGGTTGGCATGGGTAGGTAAAAATTGCGTAATCGGAATCTCGGTTTCCTCAACTACCCTTGTTAATAACTCTAGTTTACGTTTTCCTCCACCTAAATGGACATTGACGATACCAGCTTTACCAGACAACATGCCTCCTACTCGGGCATCAGCAGTTGCTCGAGAAAATTCTTCAAATGTGGGCTGAGATGATCGATGGTCAGAAACAGCAATTTCGCCAATTCCGATGATTTTATCAATTGTCAAAAAATCTTTGATGATTGAATCCGTAACCGTTTTGAGTGGTAACCGATAAGAACCTTCATAGACGTAAGTTGAGATCCCTTCTGCTTCTAAGCCTTTTCCCTTACTGATAAGCGCAGTCATGTCACGACCTTCACCATCTGTTCCCAAACACCCAACAACTGTTGTTACACCCGCTGTCGTCAATTGACTTAAAGTTACTTCTGGCGTACGATTTTGAAAACCGCCCTCTCCACCTCCACCTAAAAGGTGAAAATGGCAATCAATAAAGCCCGGTGTCAACACTTTCCCACTATCGGAAATTTCTTCCACTTCTAACTCAGCATAGCCACCGGTCAACGCTTCTTCAAGCGCAATAATTTTATCCCCAGCAATCAATACATCCATGACCCCTAAATAATCTGGTGCATAGACCTCAATTTGACGAATGATTTTCATTTGACTTCATCCTTTCTGATACCGATATTTTGGTTTTCTTTGTTTCAAAAGTAACTATTTTTAGTATAAAAAAGCCGAAGAATAATGAAAATAAGACAAACTATTTTCAGTCTCTTCGGCTTGCTTTCTATAAGTCAACTTTTTGGCTAGTAAGTTTGAAAAAGCATCGAGTTCCTCTGTCATCAGAAAAAACACCGTGCATACTTCACTAACCCTGACCTTAATAAATAGTATTCTTACTTCGCTATTGTAAGCCGATTGCTATCGCAATCATGATAAAGATAGTACCTAGGACAAAAAAGAATCCTTGCATTTTGATTTGGAATCTTGCCCATTTTGCCCACTCGATACGTGCAACACCTAAGACACCAATCAAACTAGCTGATACAGGGGTAAAGGCATCCATAAATCCAGCGCCTAATTGATAAGCTAATACAGCTACTTGACGAGAGACCCCTACTAAGTCAGCAAGTGGTGCCATGATTGGCATCGTTAACGCCGCTTGACCAGAATTGGATGTCACGACTAAATTAAACAGGCTTTGGAAAATATACATTGCCCACGCTCCGATAGCCGCTGGTACTCCTGCTAAAGCTGTACCGATACCATGTAGAATGGTGTTTAAAGCAGAAGGAACAGAAGCATCTGAGCCACCTAATACTAATAAGATCCCTTTTGCCATCCCTACAACGATTGCTGTTCCAGCTAAATCAGCAGCACCCGATTGGAAAGAAGAGGCAATATCATTGATCCGCATGCCATCCAATTTGAAGATTACTGCAATGATCCCTGCGACTAATCCCATAACAAAAAATTGTGAAGCAATTTCTGGGATATAATACCCTTCTTGCGTAACACCCCAAACGATCCAAACCAATACGATGAGCATTTCAAGTAAAATCAATTTGTGTCCCAACATAAACGCTTTTTTCTCGTCGGTTGTTTTTTTCAAATGACTTCTGAAATAATCATCTGATTTATACGTCAATGAGCTTTCAGGGTTTTTACGGATTTTCTCCCCATAAATCATCAAATAGCCAGCAGATAACGCTGTGATAACGACCCACATGATCAATCGGAACGTCGCACCCGATAACACTGGAATGCCAGCGATCCCTTGAGCAACTGCTACACTAAACGGACTCATCCAGGAAGTCGCATTTCCGACTTGAGAGGCGACATACGTGACTGTTACTGCAACGATCGAGTCATAACCAAGAGCTATCACAAATGGGACCATCACCATAGAAAAAGGAATGACTTCCTCTGCCATGCCGAATGTCGCGCCACCGAATGAAAAAGCAAAAAATAATAGCGGTAAGGCTAAACGCTCCAGTCCCCTTGTCTTACTGATGAAAGCATAGATCCCTGCATCAATTGCCCCGGTGCGCATGATAATTCCAAAAGCACCACCAACAACTAAAATAAGCGCAGCGATTCCGACAGCCGATCCATACTTGTCTCCTGAAACTAACCCTTCAAAGACAAAATTCAAAAATCCGAAACCACCAAAATCATCGGTCCCCCATACTCGAGCCGTTTTATGGAGTTTTTTTGAAGTATCATAAATGCGTTCGCCAAATTGGTCATAAAGTACATCATCTGTTAAAGAGATTTCATCTAACTTTTCTTGCGTTAATTTCTTTTCACCTTCAGAAATCACTTCTTCTAACCCTTTTTCAGGGACTTTTAATTTCTCTCTTTCCGTCGGATCATTTTGTAACTTCTCTAATTGATCAAATACATAGGAGCGATCCAAGGCATAAGCATAACGAAATGAATCTTGGCGTAATACAGTTCGCGTACTTGTTTCTCCATTTGCATCTTGGTATTCGATATCTTGTGTACTAAATTTTCCTGCTGGTACAATAAATGTCAGCAACCAAGCAAGGATGACCACTCCAAAAATGATGACATAAGTATGAGGTGTCGTCATTTTTGTGAGATCCCGTTTGGATTTCCCCGAAGACACTTGCTTCTTCACTATGAAGTCTTCCTTTCTATCTTTAAATTTTTATGAATAAAACAATCAATATCAGATTAGATTATACAGCAAAAAAACGCTAAACACATTAATTATCTATTAAAGCAATCTTTTTTATTTTTGTTAAAAACAACCAAAAAAAGTTAAATAACTCTCTTGTATTTTGTGACGCAAGCATATAATCAATTAGTTTCATATGATATCTTTACTTGTTTTATTATTTATGAAGAAAAACCAATTACATTTTATCATTTTTTAAATATGTATATTTTTTCAACATTCGATATAAATAGAATTTTTTATTCATTATTTATCCGAAAAAAAACGAATAAAAAAACAGATAGTGTATTAGAAAAAATAGCTGCTTCAGACTTTTTTTAATCTATAAACAATCTTCATTGCAATAATCATAACTAATGTACTATAATTGCAATGTAAAGAGTTTTGGGGAAGACTCTTTCATCAACGTGTATTAAGAGACAAAAAAGAATTCAAGTGAATTCTTTTTTGTCTCTTCTTTGTGATATTTTGCTTGTTTTAACTATTGAAAAAAGATGTTACCTTGCTCTAATTTTTACACTAACACTTAGAAATCGCCGAATGTTCCTAGTTTTATTCAAAGGTGTCCCTTTTTCATCTACTTCAAGGCAATGTTTCCATTCATTCTATTTTTACGTTCCCTAACGAATCAGCTGGCAGACTGTAAAATATAGGGTTTGCTGCAATAGTAATATGGTAGCGATAGAGGAACTATCACAAAGAGCAAGCTCAACTTCTGACAATGATAAAGCGGTATCATTCATTTGTGCATGGTTATCCAATACTAGGTCAGCAAATTCAAACAATCGCAACCCATTACTGTGTTGTGATTTGATACTTCGCGAGAGATCAAATCCAGTAACAATAATCAGTAAATGACCATTTGACTTGATCCATTGAGCTAACTCCACAATACTTGGATCCCTACCTTCATTGGAAAGAAGTAGAAAAATATCTGCTTGTTTGACAGAGAGCTGATCAATGATCGCTTTTCCTGTTCCTTCCAAAGTTTCATATATCCCATTTGCCGGATTTTCAATTAACTTGCCCGGTATCATTTCAGGTAAATGCTCCCAAAACTCAAATGCTATCCCGCTTAGTGTACGACTAGCAAAGATTTGTAAACGTCCACCTAATGAAACTTGACGAGCAATTAAAGAAGCAGCTTGAACCATCAAGGGTTCTTCGATTCTTAATTTCTTTTCTAGTTGCTGATAATAATCAAAATAGCGTAAACTCATTTATTTCTCCACCTTTAATTTCACAACAAAAACAGCAAGTGTGCTAAAACATAAAAAAAGAAATCAGTTAAGACGTATCAACCTTTTGCTTGAAAATGAAAGATAAAAAAAGGCATTGAGCATACTGCCCAATACCTTGACATAGTAAATAAACGAGCTACCGACCATCGAAAAACCGACACAAGGGTAAAAATCTCCCCAGAAATTAGGTACAATAAATACGGTCGATGCCTTGCATTGACTATGGCAAATGATCGGTCAGGGTGTATACGTGTGACTGGTCATTCCCTGATAGTTAGTTGCCGCTAACTATTAGGGAGCCTTTTTTTATTCTGCTGTTTCTATCTTCAATCATTTTAAGTAATCTATCAGACAAGTGCAAGTCCGAAAAAATAAAAAAACCATGGTCTGTTTTCTTGACATATAAATCAACTTTTTTTAACTGAACAAGAATCCTATCGTGATAGGATTCTTGTTTTTAGATTTATTTTTTATCAATGATAACAGCCAATATCTACTTAAATAAATAAATTTGCCGTCCACAATTAGACATGTCATGATCATTTTTTTGCTTAGCCTACCAGGATGACTCTCCCCTACTGCTTTTTGCTAACTCCCATTCCTTAAATGGTATACTCAGACCCTAAAACCAGACAAAAAAGCAACCGCTCATCCAAATAAAATGGATTTAACCAGCGATTGCTTTGTTCTAACGAAAAACTCAAGCGAGCAATAACCGTAGTTGCAAGCTACATAGATCAACTTTCTTAACTCACTGCTTTTAGCGTTTATCTGATCGTTTTGTTCTGCGATGAGAAGCCGTGTGTCTGCCTTTTTTGCCGATATGAACGCCTCTAAAGAAATAAGGGATAAAGATGATGAAATAACCTATGATAAATATCAAAGCAAAAATCATAGCTTCCCACGCACCTAAAGCAAGTTCAAGCATAACACTTAAAATAGAAATTGTTGCTAAATACCAGATAAAAATCAATAATTTCTCTTTTTTTCTAGCCATTTGAATGAAAACATATCCACAAATTAGCACCAATGGAGTCAAAAACAACCAGTTATTTCCTTCCATCAGCCATTTCAATCCATCAAGAAGTGTTTGACCGATTGTAATCAATTTTCCCATACAAAGCTACACACCTTTTCTGTATTTAAAAGTCAATTTTGCCATAACTCTTTTATATTACTACATAATAAGCAAAATGACGTTTATTTTAATAGCTAACAAAAAGTATTTTACTAAAATTTAAGCAACGAACTAGATAAGACCAAGTAAAAGTACCTTAGTTTAGAAATTATAACTCTTTACTAAGTTGTATCAGATACTCTTTAAGGGTAGCGCCGATTTCTGGATGTTGTAACCCATAATCAATATTGGTTCGCATGTAACCATATTTATCACCAACATCATATCGTCTCCCTTTAAAATTTCTTGCATAGACTTTTTGATGGCGATTTAATGTATCAATCGCATCCGTTAATTGGATTTCATTGCCCGCACCTGGTGTTTGCGTTTCGAGTATTGGAAAAATGTCTGGTGTTAATAAATAGCGTCCAATAATGGCAAGGTTACTAGGCGCCTCTTGAGGAGTAGGTTTTTCTACCATTTTTCTTACTCGATATAACCCAGTTTTTTCTTCCTCTCCAGGATCAATGATTCCATATTTTCCTGTATCTTCTGGCAAAACTTCCATCACTGCAATCGTTGATGAATGAGTTTCCTCGAAGTCCATCATTAGCTGTTTTGTCAAAGGGACTTGATCCACCATCAAGTCGTCCCCTAACATGACAACAAATGGTTCATCTCCTACAAATGCTTTGGCCTGAAGAACTGCATGCCCTAATCCTTTGGGGTAAGATTGTCGGATAAAATGAAGATTAACAGCTTCTGTTTCCTTGATGGTACTTAATAAATCGAGTTTTCCCTTCTCACGCAGATTTAATTCCAATTCAAGGTTAGCATCAAAATGATCTTCGATCGGACGTTTTTCTTTCCCAGTAACAATTAAAATATCTTCAATCCCAGATTTTAATGCTTCTTCAACAATGAATTGGATCGTTGGTTTGTCAACAATAGGAAGCATTTCTTTAGCCATTGCTTTTGTCGCAGGTAAAAAACGCGTGCCTAAACCACCTGCAGGTATGATTGCTTTCTTAACTTTCATACACCCCGTCCTCTCATTTCAATATAAGCCCTTAGCTTAATGAAAATTCATTCTCTATTTTACCATCTCGCAACATGATTTCTTTGGCTGCTTGTTTGATGTCTTCTCCATTATATAATACATTGTAGATTGTCTGTGTGATCGGCATCTCTACCCCTAGTTGTTCCGCTAATTCAACCGCAGCTTTAGTAGTAGAGACTCCTTCAACCACCATTCCCATATTCTCAAGTACTTCTTCTAATTTATGTCCTTGACCAAGCAAATTTCCTGCTCGCCAGTTACGAGAATGGACACTTGTACAAGTCACGATTAAGTCACCTACACCACTCAAGCCAATAAATGTCAATGGATTGGCACCCATTGCCACTCCTAGACGGCTAATCTCCGCTAATCCTCGAGTCATGATCGCCGCTTTTGCATCATCACCAAAACCTAATCCATGGATGGCACCAGCACCGATAGCAATGATATTTTTTAAAGCCGCACCCGTTTCAACTCCGATGACATCATTATTCGTATAAATTCTAAAATAATCATTCATGAACAGATCTTGCACATAGATTGCCGCTTGCTGATCAATGCTTGCAGCAGTAATGGTCGTAATATCATGAACAGCAACTTCTTCCGCGTGGCTTGGTCCAGAAAGCACGACGATTGCCTTTCTTTTTTCCTCTGGAATCTCTTCAGCAATAACTTCAGAAATGCGTTTATGTGTTCCTTGCTCTAACCCTTTACTTGCATGAATGATGATTGGTTTAGTATTCATTTTCTCAATCAATTCTTGAGCAACTGAACGAATGGCTTTCGTTGGTACAACGAATAAAACCGCATCGACATCCTTCACTGCTTCTGCTAATTCTTTATAACCGATAATCGTTTCGGAAATTTTTAGGTTAGGTAAAAATTGTTTATTTGTATGATACTGATTCATTTCATCGATTTGTTCAGGAACATTTCCCCAAATACGAACATCATGTCCGTTTTCTGCTAAGGTTTGCGCTAAAGCAGTCCCCCAAGAGCCTGGGCCTAAAACTGCAATTTTTTGTTTCATTGATATTCCTCCAAATAGTTGATAGTAACTATTATAGTATAGATACTCTAAATGTTGAAAACTATTTTTCCCGTTTTAACAGTTTGTTTAACACTTGACATTGTTGTATTAAGATACATTTTAATTTTATGTCATTCAAAGCGTTATAATTATCATATAAATAATCATTGAATCAACTAGAAAGGGGGGCTAGAATATGTGGTCTGTTACACCGCCATTTTAATTAATGTTTCAGTTATTTTTATTCCAGCGATATGGGTTGCATCGTTTGTCCCATCACTTTTGTACGATCGTTACTAAATGATAAAAGAAGAAAACACCAGAATTCAGATTGAACTGTGTGTTTTCTTCTTTTGTTTATTCTCTCATCCTGAACAACTGAAAATAACTATTTAGATCAGAGCATGTAAAATGGTTGCGTGGCTTATCTTATATTTTGATTCTGACAATTTTATGTAAAAAAATCAGAGTGCGCCTTATATGTCTATGTCCTCATTACATCCTCATTGTAATAGCCCTGACATACTGCACTCTGACTCTTTTTTATTTTGTTAACTTTATTAACTGATCTTCAGCCATAATGCTAAAGCTACATCAGGTTCCCAACCGATTTGTCCCATGTGGATGTTACGACAACGGTAAAGATTTCCTTTATAGGTCACAATATCACCGATATTATATAATTTCCCAATTTTCCATTCTTCTGCTTGATTATCTGCTGTCGTTTTCGCTGTCACTTGTTGACTTTTCTTAGAAATACCAGAAATGTTAACAGCTGCTATTTGATAAGTATACGTTGTGTCAGGAGTTAAACCAGTATCTACGAAAGTTGGTGACTTCGTTATTGTCACTAGCGTTCCATTTCGATAGATTTCATAGCCGATGACCTCTTCTTTCGGATCATTTGCAGACCAACCGAGTGTCACAGAGTTTTGCGATACACCTTTTACTACTAAACCAGTTGGCATCGAAGGGGCTGGTAATTGTGAACCAGCTTGTATTCTGATCGTTAATACGTCAGACGATGTTGAGCGATTTCCTGATGTATCGACTGCTTCAACCGTAAATGAATAGGTTGTGTCAGGGGATAAGTTGCTCACCGTATAATTGGTTGTGTTACTAGTGCCAATGAGTTGTTTGTTTTGATAAATATTATAATGAGAAACACGCACATTATCAGTAGAAGCTGACCAGCTTAATGAAATGCTTGATTGCGTTGCAGTTCCTTTTAAATTTTCTGGTTTAGAAGGTTTCTCAGTATCTGGTACTTGCTCTTTGAACAATCCTTGATAAGCATTCGCAAACGACTGATTATAGGCAATCCCAGCTTTATTTCTGCCCTCGTCCCAATTGACACTCCATGTCATGATTCCTTTTAATGGCGTTTGATCTTTTGTCATTTGTTCAAATACTTGGTAGACCTTTGAAGGATCTTTAACATAGCCATTCGCTGCGGCATCTTCGTTAGCTGGGATCCCTAGAGCTAGTTTACTTGCCGGAATTTGGATAAAGCCACCGCTTCCTTCATTAAATGATTTTGAAATCCCGTACAAAAATTCATACTTTTTATTGTCATTGTTTTGGGCAATCCATTCCGTCCCAACACTGATCCCATCGCCTGCTTGATTATACAATTTAGGGGCAATAAAGTCATATTCATTTTGTAAAGCTGTAATATATGGTACATATGCTCCATTTGTTCTTAAGTATGGAAATTCAGGCGCCATTGAGATAATAAAATGTTTGTTTTCTTTCTTGTAATGCTCACGAACGATTTTTAATGCCGCCGGAATGACTGTTTGATTATCCCCAGCAGCCACCGCAGTTTGTTCCAAATCAATATCTAATCCATCAAAGCCATATACTTCTACTAACCGAATGATTTCATTCGCAAAAGCTTGTTCCTGGCCACGATGTAATTCAATATGTGAATCTGCTCCTCCTAGAGAAATAATGACTGCTCGCCCTTGCGCATTCAATGTTGCTACTTTTTCACGAAAGGCCTGATCCGTCATATTATAAGGTTTAAAAGTAGGAATCCCTTCTCCTTTCATAAACGAAACCGTCACTACATTGTAAAAAGGATTTATTTTGGCCAAATCAATGTCGGCTGGACGACCTCCTTGATAGCCTGCGCCTTGTTCCGCTTGCCAGTTATGATAGTATCCGACTGCAATTTGTTTATTCGCGAGGTCAGGCATCGTGTCTGCTGCATCAGCTGCAAAAACCGTCGTACCTCCACTTACTATTGCACTAAACACACCTACAGAAAATAATACTAGTTTTTTCTTCATCAAACCGCCTCCATTATTCTTTATTACATAACATATTACACCATCAATTAAAACGATTACAATTATTTGCATAGTATTGCAACACCCAAATAATCAATTACGCACTTTTTCTTTAAAAGCGCGCAAAAATGACGCTTTATTTAAATTTTATTACATTTGTGATATATTTAAAAAAACATCTACAATATATATAAAAAAACACTAGGAGGATAAAAATATGACTAACCATTCGTCTCTGATTCGTAAGTTAAGAAAAGAACGTGGCTTAACACAAGAACAGTTGACACGAGGTATCTCACAACGAGGAACCCTTGCTGCGTTTGAATCAAGAGGAACAAAGATCAGTTTTGAACTATTAGTTAACTACCTTGAACGAATGAACATTACTTTAGAAGAGTATCAATTTCTTCTTAATAGCAATTCACTTACGAATAAACAAAAATTGACCAACTATCTCATCTCATCCAAAAAAATCACTCACGAACAAGAATTAGAACTACTAAACGAATACGAAAAAACAGGCAGCATCTACTATCGTTTGATTTATGCCCAACGAAAATTGATTATGAACTACCTCTACAACCATACTGATACCAATTTGAAAATAGAAGAAGAAATTTTTGTGATCAAAAATTATCTTGAAAAAATTGAAACCTGGGGACATTTTGAACTAACGATTTTTTCAAACTGTTTGTTTATTTTTGATGATCAATACATCATCCATCTCTTTCAAACCAGTGTATCAAAAATGAAAACGTACATAGACGCTACCTACTATTCAGAACTTTTCTCTAATTTTATTCTTAATGGTTTACGCCTCTCATTTAACCGTCATTCTGCGATTCTTAGAAAACTTTTTCTATGCGAACTGAAAAGATTAACGCAAAACCACAAACAGTCAGTTGATCTTGCCCAGTATAAATTATTTGCGGCTTTGGATCGATTAGCAGATGGCGATCATTCAGCCATCTCGGAAATCGAAAAGGGTCTTCGTTTTTTTGAGTGGTTAGATTTGACTAATGCTAAAGAATATTTTAGCAATCTCAAAAATTCATTGATTGAAAGCAGTTTACAAAACAAAGCTAATTAACAATTACGAACCGGAAGATGTTATTTTTGTTGTAATGCTAGACAAACAATCTAAGCTTATTGTTCTCCCCGTTATACTAAATCCATGAAAAGAAAACCTTTTCATAAAAATTATTTGGAGGAAAGTTATAATATGAAAAAAAGTTCTTTATTAGGGTTAGGTTTGGTTTTAGCAACGACAGGATTGACAACATTATCTTCCGTCAATGTTTCAGCACATGGTTATGTTATCTCGCCAATTAGCCGTGCCTATCAAGGTCAATTGGATAAAGAAAACATTGGCTATGATTTCGCAGTTCAAAAATATGGTCCGATCATTAATGAACCACAATCACTAGAAGCTCCTCAGGGATTCCCTAAAGGTGGACCAGCAGATGGAAAAATCGCTTCTGCAAATGGTGCAAGAGGATTTGAATTAGATAAGCAAACTTCTAGTCTATGGACGAAACAAAATTTAACAGGGGGAGCGACAAAATTCACTTGGAAGTATACGCAATCACACCCAACTAGTAAATGGCATTACTATATCACTAAACCAGGTTGGAACCAGAATAAACCACTTTCTCGCAATGAACTTCAATTGATCGGCGAAGTCCAAGGAAAAGGTGCGCAAGCTAGCACGAGTCCAACTCACACCATTACGATCCCAAATGACCGGATAGGTTATCATGTGATTTTAGCAGTTTGGGATGTAAGTGATACATCAAATGCCTTCTACAATGTCATTGATGCGAATATTCAACCTCGTAGTATCTTAAATGATTTAAATGAATCCATGTGATTCTCTTTAACTGAACAATCAATCATTCTTCATTTTCTTTACTGTTTATTGAAAACATTTGCTCAATCTTTCCCACGATGGGTAGTTCTAGTATTGCTAGGCTCAACATCGTGGGATCTTTTTCGTTTCACTTTTGCCACTCATCAATAATAAGAGCGTATCAGAAAGAAGTTATCTTTTATCGAACGCTTTTTCATGATAGCGAACTGAGCGAACTTTTTTAGGAACCATACTTTTTTTGTTGCAATAACAAACAATATTTAACCCTCTTCTCCTATCGTTTTATACTATTTTTGTGAAAAAATTTATTTCACGTAATAAGCAATTGATGGAGGGAATCAAGATGAAAAAAAGTTTAGTCGTAGGATTAGGACTCGTTTTAGCAACAACTGGTTTAACTGCCTTATCGACAGTTAATGTGGATGCTCACGGTTATGTGGAGAAACCTATCAGTCGTGCCTATCAAGGAGAATTAGACAGTAGGAAGAATTGGCATGCAGCTCTTGAAAAATACGGTGAAATAATTACTGAGCCACAATCACTAGAAGCACCTAAAGGATTCCCAAATGGTGGACCTGCAGATGGAAAAATTGCTTCCGCAAATGGTGCCAAAGGATTTGAATTAGACAAACAAACTGCTACTATTTGGACAAAACAAAACCTTTCAACTGGTCCAACGAAATTCACTTGGTCTTATACTGCCGCGCATAAAACAGCTAAATGGCATTACTATATCACGAAAAATAATTGGAATCCAAACAAACCATTATCCCGCGATGAATTTCAATTTATAGGTGAGGTAGACGGTCACGGGAAAGATGCTGACACAAATCTAACACACACGATCACTATTCCAAGTGATCATCTCGGTTATCATGTCATCTTAGCCGTTTGGGATGTGAATGATACTTCAAATGCCTTTTACAATGTGATTGATGCGAATATCCAACCTCGTAATCTCTTAACTGACTTATCAAACAATTCATAAAAATTCTTCTATCAACATATCAACACACGGATCAAATCGCTCACTTGATCCATGTCATAACCAAAAAACATACCAGCATGAACCGTTTATTTCACTGACAGACGATTCATATTGGTATGTTTTATTTTATTATTTTACGAAATCGTTCCTCTTAGAACTGATTGTGTCGCTTAATACTCAAATTGACGGTAATATCTTCTGATTTCTAAGGGGTGACAATTTAATTGCTCGATATGCGCATCGATTCGTTGCGTCACCGCATGCATCAGCAAATAAGAAAGGACACGTCCACGATAACTTTCGTCAATTCCTTCAATTGGATAGTCTTTTGTATCAATCAATGTATAATTTGCACAGATTTTTGGTAATAGGTTTGCGACTCTTTCTGCAAGTACACGTTGTTCATCTTCTCCTAAGAACAACGTCACTGGTGTCGTTTCTTCAATCACTTCTAGCGTACCATGTAAAAATTCAGCAGCGTGGATCGATTTAGAAGGCAACCAACTTTGCTCTTCCCAATAACACATCGCATAAGAATAGACAGCGCCCCATTGGTTCCCAGCACCGATAAAATAGTGCATCGAATCGTGACGATGTTTTTCAGCAAACGCTAATCCAAAAGCATCTGCTTGTTTTTCGGCTTCGACTAAGCCAACTGCTAAGTGCTCTTCTAATTGTTGATAATAGGTTTCGTAGTCTTCAAATTCGCCATGATTATACATCAAACGATCTGCGACCATAAAGAATTTGATTTGTTCGGTTCCAGGTGCAGGATAAGTGATCGTATGGTCACAAAGTTCAGCGAGAATACTCTCTTTTGTATCAATAAACCCGATCAGTGTCGCACCCACTGTTTTGATTTCTTTGACCGCTTGCACGACTTCTTGCGTGGTACCAGTAACTGAAGACAAGACAACAATTGATTTTTCTGTTAGGCGTTTGTTGCCAGTTGTGTAATATTCTGCTGCATGTTGGACATAAACAGGTAGGTTACTTTTACCATTCATATAAGTCACAGCTTGCATCGCTGACGCGTAGGTTCCGCCGATTCCTAAATAATAAATTGCATCGAATCCCTCTCCCAATCCGTCAATGATTTGTTCCACTTGCGGACGTAAAGCTAGCGCCCCATTGATATCCTCGATTTGTTTTTGTTCATTGAATTTTAACATAGTCTCCACCTCTTAAATTTTACTTTTTAATACTTCATCAAAATCATCAAAAATTCTTTGTCCTAAATCGATCCCTTTGGCAGTCGCAATTTTATAAGCCAAAACTTGGATCGGTACAACTAAAGCTAAAACAGAAAGATCTTCTTCGCTAGTGATTCCCAGACTAAGCTGATTCTCAGTCGTTTCTCCTTCAGTCGTTACAACAATGACCTGTCCAACATATTGTTTCATGTATTGTGCTAATCGCTGGGAACGTTTTTGACTATCACTATCGGTTTCCAGGAAGAATAGGATGTGACCAGGATTGGCTTCTAAATACGGACCGTGCATGTATGCTTCTAATTCAAAGCCTTGGGAAGGTTCCCGAACAGTTTCTGTAAACTTGGTTTCAAACTCTTTTGCTGTTCCCCAATTCGGTCCATACCCGATCGCAATAAATCGTTTTGCTACACGAAAGAGTGCTTCATTTTTTTCAAAAAATTGTTCTGTTTGCGCAATGATCTGAGGAATTTTCATCACGATTTCTCTTAGTTGAACTAGTTTTTCTTCTTTTTGCGCTGCTGTTATTCTGTCTTTACTGGTTCCAATCGCTAGACCTAAGAGAATCAACTGAAGAACGGTTGCTGAATAGCCCTTGGTAACAAACCCCACTTTTTCCACGCCCATATTCAAGTCAATCACTTGATCCACTTCTTTGGTGATCGGACTTTGATCATCTCCAGTTAAAGCGATCGTCCGTCGTTTTGATGATCGGATCTTTCGAATGGCATCGACTGTCGAAGCACTTTTCCCACTTTGAGAAACAGCGATGACTGTATCAACTTCTTCTGACAATTTCCCATAATGATTAAAATGATAAGGTTCTTGGATATCCACAGTGATGTCTCCATAGCTTTCTAGTGCCGGCTTTGCAGCAAGACAAGCATTATACGAAGAACCTGTCGCCAGAATCAGAACGTGTTGCATGTTTTGATAAGACACATGAAGTGACGAATCATTCTTTTCAAGAATCGCTGATAAAGCTGTTTTTTCTTCATGAATATAATCAAGCATTGTGACCATCTTGTTCTCTCCTTTTCTAAAAGATACCAATCCATGAACCAGCAATCCCAAAAATAGCTAATCCAATCAAAATCATCAATGGTTTGACTTCTTTTTTCAATAAATAAAAGACTGCTCCAAAGGCACCTAAACTTAAAATATGAGGAACGATATCATCAAAAATACTTTGAACCGTGACAGCATTTTCACCTGTTCCGATTTTCAAAGGAATATTGATATCGATCATCGTCGCAGTCATCCCGCCAACTACCATCAATCCAATGATTGAAGCACCTAACGTTAAACTTTCCATCATTCCGTTTGCTTGGATTTTCTTTAAAAATCCAGTACCTAGTCGATAGCCCCAACTTGTTGCCAAGTAACGAAACAAAACATGAGGGATATTGAAAATCAAAAGGAATAAAATTGGTCCTAAAATATTTCCTTGTAGTGCTAGTGAAGTCCCAACACCCGTCGCGATCAAACGCAACGTTCCCCAAAAGAATGAATCGCCTAACCCTGCTAAAGGTCCCATCAGTGAGGTCTTGATACTATCGATAGCTGTTACATCAAATTCTGGGTCATTTTTATTTTCTTCTTCCATCGCTGCATTGATCCCTAAGATCAGGGTCACGATATGTGGTGTCGTGTTAAAAAACTCTAAATGGCGTTTAAGCGCCGCTGACATTTCTTCTTTGGTATGATAGAGCTTTTTCAAGATGGGAATAATGGCAAAGACATAGGCCATATTCATCTGTCTTTCATAGTTCCATGAAAATTCCATTTGAAATGAGCGCCAAAAGACCTGATTCAATTCTTTTTTGGTCACTTTGTGTTCTTCTTGATTAGAAGTCTTCATCCTCTTCTACCTCCCCTGCTGAAGTTTGAACGGATACTTGACGTACGTTCATGATATTGACGACAATGACGGCTAAGATCGCCCCAAAGATGGCAATACCTGTTACTGGAATCTCTAAGTAAGCTGCTACAGCAAAGCCTAAAAAGAAATAAGGTGCTACTTTTTTATTGATCAATAAACGTGCCAGCATGGCAAATCCAAGTGCTGGAATCAACCCAGTTGCAACGGTCAAGCCGTTTTGCACAAAATCTGGTATTTTCGCTAAGAGATTCCCGATCGTTTGACTTCCGACTAAATAAGAAATCATGACTACCAGACCAAGCATCAATGACAAGCCGAAACCAGCTAATAAGTGCATGTGTTCGACCCCTTTATAATTCCCATCCTCCGCATAACGATCTGCTCTGTGGTTCATGATCGGAATCAATAGTCCTAAATAAACATTTTTTAAAATAAGGGTAAGTGTCGCAATTGGTAAACCTAATAGTAATGCTGTTTCTGTTCCTGCTCCTGCAGTAATGGCAAATGCAGTTCCTAAGATTCCACCGGTCACAACGTCTGGTGGAATCGATGCTCCAACTGAAAATGAACCAATAAAAGCTAATTCCAAAGTTGCTCCCATAATAATACCTGTTTTTACATCTCCCAAAACAATCCCTGTAAATAATCCCGTTACGATCGGACGAGAAAGCAGGGAAGTTCCTAACGCATACTCTGATTGCGCAATAAAGGCAACCAGACCTAAAAGAATTGCTTGTAGGATCATCTTTTATTCTTCCTTTCTCATAAGACTTCCTTTGCTGCTATTTTTTTATCTGCTGGTACTTGACGAATTTCTACTTCTATCCCATCAGCGATCATTTGTTCCAACAATTTTTCTTCTTCAGGTAATACGTTGACCGCTTTACCTAGACTCCGCGTTCCTTCCTTTGCTTTAATCCCACCTAAATTGATTTGCTTGATCTGTGGACAAGCTTTTGCTAATTGATACGCATCTCTCACAGACTCTACTACGATAAATAGTTTATATTTATCCGTTACGCCACTTTGTAATGCAGCGATCGAATCTTCAATCGATTTGATCACTAGTTTCACTCCTTGTGGCTTTGCCAACTTAATGGTTGTTTTGCGTATTTCATTGTTTGGCACATCATCATTTGCGATCAAAATACAATCTGCCCCAATTGATTGTGTCCAAGAAAAAGCGACTTGACCATGCAATAAACGATGATCGACTCTTGTTAAAATAATCATTTCCAATCCCTCCTAAAATTCTTCTTCTTCCATTTTTTTTCGATACTTTCATTACAAAATTGGATCATTTCTTTTGAATCATTCAATACCTGATGGATCAATTCAACGATTGAATCAGCTGTCTCAATTTTTGTGGCAATCTCGATCAACAATGGCAGATTCAAACCAGCAATCAAGTAGATATTCGGTCGGTTAATGTACTGCAAAAATTCATTGTTTACACTGCCACCAAATAAGTCAGTGATGATGATCAACTCTTGCCCTTGATGATCGTTGATCAATTGCTGCACTGATTTTGCTAAATCAAACGTTTCAGTTCCATAGCAATCTAACGCTAGGATCGAATGCGTTTTACCAAAAATAAGTTCCAAAGAATCTAAAATCCCTGAAGCAAAACGTCCATGGGAGGCTAGAATAATTGTTCTTTCCATGTTTCCACCTCTTTCTTACTCTCACTACAAATAAAGCAAGATACGTGCCAACATAGTGGCGGTATCTTGCTTACGATTAAAATTCTTCTTCTGAGCCTATTTTATCCTCTACATTTTCGAGAATATCATAAATATAAGCGACTTCTGATGGTGGGATCGTGACACTATAATGTTCTTCGATGACACTAAATGCTTCTTTGATTCGATCCAAGGTTTCTTTTTGACACTGTAACAACTGTTCTTGACCATGGTAACTTTCAATCGGGATCTGCCTGATCAATCGCTCGATCAAACAACTGACATGGACAAAAAGGGCGATCTTTTGTGGCGTCGTGATGTTCTTATCAAAACGCATCTCCAATTCACGCATAAACAACTCGATTTCTGTCATCACTTTTTCTGTATCAAGGATCGTCACCGACTCCAGTACTTTTTCTAATGAAAAATTTCGGACAAATTGCTGATCAAAGTTAGCTTGTTCTTTCAATGAAAAAATAGGAGCCAGCCATTGAACAAGTTCATCCATTTTCTCTCCTGAAATCAATGACTCTAACGAAAGATATGGCATCGTGTCGATTTGAGGATTCGTTGTCCCAATGATGCCAATCACATCGTACATCGAAAAAACCGATTCCGTTAATTTTCTTTGTGTTAATACTTGGTATTCATAAGGGATGATTTTAAGTGCGCTGTTTGCTGGTAAACTTTTTTCAAGTAGTTCACTCATATGGACAGCCGTTCCGATCCCCGTCATGCAAGTGATCAGTAATGCTTTTTGTTTATTTTTTTGAGGGTAAATGATCGTCCACTCTGCTTCCAAGGAGGCCACCGCTTCCTTGACGATTTCTTCCAGATCAGTCATTTTTTGCATTTTTTCTCCAATACTGATAACTAATGGTGTTGTCACATTATTCAAAATAACGATTGGGGCAAAGACCTGATCTTTGAATAGTTGATGGATTTCTTTTAGCGAGCCCATATCAACTAAAATGATCAGTCCATTAGAGATATCATGACGATTACTGTAATCGATCATTTCATCCGCAATTTGTTGGGGTGTCACATCTAAGGGCATATCAAAGGATTCAAACAGATCATTTCCCAACAGTCGATTAGCGACGTTTGCCATACTACTAGCGGTAGCATAACCATGAGCAGCAATGATTGCTTTAGGCACACTTTGTTCTTTTGTCCATTTCGTCCGTCTCAAATAGATCGTTAATAAAATATGATCTAATAAAGTAACTTCTAAATCTAACTTAGCTTGTGTCAATTCCAAGATCCGATGGGCGTAGTGATAGTTTGCTGGATACATTAGTTCTAACTGGCGGTCTAGTTCCTTGATCAATTGTTCGATTTCTCCATCTTCTGGTAACCACTTTACTGTGCTTCTTTGATAGAGATAATAACTTAGCGCATATACGCTGTTACCATCAAACTTGATCTGATAGGCACTTTCCATTTGTTTTAGCGTTTCTCGAATGGAGTGCAACCAGTAGACTAGTAGTTCATGTTTTTCTTGGCGACTCGTTTCAAAGAGTAAAAAATCAAATAAATAAACGACTTCTTCTTTTAATTTTTCCTCACAGTTACTTACTGTTGCGCCATTTTTCTTAAAGGTCAATAATAGTTGTTCAAAGCAGCGGATCATTCGCTCCTGTTCTGGTTGTCTTTTTTCAACCAAATGAGCTAATTCTTTTTTCTCAGTGATCCACACAGCTGATTGGGCTGGGCTGTCTTGATGGGGAACCTTCAAAAGATATCTTTGTAAATGTTGGAGTTTGATCGATAGGCTCTCTTCCTCTTTTTGTTCAGCGAATGCTTTGGCTACAGCTACTTTTACGCTATTTTTCAATTCACCGATGTTGCCTGAAAAACTTTGGTTCGTCAATAATGACAGCACTTGACCACTCACTTTCATTGGACGCTCGATTTTTCTTTGTTCATTTAAGAAAAAAGAATAAATCAGCTCCAATCGTTCTTCTTTTCCACGAGCACGTAAAGAAGGCAGATCAATCTTAAAAGGAATCCGACGCATAAAAGTGGGCAGAAAATGTTTGGTGACTTCTTCAGTCGTAGCAAAGAAGAGCCGAACATCGACTTTTTTCCCCTGATTCGTTTCTCCCATTCGATAAATAATCCCTTGATCCAGATACGTAAACAATTTTTCTTGTCCTTCAGGGCTAAGTCGATGAACTTCATCTAAAAATAATAATCCCCCATCGGCTGCCTCAAAAGCGCCAACCTTATCTTGTGTCGCACCGGTGTATGCTCCACTGACATATCCAAATAAATTACTCGTCAACAATTCTGGATTGTCGGCATATTGAGCACAATTCAACGTCACGAAAGGCGCATTTTCTGGTAAGAGATCATGTTCTAAACAGTATTGATAAACGATATTGACTAAGAAGCTTTTCCCTGTACCACTTTCTCCAGTTAATAACACAGGTAGCCCACCATCTGGATAAAAAAGAGCTGTTTTGATTTGTTCAATGCTTTCTTTCAGGCTTGCTTCGTGACCGATCACTAAAGAAAAAAGATCTTTACTTCTTGAAAAAATAGGCTGTTCAGCCCTAATTTCTTCAGTTGAGGCATAATACGTTTTACTTAAAGCAAAAAATTGCTGTTCAAAAGCCATTTTATGAAAGTAATAGACCGGACGAGAATTGATCTTAACCAAAATGCCAGCTTCATTTAATTGATTAAGATAATGACTGACCGTATTACGTTTCACTTTAAAGTATGCTGCTAAATATTTCGCTGTAAAAACATCACTTAATTGTGCTAAATCGATAAATGCCGTTTGATTTTCTAAATAATCTTGGATTTCTTCTTTTAACATTCTCTCACCTCTTCTCCATCATAGGAAACGCATTCATTTTGTCAATAGCTATTTTTATCTAAAAAGAAGGAGAAACAAACGAGATTCGTCAATGACTTTTTTTGCTAATTCACTTCAAAGTTTCATTTATGAAAAGGCTTATTCACTTTTCATTCTAAATTTCATAAGATACAATGTGAGAGTACCTACTTATACATAGGAAAGTACTCGTTTAAGAAAAAGGGTCATCAATGTAAAATAGACAGAAATTTCTTTCAACTGACTCCCCTTTCTCTTAAATCCGTGCCTACCGTTTAAGTAGCTAAGAAAGAAATTCGAGAAAATTTATTTGGCTTTTTCTTAAAAATTCTCTTAGCTAATGGTAAATATATTTTAGGAGGAATCATATGATTCAGTTATTGCGTTATGCAAAAGATTACCGTAAACAAATCATTCTGGGTCCCGTTTTTAAATTCTTAGAAGCTGTCTTTGAATTGATTTTGCCATTATTGATGGCCTCATTGATTGATAACGGTCTAAAGATGAATGATCGTGGTGTGATCATCCAAATGGGGATCTGGATGGTCGTGATGTCAGTTGTTGGATTGATTTGTGCGATCATTTGTCAATATTATGCTTCAATAGCTTCACAAGGATTTGGTACTGAGCTTAGAAATCAACTAATCAAGAAAATCAATTCCTTTTCACATAGTGAATTAAATCATTTTGGTACAGATACATTGATCACTCGAATGACGAACGACATCAACCAACTCCAATTAGCATTAGCCATGGTAATCCGTTTATTGATCCGTGCGCCATTTCTAAGTATCGGTTCAGTCGTCATGGCCTTTGTGATTGACTGGGAAATCGGCTTGTTTTTCTTAGCTATCCTACCGATTTTTTCAATCATTTTATACTTTATCATCAAAAAAACAATTCCACTGTACCAAAAAGTCCAAGAAAAACTGGATCGTTTAAATGAAACGGTTAGTCAAAATCTAAGCGGTGTTCGTGTAATTCGGGCATTCTCCCGCACAAAAACAGAAATTGATACTTTTGATGAGGACACCGATGAATTAGCTAAAAACTATTTACGTGTTTCAAACATCTCAGCTCTCTTATCACCGGCTACCACATTGATCATGAATATCGGTATTATTTGTTTATTGACTGTTGGTGGGATCAAAGTCAATATCGGACATTTGCAACAAGGTCAAGTCCTTGCGTTGATCAATTACATGAATCAAATGTTACTGGCATTGATCGTCGTATCTAACCTGGTCGTTATCTTTACCCGGGCCGAAGCTTCAGGTAATCGGGTCAAAGAAGTCCTAGAAACTGACATTACACTGACAGATGCAGAAGATGCCTTGACACCGAATTTCCAATCCGAAAATATCGTTCAATTTGAACATGTCGACTTTCGTTATACTGAAAAATCAGGATTATCTTTACAAGACATTACTTTTGCTTTGAAACGAAACACGGTTTTGGGGATCATTGGACCAACCGGTAGCGGAAAAACAACTTTAACTCAATTGATTCCACGTTTCTATGACGTCAGCGCAGGTTCCGTCGCTTTTGATGACGTGGATGTTCGCTCATGGAAACTTGATCCTTTAAGAAGCCAAATCTCACAAGTTCCTCAAACCGCTGTTCTATTCACTGGAACCATCCGTGAAAACCTTCAATGGGGAAAAGAAGATGCCACAGATGAAGAATGTTGGGAAGCTCTTAGAATTGCTCAAGCAGAAGATTTTGTTCGACAACTTCCTAAAGGATTAGAAACAAAGGTAATGGAAAACGGAAAAAACTTTTCTGGCGGTCAAAAACAACGGCTAACGATTGCACGTGCGTTAATTGCCAAACCTGAATTATTGATTTTAGATGATTCTTTAAGCGCGTTAGATTATCAAACCGATCTTAACTTAAGAAAAGCATTACAAACCTCATTAGATACGACAGTCATTATTATTTCTCAACGAATCCGCTCGATTCAAGAAGCACATAAGATCCTCGTGATGGATCAAGGAAAGATCGTTGCGCAAGGGAAACATGAAGATTTATTGAAGGATTCCGTTGAGTATCGCGAAATCGTCGCATCACAGGAGGAAGAATAAGATGAAAACAAAAAAATTATCCTGGAAAACCCTCAAACGATTCGTTCCTTACCTTACAGCCTATTCAAAAGATATCTGGTTTGCGATCCTTTTAGGGATCATCAACGGGATCGCTACTGTGGTAATGACTTTACAGATTGGTCAAAGTATTGACCAAATGATCGGCGCAGGTCAAGTTCGATTTGCTCAATTGTTCCACCTCTTATTATTATTTGGCGGGATCGTATTGATCAACGTGATCAGTCAATGGCTAATCCAAGTCTTAAGTAATCGCTTGGCTTATCTTTCCGTAGCAAAATTAAGAAAAGATGCCTTTGCACGTTTGAATAAATTACCGCTTCGTTACTATGATCAAAATTCACACGGGAATATCGTTAGTCGTTTTACCAACGATATGGATAATATTTCCATTGCGATCTCTGCGGCGTTTAACCAAATGTTTGCCGGCGTGGCTATCATCGTCTTGTCTTTTATATTTATGTTACGCCTTAGCCCGTTATTGACACTCGTCGTGATTTGCTCCACACCGATCATTTTTCTTGTGAGTTGGATCGTTGCCCGTGCATCACAAAACGACTTTGACAATCAACAAAAGATTATCGGGAATATCTCTGGCTTTGTTACCGAACGGATTGGGAATCAAAAAATCGTCAAAGCCTTTCAACAAGAAGAAATGAATCAACGACAATTCCAAGCATTGAACACTGATCTTTATCAAAAAGGACAACGTGCCCAATTTTCTTCTTCTTTGACGAATCCGTCTTCTCGTTTTGTGGATCACTTAGCTTATCTTTCGATTGGATTAGTTGGTGGTTTACTAGCATTAAGAAGTGGCTCAGCCATTACAGTCGGTGTGATCTCTAGTTTCACGATCTATTCTAGTCAGTTTTCTAAACCGTTTATTGAACTTTCTGGAATCACGACACAGATCCAAACCGCTTTTTCTGGATTAGAACGTGCCTTTGAACTCATCGATCAACCCGAAGAAACGCCAGATGAACCTAATGCTTATGCGTTGAATCCAGCAACAATCAAAGGTGAAGTAGCGTTCAATCATGTATCCTTTTCTTATGAACCAAGTCAACGATTGATCGAAAATTTCAGTTTTGTTGCTAAACCAGGGCAAACGATTGCGATTGTAGGTAAGACTGGTGCTGGTAAATCCACGTTAGTTAACCTGTTGATGCGTTTTTATGATGCGACAGGTGGAACCATTACGATCGACGGGTATGATATTCGAGATATCCAAAGAGATAGCTTGCGAAAAAGCTTTGGTATGGTTTTACAAGATACTTGGCTCTTTGACAGTACGTTAAAAGAAAATCTACAGTATGGCAATCCAGATGCTAGTGATGAAGAAATCAATCAAGCACTCAAAGCTTCGTATATGTATGAATTTGTGGAACGCTTGCCTGAAAAGTTAGCAACAAAAATCGGCGGACAAGGTCTGAAAATCTCTGACGGACAAAGACAATTGTTAACGATCGCCCGTACAATGATCAGCAACCCTCCCATGTTGATCCTAGATGAAGCAACTAGTTCAGTCGATACTTTGACGGAAAAGAAAATTCAAGATGCCTTTTTAACAATGATGGAAGGCAAAACGAGCTTTGTGATTGCCCACCGTTTATCGACAATCAAAAATGCCGATCAAATCTTAGTCATGGAGCAAGGCGCCATCGTTGAGATGGGTACCCACGATGAATTACTACAAAAAGACGGGTACTATCATCAACTATATCAAGCGCAGTTTACTAAAAATAGTTAACTCAATCAAAAAGTAGTTGTAATAAATCAGTGTAACTGTCCCTCAAGAGCTAGTTTTTCACTAACTTTTGTGGGACAGTTATTATTTTATTAGAGAAAAGCATTAAAAGAACCTATTCATTCACTCCTAAAACATGAACAACGTCTTTGCGACATGACTCACTTTATATGTAAATGGTTATCAAAACTATACTTCTTCATAAAAAAACAAAAGCAAAACATTTCATCCCTAGCTCATCTTTAAATAGCTTAGCTGCCCAAAACTTCCTTACTACCAACGGTTTTTATTCTATAATTGAAGGTAAAAGAGAAAGACCATAAAGTCTCTCATATTTTTTTAAAGCTAAAAGAAACTCCTCTTCAAGTTGAGTTGCACCAATTAACCTAATCCCCATAAAAAAATCTGTTAATTGCTTAGGATTAGCTGTACGCTCGACCAAGCTATTCAGTAGCAAATCGTCAAACCTTTCGTGTACCTCTGTTTTTTGTGGTGTCACTAGTCTACCTCGAACCATCTTTAATTTTTCTAGATATTCTTTTGAATAGCCGCTTTCTTTTCTTTCTAGCATTAAAAGAAAGAGAACATGATACAACGTGCAAAGTGAAGAGAGAAAATTTTCGTTATCACCCATTCTTTCTACTTTCGAAGCTTGCATTTGAATAAATTCTGTTGTAAAAAGAAAAGCCAGTGAAGTAAATGTGACTATTTCAAAACGACCATATTCTGCTACTTTTTCTAGATGGTTCATGATCGCTTTGATATAAACCTTATCATGTAGGGTAAACTTTCTTTCATCATTCGGTAGTAAATGCCATTGATAGCCTTTAGCTATTAGATAATTCCGCTTATCAACAATGCTTTTTGTTTTTTTGATATCTAATTCTAAATTTCTTAATCGGTCGTCAATTGGTAACTGGACATCTTCCAATTGACTAAGTAGCTGATTTAACTTTTGTCTTGGATGATTTCCGTTTATTTTATTTAAATAAAATAAACATTCGTCTAACTCAATGTTCATCTTTTTTAAAAAAGCTAATAAAGGAATCAATGGAATCTGATTTTTACCACTTTCGTATTTTACTAAAGATTCTCTAGAAGTTATTTTATGTGCTAACTCTTTTTGAGATAACCCCCTTTCCTTTCGAAATTTACGTAGTAATTCATGAATTTCCATTCGTCGTTCACTTCCTTTTTTAAATTCAATGTGACTATTGATACCATATAAAATAATTTACTCGTTTTCATTCTATACTATGGATACAAGTAATAAAAGCGCTTTAAATAATAGTAAAGGAGAAAATATCAGGAGATTTGTGAATATAGTTATTTGGTGATTATGTTTTATTCACTAAATTGTTATAAAGTGCTTATTTTTACTGCAAAGTACAAAAAAGAAATGTTATGTAAGAATTCACACGACTAAGAGTAACTATTTTTTACTTAAACTGGATCATCGAAAGGAATTAAAAAAATATGTTAAAAAACAAATTCATTATAAGTCTTATTGCTGTTATAACTCTAGCTTCCTTTATCATTCCTAACTTTTCTATGATTGTCAATGCAGAGATGATTCAAGAGACTGACTATGTGCCAATGACACAAACGATTAGTACCTATTTTGAAAGTAATCCAGTGACGGTTCCTGGTATAAATTCGAAAGAAGCTACATCAATCGTTAAAAATATGGTCATTTTGTCTGAAACAGCAAAAGAAATTAGCTCGAAAGAAAAAAACAAACTAATGGACGTATTTTCATCTAAACTTGACTCTACTATTCAATTACATGTTTCAGAAAAATATTTAACATTGGACAATGCTACAGCGTTACAAATTATAAGTGAAAATGGAGAAAATAAAGATTATTATTCATTGACTGTACCAATCACAAATGAACACTATAATCTATTCAGCAGTGTTACGGTAATCTTTGATATGATGTACAACATTAAGGGAGTCCAAGAATCTTTGATCACTCAATCAGAAAAAGATACTTTCGAGATTAGAACATTTTCCAATGGCGAAGAAATGACTCACCAAATTCTTGAAGATAAATTTATACCAAATAATGAATTGAAAAAACAGTTACAAGAAGTTCAAAGGGAGTTTCTTCATTTGAAGCAAGCCCGTGGAATGGCTGAAAAAGCAGCCTGTCTAGCAATTGTTTTAGGAATAAGCCGTGCAGTTGCTAACATCATTGCCCCTACATGTGCTGCTGCTTGTCTTGCAGTTCCATTAGTATGTGCTGCTTGTATAACAGGTTTTGTCGCTCTTGCTGGTGGTGCCATCGGTGGAGTAGTCGCATGTTTTAAATTATAAACTGGTTGTGTTTATGATAAATATTAATCCAAAAAAATTGATGTGTTTCATTTTAATTATTTGTAGTTTACCTACTATTTTATATGTCTATACTCAAATGGCAACATCTAAAGAGGGTTTATATGAAGTGGATAGTATTTCTTTAGAAAAAATAATGAATGGAAAGGATACTTTATTTGTTTATGTAGGGAGACCTACATGCCCCCAATGTAAAGAATTTGAGCCTATTTTGCGAAAAGTACTAAACAACCAGCACCAATCTATGGGATATTATAATACAGATCACGCTCGTAAAGAGAATGAGGATAAGTTGGAAATAATGGCTGACAGCTTAGGAATTAATTCTATCCCGGCCATAATAAAAATTGTGGATGGAAAAGTTATTGATCGAATAATTGGCCTAAAAAATGAAAAAGCAATCGAGGAGTTTATCCTAAATGGCTAAAAAGAATTGGTACAAAGAATTGTTAAAGATATCACTGTGTATAAATATTATTATGACACTTTTCCCTAATTTTAGATCTGGAAGTGCTATTTTCTACTTCAATCTTCAAATTGGGCTTGCCTATTACTATCTTTCATTAACAAAGCCCTCTAAAAGTGTCACAATCCTTTTGACCATCATCAGTAGTATTCTAGGTGGTATGGCCATATATCATCTCTTTCAATCGTTGTTCACTATTTTATAGAAATAAACGTCTCCTTTTTTACAATAAATAAGCAAAAGAAGCAACCTTCTGGGATGGGAAGGTTGCTTCTTTGGTTTCTGAGTTGACTATTTTGCGTAAAGAGTCATACTTCTTAAAATCTTTTTGTATGGAATACTACGTCCGACGTAATACATCGCAATGGTTTGAATAGGAATCCAAACGACTGTTTTTAATAACCTTGGTGCCCAGACGATCCAACTAAATAATGGAACGTGATACATCATCGCTAGCCACAAAGGAGTCAATAGCAAATTAATGATCAGCGTGACCGAAAGTGTAGCTAATAGCGAATTTTTCCAAGTAATCTCTTTTCGATAAAAAAAGAAACCATAAATTGCTCCTTCAATAAAGGCATTCAAAGTAAAACCAATGAAGAAAGCTGTTTTTGAAAATAACGCCATTCCTACTAAGTCAGCTAATACACCCCCAATTCCAGACCAAAACGGGCCAAATAAAATCCCCATGATCATTTGTGGAATAAATGTGACACTGATCTTCACAAAAGGGGTTTCGATCGATACCAAACGGGATAAAGTGACCATCAAAGCAATCAACAATCCCATGATAGCGATCATGCGTGCGTCTAACCGATTTTTCTTCATTTCTTAGCATCTCCTTTAAGAGCTGCTACATCCTACATGCAGCGAATGCGAAAATAAAACCGCGAACAACTTGTCCTTCGTCAAAGAGGCAACATCCCATCCTCTCAGCACTTAACGCTTTATTTTCTACTCTGTTTATTTTTGGGAAGTCATTCCCAGCAAAACTATAGCATAGATCACACACGACTGTAAATAAAAAAACATACATTCCCGAATAAAAAGTAATTCATGTTCGTGAAAAATCACACATTCAACGAACATAAATGGACGATCAATAGCAAATAACGAATTTTATTCCAGAGACAACGGTCGATTTTCTAACTCATGAACTACAGTACGGAAATCCAGAAAGCCAGCTTCTAGTCCTCGCAACAGTACTTCTGCTGTTCCAATATTGGTCGCTAAAGGAATTTCGTAAACATCCGATAAGCGGATCAGTGCAGTCACATCCGGTTCATGAGGCTGTGCAGCCAACGGATCTCGCAGAAAAATCACGAGGTCTAATTGATCTTCTGAGATCATTGCACCAATTTGTTGGTCACCACCTAAAGGACCGGATTTAAAGCGATGGACTTTTAAGCCAGTTGCTTCGGTGATTTTACCACCTGTTGTCCCAGTTGCGAATAATTCATGTTTTTCCAGGATTGCCTTATAGGCGGTTGTCAACTTGATCATCAAGGGCTTTTTGCGGTCATGAGCAATTAAAGCAATTTTCATATTGATCATCCTTTCCTCTCTCAACATCTTGTTCCTACTCTATTCTACCTCAAGGTGTAGCATATTGCCCAAAAAGACAATCAATTCTTGTTCAAGTTGCCATTGATCATAGATAACGCTTTCATTTATACTTAATTCAACATTAAAACTAAACAGAAAGCGTGGAATGAATCATGGTAGAAATGGCACTGAAACATGTATACAAACAATATGACAACGCAGAAAATTATTCCGTAACGGATTTTAACTTAGCAATCGATGATCGTGAATTTATTGTCTTTGTTGGACCTTCTGGTTGTGGAAAATCAACTACATTAAGAATGATTGCTGGGCTAGAAGATATCTCGGAAGGAGAATTAAGCATCGGCGGTAAAGTAATGAACGATGTAGCACCAAAAGATCGTGATATCGCTATGGTATTCCAGAACTATGCGTTATACCCACACATGACTGTATTTGACAATATGGCTTTTGGGTTGAAGTTGAGAAAGTATGACAAAGCAGATATCAAAAAACGGGTAGAAAATGCTGCTGAAATTTTAGGGCTTACTGAATATTTGAAACGTAAACCTGCTGCTCTCTCAGGTGGCCAACGTCAACGGGTTGCTTTAGGACGTGCCATCGTTCGTGATGCAAAAGTTTTCTTGATGGATGAACCATTATCAAACTTAGATGCAAAATTACGGGTAGCGATGCGTGCTGAGATTGCCAAACTCCATCAACGTTTAGAAACGACAACCATCTATGTAACCCATGACCAAACAGAAGCAATGACGATGGCAGATCGTATCGTTATCATGAAAGATGGCTTTATCCAACAGATCGGTACGCCAAAAGAAGTGTATGACACACCAGTCAATATGTTCGTCGCAGGCTTTATCGGTTCACCCGCAATGAACTTCTTCAATGTCACTTTAAACAATGGGGTAATCAGTGACGGTCATGGCTTAAAATTAAAAATCCCTGAAGGAAAAAACAAAGTCTTAGTTGAAAAAGGCTATGAAGGAAAAGAAGTTGTTTTTGGTATTCGCCCAGAAGATATCCACAGTGAACAAGTGGTGTTAGAAGCACAACCCGAAGCAGTTGTTCATTCAGAAGTTGTTGTATCAGAATTGTTAGGTGCAGAAACCATGCTTTATACCCGAACAGGTACAACTGAATTTATTTCAAAAGTCGATGCACGTGACTTCCATAAACCAGGGGAAATGGTCGACTTAGCATTCAATATCAGCAAAGGACATTTCTTTGACAAATCAACTGAAGAAGTGATCGGATTGCCATAAAAATTAAAAAATCAGCTTTTGATGTAAATTTTGGCAGAAACTATGCCAAAAGCTAGAACTATAACAAATAAGCCGAAAATGCTGTGTTCATACACAGCACTTTCGGCTTATTCATTTTAAAGGAGTTATCTCTAGTTAAAGAGGAAAAACTGATTGATAATGGTACTTTTTTCAAGCCATTTTCTTGATTGATTTCGTTGAAGGTGTCTTCTGACTTACTTGCTTAGCTTTAGTGAAAACTGGAATATCAAAGTATTTGCTCAATGTTCCGGCTACAAAATAAGCAATATTGTAATCGACTAAACTATGGATCAATCCACCAATTCCCATTAGGATAAAGACTGTATAAAAATAGCCTTCAGAATAATAAGTTTCTGGCATGTTCCCTACAAAGAAAAAGACACTAACCACTAACATTTCCGCAATCGAATGAATGATACCTATCACAAAATTGAAACTTTGGAAGCGCCAGTTGGCTAAAGTAAATTGGCCATTTTTTAAAACGATTTCTGGTTTCTTTTGCAAATACCAAGAACCAATCACAGCAAAAATCAAATGAGATAATGCACGCAGCGCAATAATTACTGGTGTGGTCAAAAAGAAGCCAAATGTTGTACCCAAAGCAACGGTAATCGCAATTCCTGGTGAAAAAAACATCGCAATAAATATTGGTACATGAGAAGCCAAAGTAAAAGAAGCAGGTGGAATCATGATTTTTGGCATAACCATTGGAATAATAACCCCCATAGCTATCAACAAGGCAGAAATAGTCAGGGATCGTACTGATTTTTTTTTCATTTTTTTCTCTCCTAATGTGTCTTGACACCTTTATGATGTCTTATTTTAACTTTAACAACAAGATGTGTCAAGACACATCAATCAGAAAAATGTTGAATGAGCCTTTTTCATGTATTCAATTATCCGACACCAGATAAAGTAAATTTTGAATGAAGCTTATACAAGAAATATGTTTTAAACTACAGTCTCTGCTAGCTACATCCTCTCCTTCAATTTTTGTCTATATAGATGAAAGATAAATACAAAAAAGAAGTACGCCCTATGTACATATCAACAACAATATTTCCTGGAACCCTATTTAGCCCCAGTATCATTCTAATTCCCTACCCTAAGGTATACACACTAAAACAACGAGATACACTGGGCTCACCCTCTTGAAGTATAGTCCATTTTAATGGTTGCTGATTTTAATACAAAAATAAACCCGTCCACCCTCACTGAAGTTTATGACAGGTTTATTTTTGGTTGTTTTACTTCAATCAAAAAAATTTTTTTCTTTTTTATAAGGATAGCTCCACCAAAACAACAGTATGAACACGATAAAAAAAATTACTTTTAAATAGACAGGAACATCCCTGAAATAAACTCTTATTGTTTTTCCAAAATCATCATGAATGAATAATCTAATGAAATTAGATACACAAAAAAATAGTGTCAGTCCCCAAAAAATCAGTCTCTTTGTTCCTTTCATTTTCTTACACTCATCCTATAAGAAAATGAAGCTAGCAGTCTTAACAATCCAATGAGCTGCGGTTCTATTCCACCCATGATTCACTAACCAATTTTCTGCACCTTGTTCTAAATTATCTTGCCATTCGAATAAGTAATTAGTAACATCACTTACCGTTTTTTCACCTGTTTTAGCTACTAACCATTTGGCTATCTTTTTAATGACGGCAATTTTCCAGCGAGGAGTTGGTTGTCTATCGGACTCGTATTTTTCTTTTAATATTTGTAATTGCTCCACTTGGGATAAGTGAGCACCGGATACTAATCGTTCAAATTCTGCTTTCTTTTCATTTGATAAATCGTTGTAGTATTTATCAAATTCGTTTGTGGCGGTAAAGTTCGTAGCTTTTTCTGAAGCAAATACATTGGTAACAGGGACAATTGATCCGCCAACGGTAATCAATGTTAACCCCAAAACAATCGATTGGTTCATTTTGTTCATTAACTCACCCTTCTTTCTCCTTAGTAATCAAAATAAGTTCTAAAAATTCATCGTGTTCATTTATGATTATAGTATCGTTTTATTCTAAAAAAATTTATTTTCATAAGAAACTATTTTTCGGTCTAAACCGTTAGCCATTCTTAAATACATGAACGATTATGATCTTAAACTGAGATTACAGGAATCGGGTTACAGTAGTCATTTACTTATTTTTCAATTAGTGATGACCATCCAACTCATTTTATTGGACTTAGATAAACAAAACGCCTAAAAGCTAGCATGCTAGACTTTTAGGCGTTTTGCTTTCTTTATTGAATTAGATTAGAACTTAGTTTTTCTCGCTCAGCTCTTCCATTGCATTACTTAATGCAGCAAATTCGGCTAATGAGAGAGTTTCTCCACGACGTTTAGGATCGATGTTAGCTTTTTCTAAACTAGTCGTTAACCAAGCTTTCGTTGCTTCATCTTTGCCATATGAAGATTGTAAGTTATTCCATAATGTTTTTCTTCGTTGCTGAAACGCTGCTTTTGTCAATCGGAAAAATGCCTTTTCATCAGTAACCGCTACAGCTGGTTGCTTTCTTCTGGTTAGTTTCAAGATAGCTGAATCGACATTCGGTTGTGGAACAAAAACAGTCTTAGGTACGATGAAAGCAACAGATGCTTCCATAAAATACTGTACAGCGATTGATAATGAGCCATATGCTTTTGTACCAGGCTTAGCAGAAATACGGTCAGCGACTTCTTTTTGCATCATCACAACCATTTCTTCTACTTGCAGATCTGATTCTAAGAAATGCATCATGATCGGTGTCGTAATATAATAAGGTAAATTTGCAACAACTTTGATCGGTAAAGCTTGTTCAAAATAGGTTGTTGCTGCCTGATCTAAATTGGTTTTTAAAATATCTTGATGAACAACAGTCACATTAGGATAAGGAGCTAACGTATCTTTTAACACAGGAATCAAGCGATCATCGATTTCAAAGGCAACGACTTGATTGGCATTACGTGCTAGTTGTTCCGTCAACGCTCCAATACCTGGACCAACTTCGATGACATTTGTTTGTTGATCGATTTCGCCAGTTTCCACGATTTTTCTTAAGATATTTGGCTCAGTCAAAAAATTTTGACCTAAACTTTTTTTAAATGAAAATCCATGTTTCAATAAGATTTCTTTTGTTCTAGAAGGTGTCGCAATATCACGCTGTTCACTCATGTTGTTCCTCCACTTTTTTCATTGCTTGGGCAAATTCCTCTGGTGTGATTCGAAACATTTTCAAACGCTTCTCCAGTTGTTTCCCATTGGTATAACCAATTCTTAATTCGTCCCCTAGTTTTTCACGTTTTTCTTTTGCTTGCGCTCCCGCTATTAAACCATGAGAAATCAGCACTTGTCTAGTAATTTCCGTTTCGTCTTCCTCAAAAGATGGGGTGATTACTTTTTTCAATGCTTCTAAGATGGCCTCATCACTAGCATGTTCAACGCCAAGACTTCCTTGTTTTTTGGGACGTGCTTGTTGACGAGGTAAGAAAGCATGTTTTGCCTGAGGAACGACTTCCATGATCGTCTTGCGGATTTTCTCACCCGAAAAATCAGGATCAGTAAAGATGATTACACCACGTGTTTCCTGCGCATGTTCAATCTGCATGAGTATTTCATCATTGATCGCTGAACCAATCGTTTCGATCGTGTCGACGTCGACTACTTCTTGGAGTCTTCTAGTATCGTCTTTTCCCTCAACGACTACAATTTCTTGGATTTTTAATTTAGTCATTTTCAGCGATCCTAAATAGACGATGAGCATTTTTCCAAGTTTGGAGCGCCACTTCTTCTATCGGAAGATTACGTAATTCGGCAATTTTTTCAACTGTATAACGGGTATAACCTGGCTCGTTTCGTTTCCCACGATAAGGTACTGGAGCTAAGTAAGGCGCATCCGTTTCTACTAGCAATCGATCGAGTGGAACATGAGTGGCTGCTTCTTGAACATCTTGCGCTTTTTTGAAAGTCACGACCCCACTAAATGAAATGTGCATCCCTAAATCAAGAAATCGTTTGGCCCATTCAAAATCGCCACTAAAACTGTGCATGATTCCACCAATATCACGAATATCTTCTTCTTTTAAAATTTGATAAGTATCTGCTAACGCTTCTCTGGTATGGATACTGATCGGCAGATTCATTTCTTTCGCAATCGCAATTTGTCTACGAAAAACTTCAGCTTGCACTTCTTTCGGATCTTCCATCCAGTAATAATCTAAGCCGATTTCACCTAACGCTACCACTTTCGGCATCGTTAATTGCTCTTGTAATTTTTTCTCAATGTCTTTAGTATAACTTCCTGCTTCAGTAGGATGCCAACCAATAATACTATATATGTTTGAATAATCGTGACTAAGCTGTAATGATTTTTCGATCGTTGGGGTATCGAAACCTACTACCGCCATTTTTGTCACGCCCAACTCTTTGGCCCGTTCAATAGTTTCAGGAATATCATCATTAAATTGTTCCGCATTCAAATGGGTATGAGAATCAAATATCATTTTTTATCGCTCCTTTTCTTCATTACTTTAGCATATAAGTGGCTATGGCAGAAGTAGGAAAGACGAAAATCAGGTCAAATTTATTGAAATGCAAATTTCTAGTTGTAAATAAAAGGACTTAAGCAAGTTTCCTCTCTTAAGTCCTTTTACATGACTATTAAATTAACGCTCGTCTTGTTTTTTCTTGTAATAATACACTGGGATACCTAGTAATGTGACAACGATCCCGATCATTGCCAAAGCTGTTTGAGTAAATAAAGTCATCCCTAAAATAAAGACAGCGCCAAAGATTGCAATCAATGGAATCACGGGATACAAAGGTACTTTGTATGGTCTTGGTAAGTCTGGTTGTTTTTTTCTTAAAACAAATACACCGATAAATATCAATAAGCTAAACAGCCACATAACAAAAATTAGCATATCAGTTAAAAAGTCGAATGAACCTAAACTCATCATAATGCACGCAATCACTAATTGAAAAAGTGCTGGAACATATGGCACTGTGAATTTTTTTGATAATTTCGTTAACTGTTTACTAAAAGGTAACTCACCTTCCAAAGCCATCGCATAAGGAATACGGATTCCGGTCAACGTGTACCCATTCAGTGCCCCATAAACAGAAATCAAGATACCGATCGTCACGATCTTTCCACCGATATTTCCAAAAATAACCGCTGATGCATCAGATGCTGCATTAAGGTTACCTGCAATCTGATCAATTGGCAGAGTTTTTAAGAAAACAAAGTTGATCAATAAGTAAACCACTGTTACAAAACTTAACCCTAAAATAATTGCTTTAGGTAAATCTTTTTCGGGACGTTTCATTTCCCCCGCCATTGCACCGACACCAAGCCAGCCATCATAAGCGAATAAAGTCGCTAACAAAGCACTACTCAAGCCTTCTGCAAAAGAGACATCTTTCCCTGCTTCGAATGGGAATAGTTGGATCGTTCCACTACCTGGTGTCAACAGTCCCCAAATAACGATGACAGCTAATGGAATCAATTTGATAATCAGTGTCGCAGACTGGACAGTCGTACCCACTTTTGTTCCTAGTAAATTCAAACCAGTAACAGAAATAGCAGTAATAATCGCAATTAATAGAAGATAATCCGTAGATATTTGTAATAAGTTCGTCATTTGTGTCGCAAAAATAATCGAAAGCGCCGCAATATTCGCTGGAAAATAAATCAAGCTTTGGGACCAACCCAGTAAAAAGCTCGGTAATTTTCCATAAGCGGCTTCAATATATTTGACTGCACCACCCGTTTCTGGGATCGCAGTTGCCAACTCAGCTACCGTTAGACCAGCACAGATCGTTAAAAATCCTCCTAATAGCCATGCCAATAAGGTCAAACTAGTCGATTGTGTACTTGCCGTAACAGCCGCTGTTTTAAAGAAAACTCCTGCCCCAATTACAGTTCCCATAACAGTTGCTAATGCGCCAAATAAGTTGATCTCTCGTTTTAACTTGCCTTTCATTCACATTCCCCTTTTCCCCGCAGTTTTTAATATAATTTTCAGTATAACGGAGAATATTTTGTTTTACCATCATTTTTTTCAGTAAATTTATTGAAAGATACCACCTTAGACCTATGAATCCTCCATTCACCTCAATTATAATTAATGTAGGTTAGATAAAGGAGGACCAATTATGGAATTTAATCGTTCTTACCCAAAACTGGCATCTTTCCTAAAGGATCATTTTGCCATTTCCAGAAAATCACAACAACAATCACTTTGGCATTGGTTCACGCTGATTTTGTTCGGGACATTTATTCTTGCTACTTTCACTCAACAGTTGCTTTTGTTGTTTAGCTTGATTCTGCTAGTTGCACTGATCAAAGGTCCCGGAATGATTCTATGGGGAGCCATTTATGCTTTTTTAATCAGCCTTTTTCCTCCTCTAGGTATCATTTTATCTGCGCTTTTCTTTCTATTGAATCTCAGTACTTTCACCAAAAATTGGCGAGTCACTTTAGTTGCTGGTTTCTTTTATTTTTACCCTGCAACGATCATGTCGTTAAGAACGCTCTCACATCTCGATAATCCTTGGTTCCTTTATAGCAGTTTATTCGCTGGGTTAGTGCTACTCCATTTGATGTTGAAAAAACTTTACCAACGCTATGGGATTGGCCGAACGATTTTTTGGTACATTGTATCGATACCTTTTACTCTTTTAAGTTTCTTGTTACCAACTCGTTTAAAAGAGCGATTCAAAAAAATACCCTCAAAAAAATAGTGTCAATTTGTATAGCGACCACCTAAAGTTAGATTTTTTGCTCTAACTTTAGGTGGTCGCTTTAATGTATCTATTCCAGGCAAAACATACTAAGATTAATATTTACGTTTGTTACATTTAGTAATCTGAAGGATGCTATTTACACAGTAAACTCATCATACTCTAAAAAATAGGAATTCTTAAATTTGTTGTGAAAGAGAAATCATCTCAATTAACCCTTGCGCAGCTTCACTGCCTTTATTCCCTGCTTTCGTCCCTGCTCGTTCAATTGCTTGTTCAATGGATTCCGTGGTTAATACCCCGAACATCACTGGAATATTGGACTCCAGGTTAATATGTGCGACTCCTTTGGCTACCTCATTGGAAACCAATTCATAATGAGTAGTTGCACCTCTGATAACTGTCCCCAACGTAATCAACCCATCGTAACTGTCCTTTTTGCTGAGCTTTTTGGTAATAAAAGGAATTTCAAAAGCTCCTGGTACCCAATAAATATCAATTTGTTCTTCTTTCACGCCGTGCCTTTTTAAATTATCCAATGCTCCTTGTAATAATTTTTGATTGATAAATTCATTAAAACGCGCGACTACAATTCCGATTCGAAGATCCTTTGGAGAATAATTTCCTTCAAAAATTGTCATTTTCTTGCTCCTTTATTTTTATACTGATAAGTAATGGTGAAACTTATCTTTTTTGTTTTTAAATAGGCTTGGTTTTCCTTTTTCGGAACAGTTTCAATTGGTACCCTATCGACAATCGTAATTCCATCTTGTTGTAACTCTATTACTTTATCGGGATTGTTTGTAAGTAAACGAATGGACGTTACACCAATTGATTTTAAAATTTCTGCTGCAAAGTGATAATCCCGTTCATCCGGAGCAAAGCCCAATTCAGTATTTGCTTCATAAGTATCCAATCCTTTTTCCTGCAATTGATACGCTTTTAACTTATTCCTCAATCCGATTCCGCGACCTTCTTGACGAAGATAAAGAATAGCTCCAGTCCCCTCTTCCTCGATCATTCTCATCGCTTCATGTAACTGTTCCCCACAATCGCAACGCTGAGACCCGAAGACATCACCAGTTAGACATTCCGAATGAACTCGGACTAATGTAGGAAACTGACTATTTTGAATATCTCCCTTTGTTAACAATAGATGCTCCCGTTTTTCTCCGTCTTCATAAATAGTCAATTTGAAATCACCATAATCTGTTGGTAAATTTACGGTTATATGACTATTTTCTTCTAAATAATTTACCAACTCATCAATCGTAATTAAGGGTAATTGCCATTCTTCAGATAAACGGGTCAGATCTTTCATTCTTGCCATCGTTCCATCTTCTTTCAGAATCTCACAAATATAAGCAGCCTCTACACTATTAGCTAATTTGGCTAAATCAATTGCAGCTTCGGTGTGTCCTCGACGTATAAGCGTTCCGCCATCTACACTAATCAAAGGAAAAATATGTCCTGGTCTAAGAAAATCACTTGTTTTCGAATGAGGATCAGCCAATGCTTTAATGGAAGTAGCTCGATCAAATACTGAAATACCAGTCTTCGTATGTTTATGATCCACACTAATCGTAAAAGCTGTACCAAACGCATCAGTATTATGAGTTGTCATTTCTCCTAAAGATAAGCGTTGCGCAATGTCATTAGAAATCGGCACACAGATTAATCCTCGACCAAATTTGGTCATGAAATTTACTGCCTCAGGTGTCACATATTCGGCTAAACCAACCAAATCTCCTTCTGATTCTCTATCTTCATCATCAGCTACAATGATTAATCCGCCCTTTTTCAAGGTCTTTATTGCTTCAGTAATATTCCTCATAATAAGACCTTCTCCTTGTACATCTCAAATTTATTTCTCTGTGCCTTTACATATTTCCCAACGATATCCGTTTCTATATTCACAAGATGTCCTACACCTAAATTCCCCAGATTTGTTAAGGATTTAGAATGTGGAATCAGGCTAACAGAAAAGCTTGCTGTTGTTGTTTCCGTAACCGTTAAACTTACTCCATTAATTGCAATTGATCCTTGCGGAATGATTTCACCTGCATATTTGGTTGGATAAGCAAACGTCAAAATTAATGCGTTTTGATTCTCTATTTTCTTGATCAATCTTGTAATAGTATCAATATGTCCCGAAATAAAATGTCCTTCAAAGCGTTGTGTCATCAAAACTGCTCGTTCTAGATTTACCCTCTCTCCAACTTTTACGGTGGAGAAAGTAGTCCGTTTAAAAGTTTCAGGCATTATTTCAGCTTTAAAAAATGTGCTTGAAACCTCAATAGCAGTTAAACACACGCCATTGACTGCCATGCTATCTCCAATTTTGTAATCACTTAGTATACTGTTTGAAGCTTGGAAAGTGAGTTGGATCATTTGTTGGTTTCGTCTAATTTCTTTGACTTTTCCTTGCTCGGCGATTAATCCTGTGAACATTGCTTTCGTTTCCCCCTAACTCGAATGTCTTTTCCAAGCTGTTCAACTTCCAAAAATACTAATTGTTGTTCTTTAGAAACTAAACGTTCACTATGAAAGGACATCGGACTGTTTCCACCAAAAAGTTTGGGCGCAATATAACTGATGACTTCATCCCAGAGATTTTCTGCTAAAAAAGCATCATGAATTTTCGCTCCACCTTCTATATACAGCGACTGAACACCTCTTTTTCTCATGGTCTCAATAAAGAAGGTAAAAGAAAACTTAGGCGTATAAAAAATAGTTACATGGGGAAACAGCTCCTTTAGCTTAGGGTTTTCCGTAAATATCCAGACTGGATTTGTTGTCGTTTGAAAAAGATTGAGTTTAGGATTTTTAAGAATCCGCCCTCTACGATCCAAAACAATGCGCACTGGTGGAAAGTTAGTTACGATATCAGGCAACAAAATAGGGTTATCAACTAGAACGGTTTCGCTTCCCACTACAATTCCTTGATGTTCTCCTCGTTCTTTCCGTACTCTTGAGATTGCCTCTGTACCTGTTATTGAGTACCGCGAACCTTCCTTTAAAGAAATCTTTCCATCTAGTGTAATAGCTTGTTTTAATGTGATATAGGGACGATCCCTTTCAAAAAAATGGTTATAAAAAGGGTTCAGTGCTCTACATTTCTCTTCTTCCACACCTACAATTACTTTGATCCCATGATTTTGTAAAAATTCTTTCCCTTTTCCTGCTACTAAAGGATTTGGGTCAAGTTGACCTATGACTACCGTTGAGATACCAGACTGAATAATAGCTTGCGTACAAGGCGGCTGTTTCCCTTGGTGGTTACAAGGTTCTAAGGTAACATATAGAGTTGAATTAAACAGTTCTTCGGGGGAATCACAATTTTGAATAGCATTTACTTCAGCGTGGGACTCGCCATATTGTAAATGGGCACCTAGTGAGAGTAGCTTTCCTTCTTTTACAATCGCTGCTCCAACTAATGGATTGGTAAAGGTATTTCCCTTTCCTTTTTTTGCCTCTTCAATCGCAGCCATCATGAAAGACTGGTGCATATCAATTCCCCCTTTCAACAAAAAAAGCCCTGCGAAATTAATCACAGGGCATAACTAAATAAACCTAAAGATAATCGATTTTAATACAAATAAAACCGATCTTCAGTCGATTTTTCTTCTCCCATCCAGACTTTAACTGTCGGTGCCAGATTCTCACTGGCTCAACCACAAAAATGTGGGTCACGGACTTCGAGTAAACTCGTCACCGTCGGTCGGGAATTACACCCTGCCCCGAAGAAATATTCAATTCGTTTAGAGTATATTCTTAAAACTTAATTGTGTCAACCTAAAAAATAGAGAGAAAATGGCGTATGGACGTCCTCGTTTATTTAATGCTAATCATATGATTAGAACAAGTATTACATATTTATAAAATAGTCTCCTAAAAATTGATTCATTTTACCTAAATATCAGCTTTGTTATTTTTCGTCTTTTGAAATCGTTTACAAAAACTTAGTTATCTCGATTGTATGAAGTCACAATCTGTGACATCATGATAATAGTCATATTCCACAATTTCTGACTAATTGTACCTCTTTTTATGTTTAAATATAATTAAAAAGGAAAAAGAAATATAGGAGGTTTTTATGGAATTTGGAAAACTGTTAAAACAAGAAAGGAAGAAAATGAATTTGACCCAAGCGGATTTGGCTGAACAGTTAAATGTAAGTCGTTCAGCGATTTCAAATTGGGAAATTGGTAGAAATTATCCCGATATTCAAACAATTATTGATATATCTAATGTTTTAGGTGTATCTCTTGATTATCTTTTGAATGAAGATCAAAAAATAATGGAAGCCGTGGATAATGATTTAACAAAGAAAAAAAGATAAAAAAGATCTCTGTTATTTTGGCTGGATTACTATTAGTGGCTATTGGGACTATCATTTTTCTTTTATATCCAAAAAAACCTACGATAATTTTTGTTAAGGATGTTCTTCCAAAAAATTCTGAAATTTCCACCTTAAAGAAACATGAAATAAAGGAAGTTTTTCTTGAAGACCATCAATTAAAAATTATTTTACATATCACAGGAAATGAAGCTGGGTATTATGTAGAAAGTGGTGCTGACGAAATGACAGTTAGCCTCTATAAAACAAAAAATAAATCTTTGAAATCAAATAAACTTATCCCATACGATGGAGTGTTTACTATCGATTTAATCGAATACCCTCGCTTAAAAAATATTTATATCGCTTATTCTCCTAATTAATTTATTATTAATTTCGTCAGTTTAAAATCAAGTTAATAAGTCCTAATTTTGATAATGACTATCGACAATCTCATCTTTCAACTCCCACAATTTTAAAAATATAAAATTTTTTTCTTCTGCTTGATTGCTTACCATATTTAAACATTCAGTTTTTCCAGATCCCCAAGTTCCATTTAAAAAAAATGTCTTTTTTGCTTTAATTAATTTTGAAAACATTTTTACTGCTTCTGTAGTATCAATTCTTTCTAACTCTATTTGCTTTATGACAATCCCCTCCTAAGAAATAAATTTCCCAAGTGTATCTTTTTTAATATATTTCAGTTCATTAGAATTATATATAGTAAAAATAGTTTGCGATTCACATAGCTGCCAAATAAGAATTTAGCACAATTTGGTACTAATACTAACTAGCGATTTATTTCCTATTGCTCAACTTAGTTATGGTACTATACGTTCTAAAGTTACATTATTTATCAGCTTAATCTCTTCGTTTCTCAATTTTCAATTTTAATCATGCTTTTCATTAGGTGCTCAATTTCGTTGACTGTATCTGTAAATGAAATGGATTTCGCAAACGTGTTAACTGAACGATATTTTTCCCACTGTTCTTCCAAGTAGTCGTTTCCTCTGATCTTTTCCATTTCTCTTTCATAATAAAAAGACAAAGATTCGGTATCTCCACGTTTTGTGAATGTATTTCGAACACTTTTATATAACTCTTTCGTATCAATATTTTCTAATTTTGGTATGGTAAATAAGTCATAGTAATCTTTTACTCTCGAATTATCTGTACCAAAGCTGAACGTAGCACTTAGCTTTTCTTCAATAATTTGTTCTGTTGGATAAGCTGGAATCTCCACTTTTTTATCTTCAAACATTAATTGGTGATAGTGTGTATCTACTTCAGGATAAATAGAATCTCCTGTTGTCACGTCCATTTTAAACGGCACACGCACTTTCTCTAAATTAGCCACCAATTTAATTTGAAATCCAGGATAAAAATCGGCTTCTCTTGTTTCCTTCATTCCTTGAATAGAGAAAACAATACCTTCTTTCGTGGGCTTCCTAATCAAATCATTAAAAATATTCTTCAATTTTTCTTCAGTTAATTTGCTATTTCTAAATGTCGTGTCGATATCAATTGTTGTCCTTCTATCGATTCTATATTTTGATCCTAATAAAAAGCCACCTTTCAAAATGAAGTCATTTTTGTACTTTGATTCAGAAATTTGTTCAATTAAACGATCCATCATAAAATGCCGTTGTACTAACTGTGCATTTAGCCCTGTACTCTTTGCTAAATTTCTGGTTTTTGATGCAAATTGTGTCGGTGTCATCTTTTCCCTCCATTAATATAAGCTTTGCATGTGGTATTTCATTTCTTTTTCTACATGTAGTTTTGTCATATAATCTCTTAATTTGCTCGGATCTCTCAATGGATCTTCCATGTACTCTTTTAATGCTGCTAATTTCATTTCGTATTCAATTTCATATCTCGGATTCCAAATATCACAAAGTGTACGCTCTTTATCATACATAGTAATAGGATTCCCTTGGAAGGAAGTTCCCTCTACTTTTCCTAGCTCATAAACTTCTTTCTTCACGAAATGAAATTGTAACTGCTGCTCTTTTGTAATTGAACGATCAACATTGTATCCATGGGGAAAAGTTAAATGAATGAATTTCGGCATATTCGTAGAAAGCTGGTAAATATCTAAAGTCGTTTCATGAGAAAAGATTCCCCTGGAAAATCGTTGCTGAAGCCAAAATAAATCATCTATTCCATGACCATCCTCTACATAATAACCACGATCAACTTTGATCAATTTTCCTTTATTCACCAATCTTTGTACAGTAGTTGCTGCGATTCCAAATTTTCTGGCTTCCTTCATAGATAAATTTCCATCGCGAATAGCCAACAATTCTTTCAATTTATCTTGCATTTACTTACCTCTTCTTTCGTTACAAATACACTACTTAAATTATATCATGGTAGTTTAATTGTAACAAGATGAACTTTGATGTCGATGAAATTCGCCAACATCTTTTTTATGATGTAAAAGGGGAAAAAAGACACCTGGAATCCTTTAGAATTAATTTGACGAATCAATTCATAGGAGGACTCAAAATGGCTTATACTCAGCTTATCGAAGGACTTTAAATATTCTAAACCTAACTATCTATTCCGAGGAAAATGATTTAACCAAAAAAATATAATGGCAAATTTAATTGATTGGCAAAGATACTCTTCAATACACGCCCGAAGAATATCCACATTGTCATTTGTCGTCTCCTCTAGGATCATTTGTTAGAAGGACAATTATTGCGACGATTTATGATTCGTCCTATTAAAACCAACCAAATAAAAAAGACAGAAAGAAGTATTTCTTCTTTCTGTCCAAATTATTCTAAGATTATTCTTTACCAACATCATTTGACTACACTACTTTTTATGATGATTGGCTCACCATTCACGCTTACTGATTATTGACCTAAATCATATGGATGTTCATCTTACCCAATTTCTGAACCATTTGGCATTGATTTTGGCGCTTCGACTACTTGTAACGTGCCATCTGGTGCTTCTGCAGAAAGAATCATCCCTTGACTGATTTGTCCACGCATCTTACGTGGTTTCAAATTCGCTACGATCACTAGTTTTTTGCCGATCAATTCACTTGGATCAGGATAAAATTCAGCGATACCTGATAAAATTTGGCGGTCTTGGTTATCTCCCGCATCTAAACGGAATTGCAATAGCTTATCTGCTCCTTCAACTTTTTGACAGTTGATGACTTCAGCTACTTTTAATTCCACTTTTTCAAATACATCAAATTTGATTTGTTTGTCTTTAGTTGAAACAAGCTCAGTTTCTTCTGGGTCCCATTTCACTGATTCTTCATTCGTTTGGGTTCCTTCAGACATTTTCGCTTGGATATAGCTGATTTCTTCTTCCATGTCCAACCGTGGGAAAATTGGCGTACCTTTAGCAACTACTTTTGTTCCAGAAGGAAATTCGCCAAAGTGCAAGCCTTGAAGATTCATCGTTTCTGGGTCTAGTCCTAATTGATTAAAGATTTTAATTGGCGTTTCTGTCATGATCGGTTGCAATAAGATCGCAGTGATCCGTAATGATTCTGCTAGATGGATCATTACACTCGCTAATTCTTTTTTCTTGTCCTCGTCTTTGACTAAAACCCATGGCTCTGTTTCATCGATATATTTATTTGCACGAGAAATCAAGACCCAAATTTCAGCTAATGCCGTATTGAACTCCATTTTTTCCATCGCATCATGATATCGTCCGACGACATTTGCAGCTGTTGTTGATAATTCACTATCAAAAGGCGTCACTAAAGAAGCATAGTCAGGAACGATTCCATCACAATATTTATTGATCATTGCAACGGTACGATTCAATAGGTTTCCAAGATCGTTCGCCAAGTCATAGTTGACCCGAGAAACAAAATCTTCTGGTGTAAATACGCCATCTGAACCAAATGGAACAGCACGAAGTAAATAGTAACGCAGCGCATCGAGACCATAACGTTCAACTAGCATCTCTGGATAAACCACGTTTCCTTTTGACTTAGACATTTTTCCGTCTTTCATCAACAACCAACCGTGACCAAAGACTTTTTTCGGTAACGGTAAATCTAATGCCATCAACATGATTGGCCAATAGATCGTATGGAAACGGACAATTTCTTTTCCAACCATATGGACATCTGCCGGCCAATATTTTTGGAATAAGCTATCATCATCAGAGCCGTAACCTAATGCAGTAATATAGTTGGATAACGCATCGATCCAAACATAAACGACATGTTTAGGGTCGTCTTTCACAGGGATTCCCCAACTAAATGTCGTTCTGGAAACAGCAAGATCTTCTAACCCTGGTTTGATAAAGTTATTGATCATTTCTTTCTTACGAGATTCTGGTTGGATAAATTCAGGATGTTCTTGGTAATATTCTAAAAGACGATCGGCATATTTGCTCATACGGAAGAAATAAGATTCTTCTTTGACTAATTCGACTTCATGCCCACTTGGAGCTTTCCCACCGATTACATTTCCTTCTTCGTCTTTATAAACTTCTGCTAATTGTGTTTCAGTGAAAAATTCTTCATCCGAAACAGAATACCAGCCTTCATATTCGCCAAGATAAATATCGCCTTGTTCAACTAGACGATCAAAGATTTTTTGAACAGCCGCTTTATGATAATCATCCGTTGTTCGAATGAATTTGTCATAACTGATATCCAGCGTTTTCCAAAGTTTTTTCACATCCGCAGCCATCTTATCGACATAGGCTTGTGGTTCAACACCTAATTCTGCTGCTTTTTTTTCTATTTTTTGACCGTGTTCATCCACCCCAGTTAGATAAAACACATCAAAGCCCATCAATCGCTTATAACGTGCAACTGCATCACAGGCAATCGTTGTATACGAATTACCAATATGCAGTTTGCCACTTGGATAATAGATTGGCGTCGTAATATAAAAAGTTTCCTTTTCTGCCATGGGGCTCTTCCTCCTTTATCGCATGATGCGAATTCATTTCCTTGCTAGTATACCATAAATCAAAAAGACTGCGACGATTTTTTCGCTACCCTCTAACAAATGCCTTTCCTCTTTATTATTTTCCTAGTAAAACATGCTATAATAATTAATAGTGTGTGAAAAGAAACCTAGGAATCAGTAAGTTTCGTTTTTAGTAAGCAGCATGTTTACATGTAGGTTATCTCTCACAATGTCACGGAATCTTGTAGCAGTTCCGTTGTTTTATTTTGACGAAACATAGCTTCGACTTAATAGCTGCTTATAGGAAGAATACATCGTTCTCCCTTCTAAATAAACCTTTTTATAACAACCCAAAAGCAAGTGGATCTGAAATAGGTTGTTTATGTTTACGACTAATAGACAGTTCATTGTCCAAGAAAGGCTGAAATTTTATGCAAAAAAAACATCTTTATTTTACAATCAGTATCGCACTGCTTTCAGTGTTACACTGGCTGTTCAGCTATTTTTATATACGATTATATGGTTATTTTAACCTCCAAGGAAGCTTGAATCAGTTTCTTTTATTTACCCAAGTTTTTCGTTTTGTTCTCAATTTTTATATCATTTTTTGTGGATATGTAACGCTTCGTGAAGAAAATAGAAAACTGTTACTGATCTATTTACTTTTCTTCTTGTTCAATTTACTCCTACCGTTTTTATTCCCTATCTAAGTATAGAAGTCTTTCTCCAAGGAAAACTTTGGTTTTTTTTGGAGTCTGCTAAAATAAGATAAAAGTATATTTAAACAAGAACGTCATCAGGAGGTTAAAAGATGAAACAATTTGCTTCTAAAGAAGAGGAAAAGTTATATTATGAACATGAAGCAAGTGAAGCTGATTTTCTTGACTGGTATCAAAAGCAAGAACGCCCAGAATATGACAAACCTTCTTTGACTGTTGATATCGTGTTGATGTGTTACAACAAGGAAGAAGACCAGTTAAAAATTTTACTGATCCAAAGAAAAGGGCATCCCTACCGAAATTCATGGGCTTTACCAGGTGGTTTTGTCCAAAAGAATGAATCCACTGGTGAAAGTGTCTTACGTGAAACCAAAGAGGAAACGGGTGTCGTGATTTCTCAGGAAAATATTGAGCAGCTACACACCTTCAGCACACCGAACCGAGACCCTCGAGGCTGGGTCGTAACTGTCAGTTACTTGGCTTTTATTGGTGAAGAACCGTTGATTGCTGGTGACGATGCAGAAGAAGTCCGATGGTTTACCTTGACACGCCAAGGAAACAAAATCCATCTAACGAGTGATGAAGTTGCTATTTCTTTAGATTTACTGACAAGTGAATCTTCTGGCAAAGATACTTTAGCATTTGACCATAGTGAGATCATTACGAAAGCATTTAATCGAGTGACAAATAAAATGGAACATGAACCACAAGTCTTACAAGTATTAGGTAAAGATTTTACGATCACAGAAGCCCGAAAAGTATTTGCCAAATTTTTAGGGATCGATTTTAAAATGATTGATCATTCAAATTTCAAAAAAGCGATGCTGCAATACTTTGATGAAATTGGTGAACGACCAGTAGGAATCGGGCGTCCATCCAAGATTTATCAGTTGAAACCTGGAAACTATGAATAAGGTGAAGATTTCAGAAACCTGAAATACCAAAGATTTTTATTGGATTTTTCTGCAATCATTAATACCTGAGCAATCACCCATTAATGACCATCTGATGGATAAATACTTCTCATAAATAAGCCGAAGAATTACACAAAAGCAATGCTTTTGGTATTCTTCGGCTTATTTTAGAGGTTAGCCAGAAAGGTCATTACCTCCTTGTTTGGTTTATCATAATTAGTGAGCTTTTCTTGAGAAGAAAATTCCTAGAAACAAAAACAGCAAGTGTTTTTTATCAACAAGGCGATCCCTAGCGCTCCTACCAGTTCATTTATTCAAAAACCACTTGTTTCCCGATTTTTTCTAGTTCTAGACTTTTTTTAATCACTAAAGGATCGGTTTGTTCATTCATATTGATCAAAATCAACGTTTTATTATACCAGTTTGCTTTATACCTCAGCTTAGTCACTAATTTATACCAATCTTGAAGTGAGAAGTCTGACAAGAAAGTTTCATTAGGGACAGCTTCTACAAACAAATAATCATAATAACGAATCAATTTGCCAGATAACTGTTCCAAATAATTTTCTTTTTGAAATTTTTGTTTTAAATAAAGATCCATTACTTTACGCTTTTGTTTTTGATAGTTCTTCGATCGTTCCAAACGAGCTTTTCGTTTCTGAGCTGCCCGTCCCTTAATCCCTAATTTTCTCTTAGCCAGCTGCATTTCTTTTTCAGTTTTTTTCAACAATGGTAATGGTACATCAACTGGAGAGGATGTCTCGATTAGTTTTTGCGGATCATAAGCCACACCGATCCAACGACGAGACTCTGTTATTTCTTTCGCTGAAACCTCACAGAGTAAAGAAACATAAAAAGCTTCATTATAACGTGAGGAGATCGTCGCTGAACGAATCTCTCCTTCGATTGGTCGATGGAGGTTTACCTGAATGAGTTCTTTCTGTTTTGGCAGTTTTAGATACTTATCTTTCAAATAAATTGTGCCTTTTTGATTATTTGTTGTATAAGACTGCCACATACTTTTTTTATTTTTCAATTTTGGAAAACTGGCACGTTTTTTAAAATAATTACGAAACGCACGATCTAGATTTAGTTGTGCATTCGCAAGCGCTAAGCTGTCTGCTTTTTTAAAAAAATCATATTGCTTTTTTAAAGAAGCAGGAGTCAGTGTATAATCGATGACACCTGTTTTAGCATAGCTTTCCTGACGGGCTTTTAGTAAGTGGTTATACGTAAAACGAACACAGCCAAAATTTTGAACAAACCATTGCTTTTGTGAAGCCGTGGGATAAATTCGGAATTTAAAGGCTTTTAGCATCAGCACTTACCTCCTAAGACGTCACAAGTAAGCTCGCTTCTTTTTGCCGTTTCAATTTTTTTGCGTAATAAGCCACTTCTTGCTCTGTCGCATAGACAAAATGCTCTGGGGCAATTTCTCTTAATGTCCGTTTTTGCCCATCTTCTGGTTCTGGTTGATACTTGATTCTTTTCCGCTGTCTTTCATGATCGGGATCTGGTAGTGGAATTGCAGATAATAAACTTTCCGTATAAGGATGAACGCCATGATGGTAAATCTCATCACTTGTTCCCATTTCCAATAAACGACCGTTGTGCATGACACCGATCCGATCACTGATATGTTTGACCATGGATAAATCATGAGCAATGAATAAGTACGTTAGTTGTTGTTGTTTTTGCAGATCCTGTAATAAATTGACCACTTGCGCTTGAATCGATACGTCTAAAGCCGAAATCGGCTCATCACAAATAATAAAACGAGGATTAACTGCTAAGGCACGTGCAATACCGATCCGTTGTCGTTGTCCTCCTGAAAATTCATGAGGGTAACGTGTACCATGGCTCGGATTCAATCCTACCGTTCGAAGAAGCTCATCTACTTTTTCTGAACGTTCTTCAGGAGACTTGACCAATCCATTGACATCGATCCCTTCTGCAATGATGTCACGAACTTTCATTCGGGGATTCAATGATGCATAAGGGTCTTGGAAGATCATCTGAACCTCACGGCGAAACTTAGCCATTTCTTGTTTTCCTTTTAGCTTGGTGACATCTTTTCCATCAAAGAAAATCTCGCCATCGGTCGGTTCATTTAAGCGAATGACTGTCCGCCCAGTGGTTGATTTACCACTACCTGATTCACCAACTAAGCCAAAGGTTTCTCCTTCATAAATATGAAAGCTAATATCATTGACTGCATGAACTTCATTTTTCTTTCCAATATTGAAATATTGTTTTAGACCATTAACCTCTAGCAGTTTTTTTGGCATTCGTCATCCCTCCATTCGCTTTTTGCTTTTCTTCAAAAATCGCCCAACGACGTTTGATTTCTTCAGGTGGCTCTACTTTTGGTGCTTGAGGTGCTAAAAGCCAAGTTGCTGCTTGATGTGTTTTTGATAATTCAAAAAATGGTGGTTCTTCTTCTGCATCAATCTGCAAGGCATATTCATTCCGTGGATAAAAGGCATCGCCTTTAGGTGGATTCAATAAATCAGGTGGTGAACCTGGGATCGCATAAAGTCGTTCATTCGCACTATCTAAGGTTGGCATCGAACCTAACAAGCCCCAAGTGTAAGGATGTTGCGGATGATAAAAAATTTCTTCCGAGGTACCCACTTCAACGATCTTTCCGCCATACATCACCGCTACCCGATCCGCTACATTTGCTACTACACCTAAGTCATGTGTGATGAAGATAATCGAGGTATCGATTTTCGTTTGGATTTCTTTTAGCAGTTCTAAAATCTGGGCTTGAATCGTAACATCTAATGCAGTTGTTGGTTCATCAGCGATCAAGATCTCCGGGTAACAGATCAACGCAATCGCAATGACGATCCGTTGCCGTTGTCCTCCTGAAAATTGGTGAGGATAACTGTTGATCCGTTTTTCAGCCTCAGGAATCCCGACTAAGTTTAGTAATTCCAATGCTGCTTTTTGTCCTTCTTTTTTCGAAACTTTATTGTGTTTTCGCAAGGATTCCGCCACTTGTTTCCCAATCGTCATCGTAGGATCGAGAGAAGTCATTGGATCTTGGAAAATCATTGCGATTTCTTTCCCACGAATTTTTTGCATGGCTTTTTCTGATTGATCGACAATATTTTTTCCTTTGAATAAAATCTCGCCCGAATCGATCGTAGCATTACTTGATAACAATCTCATGATACTTCTGGTAGTGACTGATTTCCCACTACCAGATTCTCCAACAATTGCTAGAGTCTCGCCTTTGTTTAAATGAAAATTGACACCGCGGATCGCTCGGACTTTCCCAGCGTACGTATCAAATGAGATTTGCAAATTTTTAACTTCAAGAACTTTTGTCATATTCCTCACTCTTTCATTTTAGGGTCAAAGGCATCACGTAATCCGTCCGCTAGTAAATTGAAGCCGATCATGATAACAGACAACGTTGCCGCAGGGATCCATAATAGATATGGCAGGTACAAGAAAGTTTTATAGCCATCACTCAGCATTGTTCCCAATGAAGCAGATGGTGGCGTTAGCCCCAAACCAATGAAACTTAAAAAGGCTTCAAAGAAAATTGCCGATGGAATACTAAACATCATTTGAATAATGATTACACTGGAAATGTTCGGTAAAATGTGTTTGAAGGCAATTTTCAATTTCGATTCACCTAATGTCATACCAGCTAACACATATTCTTGATCTTTCAGTTTCAGGGTTTGCGCTCGAACGATACGAGCCATCGGAATCCAGTTCGTGATCGCCATTGCTGCCACGATGGAAAAAATACCTGGTTCAAAAACAACCAACATTAAAATCATGACTACCAGATTAGGAATCCCAGATAAGATCTCTAAGAAACGTTGCATCCCGTTGTCGATTCGTCCGCCTAGCAGACCAGAAATCAGCCCATAAGCAACACCGATCGTCACATCTAATAATGCAGCAATAAAAGCGATCAGTAAGGAAATTCGTGTTCCCATGAATAGACGACTTAATACATCACGTCCTAGACCATCCGTTCCTAAAAAGAAATTCACATTTGCTGGAACATTTGCTTGGGCATATTTATCGACTAACTCACCACCAACCATCGCTTTTCCATTCAATCCATCGATATTTAACCCTGGAATACGTGGGGGTAGATTGATGTAATCAATATTTTGTGCTGTTGGGTTGTGTGGCGAAACAAAGATCGTAACGATCGAGATCAAAATGATCACTGATAGTAAAATCATCGAAACGACTGCAGCTTTGTTTTTCTTTAAACGTCGCCAAGAATCTTGAATGAAATTTAGCGATGGAGCTGCAATTTGTTCTCGTTCTTCTTCAGTGTTTTTTTGTAGCGGAAGAAATTTATCTGCAGGAATATCTGCTATTGTTTCATAACGTTTTGGTATCAGTTCCATCTAGCTTCGACTCCCTTCTGAAACACGGATTCTTGGATCAACTAAACCATACAGCAGGTCAACGACTAAAATCACAAAGATCAACATAAATGAGTAAAGGATCGTTACTGCCATGATCGTTGGATAATCATTCGTCGTGATCGATTTAACGAATTGCTCACCAATACCGGGGATGGCAAAAATGTTTTCGACTACTAACGAACCAGTCATCAAAGCAACTGCTAACGGTCCTAACAATGTCATTAACGGGATCAAACTATTACGAAGACCATGTTTAAAGGCGATCTCCCAACGGCTTAATCCTTTGGCTCTCGCTAATTCCACATAATCGCTGTGTAATACTTCGACCATTTCTGTTCGGATAAAACGAGCTGAATCGGCTAAAGGTGACATAGCCAATGCAATGGTTGGAAGGATCGTATAAATGAAGCCGTCCCATTTAGCAATCGGCAGTACATGCAAACGGATCGCAAAAATATATTGTAATAAGACTGCAAAAACAAAGTTAGGGATCGAGCGACCCAAAATAGCAACCAACGTGGAAGAAGTGTCTGCCCAAGTGTTTTGCTTCATTGCTGAAATCGTTCCTAAGATCGTACCGATCACTGTTCCAAAAATAATCGCTTGTAGTCCTAGTTGTAATGAAGGACCTACTCTACCAGCTAATAAATGAGCAACAGGCTGATTTTTAAATTGGAAAGAGATACCGAAATCTCCTTGAAGTAAATTTGACAAGTAAATACCATATTGGACGATCACAGGTTTATCCAGTCCAACTTGTTGATTCAACATAGCGATCGTTTCAGGACTCAAGCGCTCTTGGTTGGTATAAGGTGTTCCTGGTAATAATTGCATTAAGAAGAACGTGATTGTGGCAATCAACCAAAGCGTAATGGCCATAAAGAAGACACGTTTCAATACATATTTTAGATAACTATTCACTAATGTTTCCCCCTAGCTTTTGACTTCTGACAAATGTTTCGCTACATTATTAATGAATGAACCAAAGATAAAGGAGCAAACTGATGAAAAAGAAGTCTCTTCCCTACCTGATTGCTGGTGTCTTGATTCTCCTGATTATTGTAAAAAATAGTTTGAATCATCAACTAACACTCACTCAATTATCAAATGATTTATTTTTATGTGCGATGCCGTTTTTGATTATCGGCGGATTTTTATGGGTTTTTTCCTCGGGTTTCTTTGATCATTTTCAACGATCGATCTATTTAGCCCGAACAAGAAACCGCAAGAAAAAACCAGAATTTTCTTCACTCTCGTCTGCCAGCTATGGTATGTATACCTTTTGGCTGATCATTGCCGGAATCTTGCTTGCTCTTTCTATCGTGCTGGTGATTTTTCGTTTCTATGATACGTAACCTTTAAAAAGTGGAGAGAGATTAAGACAACTGCCTTAATCTCTAGTCCGCTTTTTTTGTCTTAATGTTTGCCTATTCTTCTACATAAGTCCATTTGTAATCCCATGAAGCTCCTGCAGCGTGATGGACAATTCCTTTGATTTTTTCATTGACTAAGTGTCCTTCAGCTTTTTGATAAACTGGGATCACACCCATATCATCTGCCATGATTTTAGTTGCTTCTTGTAGATCCGCCCAACGTGCTTGCTCATCGCCCGCATCTTTATTCCCTGAGTCATCTACTACTTTGTCGTAGTCCGCATTACTCCATTGCCCACGGTTATAAGAGTTACCTGCAACAAATAGGTCCGTAAAGCTGCTTGGATCAGCATAGTCCGCTGCCCAACCGCCTAATACAGTATCAAAATCACCTGAAGACGAACGGTCTAAACGAACGGAGAATGGGACTGGTGTTGGTTTAACTTTTACGCCATCTAAATTTTCTTGGATTGAGTTTTGGATATACTCGATCACTTTTTTCGATGCATCATCATCTGAAGCCATCAAATTGAATTCAAGGGAATCAATGCCAAGTTCTTTTTTCGCTTTTTCCCAATATTCTTTTGCTTTGTCTTTATCGTAAGAAACAAGTTTGCCTGCTTCTTTCGCAAAATCTTCATTTGTTTCTGGATTTTTAGACATGTCCGCTGGGATCAAGCCAGTTGACACAACCGAGCCATCTCCTAGAACTTGTTTCACTAACGCATCACGATTGATTGAGTATGAAATAGCTTTTCTTAAGTTGACATTTTTAAATGGTGAATCAGCTTCACGTTGGTTCAACTCAATATAGCTCGTACGTGCTTCTTTGACTGACGTATAAGCTGGATCATTCGCATTTTGTTGAGCGAGTTCCCCTGAAAGGATGACGTCATCTGCTTGTCCGTCTTTAAAGAGATTCAACGCTGTAGAAGATTCTTTGACCACGCTAACTTTGATTTCAGATAACTTCACTGCATCTTTATCCCAATAATTATCATTTTTCTTGTATGACCATTCAGTATCTGTCCCTGGTCCGTCAAAATCTGTTAAGGTAAACGGTCCATTGTATACTGCTTTATCGCTTGCTGAAGCGTAAGCATCACCGTTTTCTTCCACCACTGATTGTTTTTGCGGGAAGAATGATGGGAAAGCAAGTAAATATTGGAAGTATGGCGTTTGTTTCGTTAATGTGATTTCTAATTCATGATCGCCTACTGCTTTGATTCCTAATTCTGATTTATCTTTTTTGCCTGCTGTGATTTCTTCTGCATTCGCTACTGGAGCAAAAAGATACGCATATTCAGAAGCTGTGGCAGCATCCACTGTACGTTGCCAACCATAGACATAATCAGCCGCAACTACTGGATCACCATTGGACCATTTAGCGTCTTCACGCAATTTGATCTTGTAAGTCAACCCATCTTCACTGACTTCTGCCAGTTCACTCGCTCCAGCTGGTTGTGGTTTACTATCCTTATCTAAACGATAGATTCCCTCATACACATTATTTAGTGCAGTGAAACTAATTGTATCCGTTGCTAACGATAAATCTGCTGTTGGCATTTCTTGAGGTACGACTAAATTGAATACTCCGCCTCCATCTGTAGAGTTGCCACTCGCTGAATTACTACTTTTTGTATTTGCACTTCCGCCATAACAGCCTGCAAGTACCAGCCCACTCAAGGCTACAACACTAAATGCCCATTTCTTTTTCATTTCCCGTACCCCTTTTGTCGAAATTTTCAGAATAATTAGTTTTTTCTGAGTTGTTTAAGAGTTTAATGAATAATTATTAAAAAAGCAATACTTTTTTCTCGGTTTTTTTTAAAATAATGTCATTATAGTGAAATATTTATTGTTCTTTTCTGAAAATACACTTATTTTATAAGGTTTTATTTCTACTTGATAAAAAAATAAAATAATTTTCATCAAAAAAAATAAATCGTAAAAACAGCTATAATGTTCGGATTTAGCTCATAAAAAGATTATAATTTTTTATTCTAACAAAAAAACACTAATACTAGAGAACAAAATGGATCGTTCATTTCTCTAATATTAGTGTCTTAATTTATTCCGTTGGCTCTCGTTTGGCCACTCGTTTTGCTAACCAAATATCAGGCTGGTTCCACCCATTCGCATCTGGGATCACACCGATGATCTGATAGCCAAGTTTCTCATAAAATGTATAGGGATGATGATTGATATTTTTGATTTCTTGTAACTTTGCAAAGGTATCTTCAAATAAATCCGTTTCAACTAAATTTGTTTGTCCTTCAACATCATCTGTCCCTAGATAGATGACCAGGCCACCATATGAAGCGACTTCTTTTTCCAGGTAGGAAACCAATCGTGTCCCGATTTGTTGTTTGCGATGTGTGCTTGCTACTACCAAAGGATGTAACTCCCACCCTGTTTTGCCATATTGAGGGATCGCTTCAACAAAACCAACCAATTCCTCCCCTTCAATCGCCGATACAGCAATCCGTTCTGGAGCCATCAACTGTTCGACTTCTTTCATCGGCTCTGTTCCATACTCATCAGGCCAAGTCAATCTTAAAAGATCTGCAAGCTGATCTCGCAAGACAATATTCTCACGATCAAACTCACTGATAATCATCGCTATCCCTCCCTTTTCTGCCTATTTTAGCAGTACTAGAAAGAAAAAGAAAAGTTTATGCTTAAGGTCGTGAAAAGAGCGGTCTGCCCTGAGTATTAAGGATGAAAATCTCGAAACAGCTTTTCATGTTTTGAGATTTTTTGACTTAATACCGAAGGGCAGCTCTTTGAACGCCGTGGGTAAGGTCGTGAAAGAAGCGTTCAGCTCCGAGCGAATAAGAGAGGATTTTTTAAAATAGCTTCTCATATTTTAGAAAATCATCGCTTATTGCTGAGGAGTTGCTTTTTGAACGCCGTGAATCAGAGGTCGTGAAAACATCGGGTAGCTCCGATGACAATAAGAAAGAATTTTTTAAAATAGCTTCTCATATTTTGAAAAATTCAGGCTTATTTCAAGGAGCTGATGTTTGAACACCGTTTAGAGAAAGAGGTCGTGAAAAGAGCGGTTTGCCCTGAGTATTAAGGATGAAAATCTCGAAACAGCTTTTCATGTTTTGAGATTTTTTGACTTAATACCGAAGGGCAGCTCTTTGAACGCCGTGGATAAGGTCGTGAAAGAAGCGTTCAGCTCCGAGCGAATAAGAGAGGATTTTTTAAAATAGCTTCTCATATTTTAGAAAATCATCGCTTATTGCTGAGGAGTTGCTTCTTGAACGCCGTGAATCAGAGGTTGTGAAAACATCGGGTAGCTCCGATGACAATAAGAAAGAATTTTTTGAAACAGCTGTGCTAACTGACATTTCAAGAATAAATTGATGAACTATCATTTCTTATAAAAATTATTAATTTACTAATAGACTCCAATCGTTAACAAATAGCTTTTTCATCCATGGCTAAATAAATAGTATTATGATTAGGATCAATAACAACCCTTTACAAACAATCATGCAATGAGTCACTAACGAATGGGACAGATTAGGAACATTAGTTTCCATTCAATCCCCTCACTTGCATAAAAAAGGATTCAATGATTAAACGTATCAGAATGTATGCAGAATTACTAAATAATGGAGAAGTCTTATGAAAGATCGGAAACTATTACTATTTTTATCATTATCAATCATCTCAAGTCTTGCTGTCTTGAACGTGACAAAAGATATTCTGTATGGATTATCTTGTTTCGTTCTCTCATGGATATTGTATGGCATTGGGATGAACCGCAAGAACAAACAGTAAATTGAGGTTCTAAGAAAAATCAGCAAAAGACGACAAAGCACAAGGCTTTGTCGTCTTTGTTGTTTCTTCTCCATGGATGCTGGATATTAGCTAATGCTATTTAGTCGTTGCTTTTTCTTTTTTCATTTGTTTACTCCGTAATTGACCACACGCAGCGTCGATATCTGTACCGTGTTCTTTACGGATCACGCAATTGATACCATTCTTTTTCAATACATCATAAAATTTCAGCACATCTGCTTTAGGACTTCGAGAGTATTGGTCATGTTCACTGACTGGATTATAAGGGATCAAATTCACATACGTTAATTTCTTTTTGTCTTTTAGTAGATCCGCTAATTGTTGTGCATGCTCCGGACGATCATTGACTTGATTCAACATGATGTATTCAAACGTGATTCGTCGATTGGTTTTTTCAAGATATTCATCTACTGCAGCCATCAATTTCTCAATTGGGAAACTCCGATTGATCCGCATGATGGAGGTCCGAATCTCGTTATTTGGTGCATGTAATGAGATCGCTAAATTGACTTGCAACCCATTATCAGCAAATTCTTTGATCTTATTTGCCAAACCACTTGTTGAAACAGTAATGTGTCGTGCGCCAATTGCCAACCCTTTGGCATCATTGATGATGTGTAAGAAGTTCATGACATTATCATAATTGTCGAACGGTTCGCCAATGCCCATCACAACCACATGGGACACTCTTTCTCCTTCTTGTCGTTCATCAAAATAGTGTTGAACCATCATGATCTGTGCCACGATTTCTCCAGCTGTCAAATCTCGATTCTTTTTTAACAGACCACTTGCACAAAAAGTACAACCAATATTACAGCCGACTTGTGTCGTCACACATACAGATAATCCATATTCTTGTCTCATCAAGACTGTTTCGATCATATTTTTATCTGGTAATTCAAATAGATATTTGACTGTGCCATCCGTTGCTTCTTGAACCACTATTTGTTTTAACGGATTGATCACAAACTGATCCGTTAACTTTGTTATCAAGTTTTTTGACAAGTTGGTCATTTCGGAGAAGTCTTTGACACGCTTTTGATAAAGCCATTCCCACACTTGGGCGGCACGGAATTTTTTTTCGCCGTTTTCTAAAAACCAATTGGTTAATTCTTCGATTGTTAAACCATAAATGGATTGTTTTTCCAAAATCGTTTCCCTCTTTTTTTCAAAGTATCGCTACATACTATAACTGATTCTAACAACTAATGCAATAGTTCACAAAGCAAAGATACCAAATCTTAGGCTGTTTATGAATGCTCCTCCTTTTTTAGCTATCGTTTTTTTGATTTTTATGAATAAGTGATCAATCTCATAAAAAAACCGAAGAACACCCAAAATTACTTTTGGCGTTTCTTCGGTTTCATTGTTAGAACTGACAAGCACATACGCACTTTTTCTATGTTTCGTGATCCGTTGGCATCATATCCATTGGTTCTTCGACTTGCTCAATGAAGACTTTTCTTGGCTTACTTCCTTCTGAAGGTCCTACTACGCCATGTGCTTCTAATTCATCGACTAAGCGTGCTGCCCGATTATAACCAATTCTAAATCTTCTTTGCAATAATGAAATACTTGCTGTCTGCATTTCAATGACAAGTGCTTTAGCTTCTTCAAATAATTCATCTTGTGGTTGTTCTGCGGTACCGCCTGATTCTACTTCATCAGAAGGCATCATTTTTTCTTCATAATGTGCTTCTTGTTGATCTGTTACAAAGTTGACCACTCGTTCTACTTCGTGGTCAGAAATAAACGCACCTTGAACCCGTATCGGTTTGTTTTCACCCATTGGCAAGAAGAGCATATCCCCACGTCCGAGAAGCTTTTCCGCACCATTGGAGTCAATGATCGTACGTGAGTCCGTTCCACTAGAGACTGCAAATGCCATACGAGAAGGAACATTTGCTTTGATGATCCCTGTGATAACATCCACACTTGGACGTTGGGTCGCTAAAATCATATGGATTCCCGCTGCCCGTGCCATTTGGGCCAAACGAATAATAGCATCTTCGACTTCATTGCTGGCAACCATCATCAAGTCAGCTAATTCATCCACGATCACCACGATAAATGGTAAGGTAGGATGTTTCGTTCCATTTTCCAAGTTTTTTTGTTGGACAAATTCATTATAACCAGTGATATTTCTAACACCAGTAGCAGCGAATTTTTCATAACGTTCTTCCATTTCTTGAACGACTTTCTGCAACGCTTGAGCAGCTTTTCTCGGGTTAGTCACAACTGGCGTCAAAAGATGAGGAATCCCATTGTACATGTTCAATTCCACCATTTTGGGGTCAATCATCATCAATTTGACTTCATGGGGTTTTGCTCGCATCAAAATGCTGGTAATGATCCCATTGATTGCTACCGATTTCCCACTACCTGTCGATCCGGCTACTAATAAGTGAGGCATTTTAGAAAGGTCTGCGGTTTGGACTCGCCCAGAAACATCTCTTCCTAATGGCACTTCTAACAGCTTATCTGGATGATTGGGTTGCGCTTCGATGATTTCTCTAAATGACACCATGCTGATCTTGCTATTCGGTACTTCGATTCCGATCAATGATTTACCTGGGATCGGTGCTTCCATCCGAACATCTTTAGCCGCTAATGCTAATGCAATGTCATCCGTTAAACTGACGATTTTACTTACTTTGACACCCACTGCTGGTTGGACTTCAAATTTTGTCACAGAGGGTCCTAAACTTGCTTTGACGACTTTCGCATCTACGCCAAAACTTTGAAAAGTTTGTTCCAAGACTCCGATATTTTTCTCGATTTTTTTATACTCGTCACTTTGATCCGTCGTTTTTACTGAATCGAGTAAATCGATTGACGGTAATTCATAATCTTGATTTTCCTGCTCTGCTTCGATTTCAAATTCTAATGCTGTCCCATCATCTTCTAAGCTCTCTGCTTCTAACGGTTCAGATGCAGTAGGCGTTGTGACCGTTGGCTCTGTTTTTGGCATATCCATTGTCGCAGATGGGACAGTTCTTTGAAAACTATCGATCGGTACAAAACTGAGTTGTTCGGGTTCATCATCTGCTATTTTTTCATAAGAAGGCGCAGACTTTGCTTGTTGTTCAGCGGAACGACGTTTTTCCAGCTCAGCAATCTCAGCTTCTGCCGCTTCTTTTGCTGCTAATTTTTTCTCTTCTCGTGCTTTCGCTCGTTGCTTTTGCCGTTCTTCTTTCGCCGCTTGTTTCTTCGCTTGCTTTGCAGGATCTCCTTCCAGCAGTTCTTGCATTCGTTCTCCCATCACTTGCAAGCTATTGACTAATTGATAGCCTTCGATATTGCTAAATAAAATTGCACCACTTATTAATAATAAAATGGCAACAAAGTAACTACCAGGTTGAGCAATCAAGAAATACGTAAAATTATAGAGTGCTGCTCCAACCATCCCACCACCAACATTACTGCTGACTCGAGCATGCTGGATGTCACTTGCTAACAGATCCCAAGTGGTTCCTAGAATGTTTGGTTCGCCACTATGGAGTTTTCCGAATAGATGGGCATGTAAAAAGAGAAGAATTCCTAAGTAAAAAAGAATGCCTCCAAACCACCGACGGCTTTTACCGATTTTAAAATCGGTATTTTTTACAACGACCCAAAAACCTAAAATAGCTAATAATATACAGAGAAGCTGATAAGTGTTCCCTGCAATGATCCGAAAACCATTTGCCACTAAAATACCTAAAAAACCTAGTTTTAAAAAGCCAAATACGGCAAATAAGATCAATGCAAATCCGATACTGATCGCAAGAAGTTGTTCCTGCTGCTGTTGTTGCTTTTTCGTCTTTTTCTTTTTCTTTGCAGGACGTTTTTTCTTTGCCATTTTTATCCCTCATTTCATCAAGTTCCATTATACAAAAAAAAGCGAGGGAACAAAAGTTTTGTTTCTAAGTTTAAAGTTTTTCTTTTCGAACACTGTATTTATGCCAAATACTTTAAGAAACTTTTTCAAATAACCAATGGCTAGATCCTGCACCCCTATCGAGAAACTATGATAAAAAAACCGAAATTCCACAAAAACCAAGAAAGTTTTTGGGAATTTCGGTTCATTCAATTCATTTGGTTCATTCAGTGAACTCAATGAAGCTGGAAAGTTTTATCCTCACTGCTTCTATTTTTAGAAAAAAGCGATTACGCTTTATTTCCCTGAACGTTTACTATTAAAAAGGTCAGATCGTTGAGCCATTTTCTTTGATCACTTGTTGGTACCAATAGTAACTATCTTTCTTGTAGCGATCCAATGATCCTGCTTGAGTTTCATCTTGATCGACATAAACAAATCCATAACGTTTTTGGTAGCCATTCAACCAACTTAACAGATCAGTGTAAGACCAAGTACAATAACCAAGGACTTCAGCACCATCTGAGATCGCTTCTTTAATCGCTTTGACATGACTTGAAAGGTAAGCGATACGATACTCATCGTGGATCTTTTTGTCCTCTGTCAATTCATCGTATTCCCCTAAACCATTTTCAGTAATCAATACAGGCATTCGGTAGCGACTCGTAATCCGTCTTAATGCGATTCTCAATCCTTCTGGGTCGATCTCCCAATCCCAATTCGTACGTTCAACGAAAGGATTGTCGACTTTTTTGTACATTCCTGGGACGCCTG
>NC_018081.1:950000-1122500 GCF_000271405.2 Enterococcus hirae ATCC 9790 | reverse complement strand
ATTCCGGCTTCATGTAGGCGAGTTGCAGCCTACAATCCGAACTGAGAGAAGCTTTAAGAGATTAGCTTAGCCTCGCGACTTTGCGACTCGTTGTACTTCCCATTGTAGCACGTGTGTAGCCCAGGTCATAAGGGGCATGATGATTTGACGTCATCCCCACCTTCCTCCGGTTTGTCACCGGCAGTCTTGCTAGAGTGCCCAACTAAATGATGGCAACTAACAATAAGGGTTGCGCTCGTTGCGGGACTTAACCCAACATCTCACGACACGAGCTGACGACAACCATGCACCACCTGTCACTTTGCCCCCGAAGGGGAAGCTCTATCTCTAGAGTGGTCAAAGGATGTCAAGACCTGGTAAGGTTCTTCGCGTTGCTTCGAATTAAACCACATGCTCCACCGCTTGTGCGGGCCCCCGTCAATTCCTTTGAGTTTCAACCTTGCGGTCGTACTCCCCAGGCGGAGTGCTTAATGCGTTAGCTGCAGCACTGAAGGGCGGAAACCCTCCAACACTTAGCACTCATCGTTTACGGCGTGGACTACCAGGGTATCTAATCCTGTTTGCTCCCCACGCTTTCGAGCCTCAGCGTCAGTTACAGACCAGAGAGCCGCCTTCGCCACTGGTGTTCCTCCATATATCTACGCATTTCACCGCTACACATGGAATTCCACTCTCCTCTTCTGCACTCAAGTCTCCCAGTTTCCAATGACCCTCCCCGGTTGAGCCGGGGGCTTTCACATCAGACTTAAGAAACCGCCTGCGCTCGCTTTACGCCCAATAAATCCGGACAACGCTTGCCACCTACGTATTACCGCGGCTGCTGGCACGTAGTTAGCCGTGGCTTTCTGGTTAGATACCGTCAAGGGATGAACAGTTACTCTCATCCTTGTTCTTCTCTAACAACAGAGTTTTACGATCCGAAAACCTTCTTCACTCACGCGGCGTTGCTCGGTCAGACTTTCGTCCATTGCCGAAGATTCCCTACTGCTGCCTCCCGTAGGAGTTTGGGCCGTGTCTCAGTCCCAATGTGGCCGATCACCCTCTCAGGTCGGCTATGCATCGTCGCCTTGGTGAGCCGTTACCTCACCAACTAGCTAATGCACCGCGGGTCCATCCATCAGCGACACCCGAAAGCGCCTTTCAAATCGAAACCATGCGGTTTCGATTGTTATACGGTATTAGCACCTGTTTCCAAGTGTTATCCCCTTCTGATGGGCAGGTTACCCACGTGTTACTCACCCGTTCGCCACTCCTCTTTTTCCGGTGGAGCAAGCTCCGGTGGAAAAAGAAGCGTTCGACTTGCATGTATTAGGCACGCCGCCAGCGTTCGTCCTGAGCCAGGATCAAACTCTCATAAAAAGTTCGAACAATCTTGCGATTGTTAAGCTCAATTGTTTGCTAGCATATTGCTTGCTTGTTAAAAATGTTTGTTGTCTTGAATCAATCAAGACGCCCTACACATTTGGTTTGTCTTTGCTTTGTTCAGTTTTCAAAGGTCTACTTGATAAAAGCTAATCATTTGAGATTGCCGTAGCAACTTTTATATCATATCAGAGTGACATTTGTTTGTCAACTCTTTTTTAAAAGTTTTTTTAACTTCATTTTTCAGAAGTGTTTCAGCAACTCATTTATCATAACTCATCGTTTGTTATTTGTCAACAACTTTTTTGAAGTTTTTTTCGATAGAATCAAGCTTCGTAAGCTGTTGTTTTTTAACGACTCAGTTATCTTATCATGTGATCTCTCACACGTCAAGAACTTTTTGAAGTTATTTTTTATTTTTGTCAGAAGTTATTTAGTGATAACTTTTGAACAAATAATAATATACCAACTAAACCTTTAACGGTCAACGAATTTTTTGTATTTTTTCAAGTTTTTTTCATTGAACGATCATTTCTGTAATTTTAAAAATAATCATTCGTATTTTAATAGTTTTCCTGCGATATTACTCATCCCTTATTCTTTAATATTCGTTATAAATAAGAAGATAGTTTAATCAATCCACTCAAATACAAGCAAGCAATTCCTTTATCTATGCCTCCACATAATAAATTTTTCGATTATCCTCGCCTTGCATTTTTTTACCGTACCTCATTATTTCAAAAAAGAAACTGACAAAAAGTGGTGTAAGTTTTACGCTATCTACTAAAAATAGAGTGATCCTTTGACTTCTCTCTTTTACTAGATTATAAAAAAAGAAGCCAACAGTTCTTGGCTTCTTTTTTATTCATATTCACCATATCTAACGCATCGTTGGGAATAGTAAAACATCACGGATCGACTGTGCATCCGTCAATAACATAACTAAACGGTCAATTCCGATACCTAGACCGCCAGTTGGTGGCATACCATATTCTAAAGCTTCCAAGAAGTCTTCATCGACACCGTGTGCTTCATCGTTTCCTAGCTCACGTTCTTTTTCTTGGGCCTCAAAACGTTCTCTTTGATCAATTGGATCATTTAATTCGGTAAAGGCATTCGCAAATTCCCGACCAACGATAAACAATTCAAAACGATCGGTAAAGCGTGGATCTTCTGGATTCTTTTTCGCCAATGGAGATACTTCTACTGGATGTCCGTAAACAAAAGTTGGTTGTGTCAATGTTTCTTCCACAAAAGTTTCAAAGAACTCATTGATGACATGTCCTACACCCATTGCTTCGGTCACTTCTACGTGATGCTCTTCAGCAAGTGCTAATGCTTCTTCTAATGTCATTTCTTTCCAGAAATCGACACCTGTTTGCTCTTTGATCGCATCTACCATATGGATACGTTTAAAGTCACTTTCCAAATCAACTGCTTGGCCATCATAAGTGATTTCTGCTGTACCAAGAACTTTTTGGGCTGCATTACGAATGATTCCTTCAGTCAAGTTCATGACATCCTGGAAATCTGTATAAGCGGTGTAAGCTTCTAACATCGTAAATTCTGGATTATGAGTTGTATCGATCCCTTCATTACGGAAAACGCGACCGATTTCGTAAACTTTTTCCATTCCACCCACAATTAGGCGTTTTAAATGAAGTTCTAACGCAATACGTAAGTATAAATCAATATCTAGTGCGTTATGGTGTGTAATAAATGGACGAGCTGCAGCACCACCGGCTTCATTGTGTAAGACTGGTGTTTCTACTTCAATATAGCCATTACCATCTAAATAACGACGGATTTCGCTAATAATTTGGCTACGTTTCATGAAGCGATCAAAACTTTCACGGTTACTGATCAAATCAAGATAACGTTGACGATAACGTTGTTCGATATTAATCAATCCATGGTATTTATCTGGTAGCGGACGTAAAGCTTTTGATAAAATAGTGATTTCTGATGCCTTGATTGAAACTTCGCCAGTGTCAGTCTTCATGATTTCACCTGTTACGCCAAAGAAGTCTCCTAAATCAGCATGTTTGAATACATCATAGGCTTCATCACCTACTTGATCTTTACGTACATAAATTTGGATTTGGCCTTCACGATCTTGTAAGTGAGCAAATCCAGCTTTTCCTTTACCACGACGAGTGATCATTCGACCGGCTACACTTGCAGTTAGCCCCATCTCTGCTAATTCTTCTTTTGTTCTTGGATCAAACAATTCATGTAATTCTTCTGAATTGTGCGTACGTTCAAATCGTTTACCAAAAGGATCAATCCCATTTTCTCTTAATTGCTCCATTTTTTGACGGCGAACAAGCATTTGATCGTTTAAATCTTCTACTTGATGTTGTTGTTCCTGTGTCACAAAAGTTCCTCCATTCTCATGTTATTCTCTTTCCTATAATGCCAATGAAACACAAAAAAAGCAAGCCGAACTTAAAGTTCGACTTGAAAATTCACGAAAAACTTAGAAAATCACTGGATTATTTCACAGATACTTTTTCTGTTTTCTCTAAAAAGCGGTCAAGCAGTTCATTGATTTCTACTTGTTTTTCTGCTTGATTGATTGCAACTTTTACTTTTGCTGCTCGAGAGATTCCTTTTAAATAATAGGAAGCATGCGTCCGAAATTCTCGGCACGCAACAACCTCCCCTTTTAAATCGACTAAACGTTTCAAATGTAATTTAGCGGTCTCGATTTTTTCTCTTGGTGTTGGTTCAGGGATTAACTCGCCGGTTTCTAAGTAATGCTGGGTGCGATGGATCATCCAAGGATTGCCTAACGCTGCACGCCCGATCATCACACCATCCGCTCCTACGTATTCTAACATTCTTTTAGCATCTTCCGGAGTTTTGACATCTCCATTGCCCATAAATGGGATTTTGAGCTGACTTTTAACTTCTTTCAATACTTCCCAGTTTGCTTTACCTTCATACATTTGTACTCTCGTACGTCCGTGCATGGCGATTGCACTGGCACCAGCTGCTTCAGCCGCTAAAGCATTTTGCACAGCAAAGACATGTTGGTCATCCCAACCAATTCTCATTTTCACAGTAACTGGTACATCAACGGCAGAAGAGACAGCTTGCACCATCTCATAAACTTTATCTGGATCCAATAACCATTTAGCGCCTGCTTCTGCTTTGATGATTTTGTTCACTGGGCAACCCATATTGATATCAATGATGTCAGCCGCTGTATTTTCTTGAACGAATTGGGCAGCCTCGACCAAAGTATCTTTGTTTCCACCAAAAATTTGCAAGCTTAGTGGATGTTCTGTTTCTTCGATATGCAGCATCTCTAATGTTTTCTTGTTTCTAAAATGGATTCCTTGGTCACTGATCATCTCACAGACGACTAATCCAGCACCGAACTCTTTGACGGTCACACGAAAAGCTGAATTAGTGATTCCAGCCATCGGTGCGACAACTACTCGATTGGGAATTTCAACATGTCCGATTTTCCATGTATGTTCCACTTATTTTCCTCCCAGCGCTTCTGCTTTTAGCTCGGATAATTCTGCTTCACTGTATTCATACTTGTTGTTGCAGAATGAACAAACGGCTTCTGCTCCGTGATCTTCATCAATCATCGCTTGGATTTCTTCTGCCCCTAAAGCAATAATTGCTTCCCCAAATTTTTCTTTTGAGCAATCACATTTGAATTGTACCGGCATTTTCTCTAAAATATTCAACTCACTAGTTCCTAGTAAACCTTCAAGAATTTTTTCAGGTGTTAATCCTTCGTCTAATAAAGTAGAAATACGTGGTGTCGTTTTTAATTGTTCTTCGATTTTACTGATAGTTTCTTCATCTGCACCAGGCATGATTTGGATCATAAATCCACCAGCTGTTTTGATACTGTCATCCGTGTTAACTAAAACGCTCAATCCAACTGCTGAAGGAATCTGTTCTGAGATTGCAAGATAATAGGTAAAGTCTTCCGCAATTTCTCCAGAAACAATAGGTGTTTGTCCCGAAAATGGTTCTTTCAAACCGAGGTCTTTAGTAACACTGAACATCCCTTGCGTTCCCACAGCACCACGCACATCAATTTTTCCTGCTTCATTCAAAGGTAGGCTCAAATGAGGGTTTTGGATATAGCCTTTGACTTCTCCTTTACCATTTGCATCTACCACAATCCCATTAGCCGGACCATCCCCTTGAATCCGCACAGTTAACTTGTCTTCGCCTTTTAGCGTCGAACCTAGTAAAAGTCCGCCAACAAGCGTACGACCTAATGCAGCCGATGATGTATGCCAAGTGTCGTGTCGTTTTTGGGCTTCTGCAACAGTATTTGTTGCTTGAACTGCATAAGCACGTACATAGCCATCATAGGCCAGTGCCTTGATCAAATAATCTTCCATTTATTTATGTACCTCTTTTCCGATTTTTAAATTCATAGTGAATCATACTAGTTACGCTGATAATTTTCAACTTATGAATGTTATCTTTTCTTTTATTTGCCTATTCTATAATAAAAAATAAAACAACTACTAAAAAAGAGCCACGACTTTTGTCGTAGCTCTCATTTTTTAGCGATTATTTCGGTTGATCATCCGAATCATCTGTTGAAGAAGTTTGATGTTCTTCTTCATTTAATTCTTTTTTCTCTTCTTCAAATTCTTTCTTATCGTGCTCAAAATCTTGCTTTTCTTCCGCTTGTTTTTCTGCGTCTTTTTCTTCCAAAGCACGTTTTGCTTCTTCAAAAGTTTGCGCTTCTTTTTCACTAGGATAGTTAGCAGATTCTGAACCTTCAGGCATAACACCTTTTTCAAATAAAGATTTGATTGCTTTCGCATCGAGTGTTTCAAATTCTAACAGTTTTTCAGCGATCAATTTATGTTGTGCTCGATGTGCTTCGATGATCTCATGCGCTTTTTGATGAGCTTCCATCAAAATCTTACGCACTTCTTGGTCAATTTCAAAAGCCACTTGTTCAGAGTAAGCTTTCGTTTGACCATAGTCACGACCAACGAATACTTGATGATTTCCTTCATATTGAACTGGACCTAAACGATCACTCATTCCATATTCAGTTACCATGCTTCGTGCTAAAGCTGTTGCTTGTTCAAAGTCATTAGAAGCCCCAGTTGATTGAACGTTGAAGATGATTTCTTCTGCTGTTCGACCACCAAGCAAACCAACGATTTGTTCAAACATATCTTCTTTTGTCATCAAGAATTGATCTTCTTTTGGTAAGGCGATCATATAACCACCTGCACGTCCACGTGGAATAATGGTTACTTTATGAACCACACGTGCCCGACTCAAGACTAAACCAACGATCGTATGACCTGCTTCGTGATAAGCCACCATTTCTCGTTCTTTTTTGCTGATTACGCGATCTTTCTTAGCTGGACCTGCAATCACGCGATCTTCTGCTTCATCAATATCTGAAGCATCGATTTTCTTCTTGTTACGACGAGCCGCAACTAAAGCTGCTTCGTTTAAGACATTTTCTAAATCTGCACCAGCAAAACCTGGTGTTTGTTGTGCCACGACTTTCAAATCAACGTCATCTGCCATCGGTTTGTTTCGTGCGTGAACACGTAAGATTGCTTCACGGCCTTTCACATCTGGACGACCAACTAAAATTTGACGGTCAAAACGTCCTGGACGTAAAAGTGCAGGGTCAAGTACATCTGAACGGTTTGTTGCAGCAATGACGATGACACCTTCATTCCCATCAAATCCGTCCATTTCAACTAGCAATTGGTTCAGTGTTTGTTCACGTTCATCATGTCCACCGCCCATGCCTGCGCCACGTTGACGACCAACAGCATCAATTTCATCGATGAAGATGATTGCTGGAGCATTTTTCTTCGCTGTTTCAAATAAGTCACGAACACGACTTGCCCCAACACCCACAAACATTTCTACAAAGTCAGAACCTGAAATAGAGTAAAACGGTACACCCGCTTCTCCAGCTACAGCTTTTGCCAACAATGTTTTACCAGTTCCTGGAGGTCCTTCTAAAAGAACACCAGCTGGGATACGTGCGCCTAACTCAACAAAACGTCGCGGATCTCTTAAGAATTCAACAACTTCAACCAATTCTTGTTTCTCTTCTTCTGCACCAGCGACATCTGAGAAGCGTACACGGTTAGCTTTTTTGTCGGCTTCTTTGGCTTTTGATTTACCAAAGTTCATGACACGGCCACCGCCGCCTCCGCCACCACCTTGTTGCCCCATCATCATATAGAAGAAGAACACAAGGATGATAATTGGTAAGAAGCTTAGCAATAAGGATACCCATACGCCACTGCTTGATTCTTCTTTGACTGTTGTAGCTACGTTATGTTCTTTCGCTAAATCAGTCACTTGGCTAAGTGTGGTATCGTTTGGCAAAATAATCGTTGTAAAGTGTGTCGTTTTTGTATCTGTCGATCCTAAGATAGCAAGTCCACCACTGTTAGAGACGGTTTGCTGTTCTTTATACTCTCCAGAAATTTTATATACACCATTTGCAGGTTGCACTTCAAATTCTTTGATTTTACCTGCTTGTAATTGTTCTGTAAATTTTGTGTACTCGATATCTGACGATCGTTGGCCGTTATTACCAAAGATAAAATATACGACCATAACCATCGCTAAGATTACGAGGACATAATACAAGGCATTTTTCATCATGCCATTGTTTTTTTTGTTCATAGTTGCCCTCCCTATGCGTTATTTTAATTTAGCATTTTTTTTATCAATCCTGACCATTCTATTGTAACACAATTTATAGTAGATACAGCACTAATTTGATTGATAAACGCTAGGCTTCAATACACCGATGTATGGTAAATTACGGTAAGCTTCTGCATAATCTAATCCGTAACCCACTACAAATTCATTAGGAACATTGAATCCAACATAGTCTGCTTCAATATCAACTACTCTACCTTCTGGTTTATCAAGCAATGTGACAATTTTCACTGATTTTGCTTTACGGTATTTAAATAGATCAACCAAATAAGCGAGTGTTCTTCCACTATCGATGATATCTTCAACGATCAGTAAGTCACGACCTTCAACATTGGTATCTAAATCTTTGACGATTTTGACTTCTCCTGATGAAACCGTTGCATTTCCATAACTTGAAACATCCATAAAGTCTATTTCCAAGTGAGCATCAATCGAACGTATGATATCTGCCATGAATGGAACAGCGCCTTTTAGAACACCAACAACGAGTGGATTATTATGCTTATAAGTTTCTGCCAATTCTTTGCCTAGTTCTTCACAACGAACTTGTATTTCTTCTCTTGTAATCAAAACTTTTTCAATATCCTTTTCTAACATCAGGTTCTCCTTCCAATTGCTTCTTTGTGATATTTGTAAAGAAGTATGTAGTGTATTTTATCAGTTTCTACACCAATACTCAAATAGGAATAGGTAAATGGGACCAAACTATAAATATTTTCATTTTGATCCCTCACGACCCATGCCTCTTTTCTTTGTGAATCAGGTACTTTGTTATCAATCAAATATCTGGATATTTTCTTTTTTAGTTTGCTATTTAGCTGGATACGCTCTCCTGCTTGTCTCTTTCCTACAAACAGTTCTTGATGTGAAGATAGCCAAAGATCATGAGAAAACTCGTCCCAATCATCTGCTTTTCTAGCTTCTTCGGCTGCTTCAGGTGTAAACAAGCCGATCCAGCAGCTTTCATCTAACCTGATGCGTTGATTCAACTCTAACTTATGTGCCTCTGTTCGTTCTTGTATTGTTTTTGAGGGATCAGCTTTCTCTTGGATAAGATAGATTTTTTCATAGCTACGTTGCAGAACCCACCCTCGTTCAAGAGTAATTTTCCATTGGCCTTTTTTCTGTTGACACTGTTGTAAAATCAGTTGGATTTGTTTTTCTTTGATCACGATCGCTGTTTTTTCAAAAAAATGATCAAAGAATGCGTATAAGAAATAATAGTTTTCTTCTTCTGGCATCTCCGCTAATAGTTTCCAAGGAAAATGCACCCGTTCGTTTTCTTCTACGACATTTTCCATCAAGACTTTCTTCATGTGTGTTTGAATCAATCGATCTGCCCATTGGATCTGCTGCGAAAAACGTTGAAAATGAACCATTGCTTGTGGATTTTCTTGTTTTAGTTGAGGCAGAACCAAATGACGAAGGCGATTACGTTGAACATCCAACTCTTGATTCGTATGGTCTTCAAAATAAACCAGCTCTCGCTCTGAAGCATATTGATATAATTGCGCCTTACTAAATCCTAGTAACGGACGAATCAATCGGCCATTGGAGAAGGGTTGGGCTTCTTTGATCCCAGCATAGGTACTAAGTTGCCCCCCACGCAACAACTTCATTAAAACCGTTTCCATTTGGTCATCCCCATGATGTGCCGTCATTAGGCAGTCATAGCTGCCGCTTTGCATCTGCTTCGCAAACACTTGATAACGAAACTCTCGAGCCGCTGTTTCAATGCCCTTTTTTGTTGGCTTTTCCCAAACTTCCACTTGTAACGGGAGTTGATGTTGTTGACAATACTTCTTTAAATACGCAACTTCATGAACAGATTCTTCTCTTAATTGATGATTGATATGGGTCACTGCCAAAAAGAAACCCCATTTTTTTTGCGCTTCCATCATTAAATCCAGAAGGACCATAGAATCTACTCCCCCAGAAACCGCCAGTAGCGCTCTTGTTTGTTCATTCAAATAACCATTGATTTCACAATTTGTCAAAAAACGTTGTCTGATCTTCCTTGCGTCTTGTTCTTCTTCCATCGAATCACTTCCTTGTTCCTTCTCGGCTTCGATCAACCTACCATCAAAGATTCCAATGAAAAAAAGAGCGGACAAAAGTCTGCGACAATTGCCTGCTCTTAAGTTTTTGGTTAGCTGCGACGTCCGCCGCGTCCGCCACGTTTACCTTCTGTATTGCGCTTCAAGGAAGTCAATCGATCATCACTATCCTTTAAAAATGAACTCATTAATGAATCGAAGTCTTCTTTATGGTTATTAGAAGATTGACTGCGAGAAAAAGGTTTTTTCTGTGTTGAACGACCTCGATTATCGCGAGGATCTCTTTGTTGGTATTTTTTTGGACGCTTATCATCATCTGATTCTGTTGATTCCGCTGGTTTTGGTTGTGTTTGACGGATTGATAATCCAATTTTACCATCATCATTAACTGAGATAACTTTAACAGTTACTTCATCACTGACACTTAAAACATCATGAATATCTTTGATATAGCCATTTGAGACTTCACTGATATGAACTAGACCAGTTTTTCCAGCTCCTAAATCAATAAACGCGCCAAAATTTGTAATTCCTGATACTTTCCCTTGCAGTTTTGCTCCTACCTCGATTGACATAAAAAAAATGTTCCTCCTAATTATTAACCTATTTATAATACTGCTTATTTTGCAGTTGTTGAACTAGTTGTTTGGTCTGTGTCATCCGTATTTGATTCTAATACTGGATAAACCTGCTCGCCTTCTTTTGAATAAAAGTATTTGCTTCTCGCAAGTTTCGCCACATAGTCATCATCTTTCAATAATGAGACATCCTGTGTTAGCTGATCCACATCAGCATTGACTTGGCTTAATTCCGTATTTGCTTCAACTTTCAATTCGTTTAATTGATTCATTCTTTGCATATCACGAAAAATTTGAAAACCTAAAATTGCGAAAATGACCAAAGCACCTATAAAAATAACTGCTAATCGACGTCTACGAAAAATCAACTGGCGTTGTTGTTCTTGAAATTCGACATATTTTTTCTTTGCATACTCTGTATCTAAAGCAGCAATTTTGTTGCTTTTTTTTGTCACTTCTCTTCGCTCCAATCTTTTTTGATTGTCGTTTTCATTATACCAATATCATTGAGGGTTGTCTAATCTATTTCGTCAGTGTTTTGCTTGCGAATCTCCGAAATGATCTCATACATTTTTTGAGCATCTTCTTTTTTCGTTGACTCATGTAATTCATTGACTTTTACTTCCATTGTTTTGTTTCCAAATTGAATCTTCAATTGATCGCCTACCTTGACATCACTAGAAGATTTAGCCAATTTTCCGTTGATTTGAATTCTTCCTTTATCTGCCACTTCTTTTGCTACAGAGCGGCGTTTGATAATTCGAGAAATTTTAAGAAATTTATCTAATCGCATTAGGATTCCTCACTTTTATTTTTTATAAGTTTATTAAATCGTAAAATCTTTTTTCCAAACGGTAACATCAACCATTCTCTAACCGTAAATAATTTTGTCCAGATCACAGCATTCACAAAGACGAACGCTCCGATTCCTACACCTGCTAAACTGGCAAAGAACGCAGAAGACCGATGAGCAACCGGGCCAAAAATCATCGTCAGCCCGCCATAATAAATCAGTAAGGCTAAGATCATCCATCCCAAACATTGAAGCAATTTACTTCCAAAGCGGCGTTCTTTCCAGAACTGATTGATTTCACTAGTCTCCGTATGGACAAAATACCATAGAGTGACAGCCAATCCTAGCAAGGTCGACAAACTAGCTCCTACTGTCCCTAGATAACCAGTTAGAAACGGGGTTGCCAATGCTTTGGCTAACAGCCCCCAGCCTGCACCTTTCAAAGAGGGACGAAAAGAATTTTTACTTTGGGCAATACTTTGATAGGTTTGGATGATCGCTGTTAAAGCAATTGCAAAGACGAATAGCACCAACGCTGCATTCCCAGCGTAATCTTTAAATAGCGCATAGTTGATATACGGTAAAAGCATAGCTAGACCTACAGAAGCAGCTAATGCTAAAGTCGTTGTTAACCGTAAATAGATTTTGGCAGTCTTTAGAAATTGACTATGCACAGCCGTTATCAAGTATTTCGTCAATGCAGGTAAGAAAGTCGCACTTAATGCAGTTGCAATCACTAGTCCTAATTGAACTAACGGTTGCCCACGATCATAGACCCCTTTTGCAATTTTTGCACTTTGTTCAGATAGTCCATAAACTTGAAGCGCATTTTTTACAAAAAATGAGTCGATCAGCTGAAAGAAAATCAGCAGACCACTATAGATTGACACTAAGCCCCCTTCAACTAAAAAACGCCGGATCAATCGTTTGTCAGGTCGTTTCGTGACCGAAAAATGTCGAAAACTTAACGCCCCACCATGGATCTTTTGTTCATAATAGCGCAACACACCATAGGCACAAAGTCCCCCGATGACTGCACCACTCATAGCAGCAGTTCCTGTTTGGTAAACTGACCAGCCAAATAGTCGAAAAGCAAAGGCACTGAAAACGATGATCGCCACTCTCACAAATTGTTCAACGACTTGTGAAACAGCTGTCGGTTCCATCAAAAATCTGCCTTGGAAATTTCCTCGATAAAAAGATAGTCCTGGCATCAGTAAGAAAGTAAATGAAACGATTTGGATCAGCGGTCGTAATTGCTGATCCCCCATCATCCAAGCAATCCAACGGCTAAAGAGAAAAGTAAACAGCCACAGAACAATCCCTGTCCAAAAAACTAATGGATAAAGCCGTTGCAGTGCTTCTTTTCGCTGAATTGGATCTTTTCGTTCAGCGACATATTTTGAAATGAATTGCGGTAAACCAGACAACGCTAAAGTCATGGCAATCCCATAGATTGGGTATACTTGTTGGTATACATAAAATCCTTCATCACCAACTAAGTTTTGGAGCGGAATGCGGTACAGCGCACTTAGGACTTTTGCTATGAAAGAAGCAATCGTCAATATAAATGCGCCATGCATCACGCGACGCATCTCTTTATGGTCCAAAGTATTCGCTCCTTCCTAAGCAGACAGATATTTTTGTTCACGTAAAGCTTTGACAAAACGTTGGATTTCTTGCAACCAAACTGCTTCATCGGTCTTGTTAGGAACCGTTAGTCGAATCACCATTTTTTCTTTTTCTACACCTAAACTTGCTTTTAGTTTTGTTGCAGTCAAAGCTTCAAATAACTGTTCTACAGTATAGCGTTTTGTTCCTGCTTTACTTAGATTAAAGACGATAGTCTGCTGTTGCTTGCGAATTGTTTCAATCAAGGCGCGATCGCCATCCATTTTGATTTGGCCAATCGTTAAGAGATGTGCCACCTCTTCAGGGTATTCCCCAAAACGGTCTAAAAGATCATCTTCTAATTCATCAAGCATTTCTTGTGAATCAAGTTCCCTGATCCGTTTATAAATTTCAATTTTCTGTCTTTGGTCCGAAACATATTCTTCTGGCAAGTAAGCATCGACCCCAAGATCGATTTCAACTGCTGTTTTTTCCACTTGGTTGTTCTTTCCTTGTTTACGTAAAACAGCATCACTTAACATTTGCGAATACATGTCGAATCCGACAGCATCAATAAAGCCGTGCTGCTGCGCACCTAGCAGATTTCCTGCTCCTCGGATCGATAAATCCCGCATAGCGATTTTAAAACCAGAGCCTAGTTCGGTGAAATCTTTAATGGCTTGAAGACGTTTTTCGCTGACTTCATTCAAGATTTTTTGTTGTTCATACATGAAGTAGGCGTACGCCACTCGGTTGCTTCGTCCCACACGACCTCGTAATTGATAAAGAGTCGATAGCCCCATGTAATCAGCATTTTCAACGAAGAGCGTATTCGCATTTGGAATATCGACACCCGTTTCAATGATCGTCGTTGTGACTAACACATCATATTGTCCTTCAATAAAATCAAACAATGTATTTTCTAATTGCGCTTCAGTCATTTGACCATGCGCATAACCGATCCGTGCTTCTGGTACAAGTTCTTGGATTTCTTCCACTTTTTGTTCGATCGTCTCTACTCGATTATAGAGATAGAACACTTGACCGCCACGCCCCATTTCTCGATGGATAGCTTCACGAATCGCTCCAGGATTTTTTTCCATCACGTAAGTTTGAATCGGATAACGATTGGCAGGCGGTGTTTCGATCACTGATAAATCACGAACCCCGAGCATTGACATGTGGAGTGTCCGTGGGATCGGTGTCGCTGTCAACGTCAAGACATCCACTTGGGCACGTAGTTGTTTCAAACGTTCTTTATGTTTTACACCAAAACGCTGTTCTTCGTCAACGATCAATAACCCTAAGTCACTAAATTCAATGTCTTTAGATAAGATACGATGCGTTCCGACTACGATATCGATTTGTCCAGTACGTAATTGTTCAATCGTTTCTTTTTGTTGTTTTTTCGTTCGGAAACGACTCAATAGACCTACATTTACTGGAAATCCTTCAAAACGTTCCAACATCGTTTCATAATGTTGTTGGGCGAGAATGGTCGTAGGAACTAAAAAGGCAACTTGTTTACTTTCCTTGACGGCTTTAAAAGCAGCTCGTAAAGCCACTTCCGTTTTACCGTAGCCAACATCACCAACGAGCAAACGATCCATCGGTTTTTCTTTTTCCATATCTCGTTTGATCTCTGCGGCACTCCGTAATTGGTCATCCGTTTCAGAGTATGGGAAGGCATTTTCAAATTCTTTTTGATACCCATCATCCGGTCCAAACGCATACCCTTTTTCTGATTCTCTGGCAGCATATAGTTTGATCAGATCATCTGCGATATCTTCAATTTTAGACGAAACCTTTCTTTTGGTTTTCGTCCATTCACTACTGCCTAATTTATTGATACGAGGTGCTTTTGATTCAGAAGCAACATATTTTTGGATCAAATTCAGCTGGGTAACCGGAATAAATAATTTATCGTCATTTTGATAAAGGATCGTCATGTAGTCTTGATGGACACCATCCACTTCTAACGTTTCCATCCCAATATATTTACCGATCCCGTGATTTGCGTGAACGACATAGTCGCCTGCTTTTAGTTCATTATAGCTTTTTAAACGTTCCGCATTAGTTACGGTTTGTCGCCGTGTTTGTTTCTTCGTCGTTTTTTGGAAAATTTCTTTTTCCGTAATTGCGACTATTTTTTCTTGAGGAAGTTCGAACCCTGTTTGCAGCGCCCCTTCCACTAGTTGCACTTGTCCTCTGATCAGTTTTTCTTTTTCGGTTTCCACGACTAGGATCTCTTCATCACGTAACATCTGCTCCGCTTTTCTAATCCGTTCTTTCGTAGGAATAAAGATGACTACTGTTTGTTCTTGCTTACGCCATCGGTCCATTTCTGTTTTCAATAATGGCATTTGACCGAAAAATTGTTGCATCGTACGATATTGAAAATTGTGAATCGCTTGAAAACGTAAATTCCCCATACCCTTTTGAAAAAGCGCAAAAAAAGTCGTCACAAATTTTTCTTTTTGAACTAATTTATGCACATCATTGACAAAGACTTGCTCTGAGAAGACACGTAATTCACTAATTTTTTGTGTTTGCCATTCAGCTGCTTCTCTTTCGATCTCCCGATTTGTTTCCATGATTCGTTGATAATCATCCACAATGAATAAACTACTTGTTGGAAAATAATCAAGGATCGTCGTTTCTTCTTGATAAAGAAGATCAGCATAAAGTTTCGCGTCTTCTGTCGGATTTCCTGCTTGCCATTGCGCGATCACTTGTCCAAAATAATCCTGCACGAATTGGCGGTCTGTTTCTTCTGAAATCGTCGCTAGTTTCTTTTCTAACAACTTTTCCAGTCGGTCGATCCCATGAAGTAAATCAGCTTGGTCGTAGACCTGTTCACTTGTTGGTGCGATCCAAATTTCTGTTACTTTTTCGATCGAGCGCTGAGTTTCTACTTCAAAATATCGCATGGAGTCAATCTCTACATCAAATAATTCGATACGTACGGGATGTTCGAGATTGATCGGGTAGATATCAATGATGCTGCCACGAATACTATACTCTCCTGTTTTTGCCACCATCTCAACTCGTTCGTAGCCTAATAAAGTCAATAGACGAGGCAGATCGTCAACGGCTATTTCCTCTCCCGTTCGCCAAGTCAATTGGGCTTGTTTCCAAACTTTTGGACTGGGTAATCGTTTATGCAATGCTGCTACTGGTAATAAATAGACCCCTGGTTGTTTTTGTTGTAAGGCATTTAGTGTAGCAACTCGTTCTCTTCTTGCTTCTGGGGAAGAAAAAGCCATTTCCGCAGAAAGAACTTCATCTACTGGAAAAGAATGTATTTGTTCTGCTGGCAAAACATGTTGCAAATCTTCTGCTAGTTGATTCGCATAATACAGATTAGGCATTAATACGACTAAGTTTTTCTTTGTTTTTTTGAACGCTCGAGCAAAGAGAAGAGTTTTGGCTGAACCAGCTAAACCAGTGATCAATTGTCTTGGTGATTTTTCTTCTATCTGGTTGAGCCATTCCTTTACCTGTGGATCTTTACCAATTAATTGAACGATATCCATTTTTTTCCTCCTTCGCTAATTGAATTTGTTCATCGTATCGATAAACGAATGACCATCCAGCATAAACTCGAGTGCTGCCACTGACTGATCGATACTTGCTTCAATCAATGGTTGAACTTCTTTACTAAATGGGCTTAGCACGTGTTGAACAACAGTTTTGTTTCCTTCTGGTCGACCAATGCCTACTTTGATACGGTCAAATACATTCGTATTCAAGTGAGAAATGATACTTTTTATTCCATTATGTCCACCAGCACTCCCTTTTTGGCGCAAGCGGATCTTGCCAGTTACAAGATCTAAATCATCATAAACAACAACTAATTCTTCCGGATAAATACCGAAATAAGTCATTAATGGTCCTACAGCACGACCAGATTCGTTCATAAAAGTTTGCGGCTTCACTAATAAGATTTTTTCTCCTTGATAGAAAAACTCTGCAACTTCCGCTTCAAATGTATTTTTTTTAAACACAGCTTGTTGCTTTTCAGCCATGCGATCAACGACCATAAAGCCGATATTATGTTTGGTTTGTGCATATTTGGTTCCTGGGTTTCCAAGCCCTACGATCATTTTCATTTGTTCTACCACCTAATTGAAAAAAGCAGCACAAAAGGCTGGAGCGCCCTAAAGCAATCCAGTCTTTGACTCATTTTTTCATTTTTTTACTTTCTACTATTAAGTATAACACACAAATACCTGTTTCAACAAAAAGAGAATGTTTAACAAATGATAAAGAAATTAAAATTTTCTTCAAAGTCTAATAAATTAATAACCTTTTAAAAATAGTGAAATCACGCACATGTAAGCTTTTACATATAATACAACCTTGTTATCTGTTATATTTTATAGCCAAATAGCGTGACAGCGGGCTTGATAAATGTTAGCATAGGCATGGGAAAAAACAAAATCAATGGAAGGATTGATATATAATGACTGCAGCTGCAGAAAAAAAGATCATCAAAAAGTAATTCTTGTTGGAGATGGCGCCGTAGGTTCTAGCTATGCCTTTGCCCTAGTTACTCAAAACATTGCACAAGAAGTAGGTATCGTAGATATCAACACAGCAAAAACTGAAGGAGATGCTATTGATTTATCACATGCTCTAGCATTTACTTCACCTAAAAAAATCTACTCTGCTACTTATGCAGATGCACATGATGCTGACTTAGTAGTTATCACTGCTGGTGCACCACAAAAACCAGGTGAAACTCGTTTAGACTTAGTAAATAAAAACTTAAAAATCAACCGCGATGTAGTAACACAAATTGTTGAATCAGGATTCAATGGTATTTTCTTAGTTGCTGCTAACCCAGTAGATATTTTAACTTACTCAACTTGGAAATTCTCGGGCTTCCCTAAAGAACGCGTAATCGGTTCAGGTACTTCACTTGACTCAGCTCGCTTCCGTCAAGCACTTGCAGAATTAGTTGATGTTGATGCACGTAACGTCCATGCTTATATCTTAGGTGAACACGGTGACTCAGAATTTCCTGTTTGGTCACATGCTAACGTTGCTGGTTTACAAATTTATGAATGGGTTAAAAACAATCCAGACGTTGATGAAGAAGCAATGGTTAACTTATTCTTTGGTGTACGTGATGCTGCTTACACAATCATTGAAAAGAAAGGCGCTACTTTCTATGGTATCGCTGTAGCCTTAGCACGTATCACTCGTGCCATCTTAGATGATGAAAATGCTGTACTTCCACTATCTGTATTTATGAATGGTGAATACGGCTTGAACGATATCTACATTGGTGCCCCTGCAGTAATCAACCGTCAAGGTATCCAAAAAGTTATCGAAATCCCTCTAAGTGACAGCGAACAAGATCGTATGGCTGCTTCAGCTAAACAATTAAAAGAAATCTTAGATGAAGCTTTTTCTAAATTAGACGCTGAATAATTAGAATAAATTTAACCACTTAATCAAGCAGAATGTCAGCATTCTGCTTGATTTTTTTACTTAACGATCGTTAAATTTTTGCTAAATCATTTGTCCCCTTCGTCTTTTTTCTCAAAATATGCTATGATTAGTTCGTTATACGCTAAACTATCAAATAAGGAGCTGCCCGCATGACAAGATCTTCTCATCATAAAAAATCGAAATCGCTACACATTGGTCTATTAACTACGCTAGGCGTATTCCTCGCATTAATCGGCTTTTACGCTTACCGCAGTACATATTACACCAATCATTTTTTACCTAACACGGAAATTAATTCCATCAATGTAAGTAACCTGACCGTGCAACAGGCAAATGACAAATTAAAAGACACCTTTTCCAATAAAAAGCTGACGATTGAAGAAAATGGGAAAGTTTGGGAAGAGATCGCAAAATCTGAGCTTGGTTATAAAGATGACTTTTCAGCAGATTTATCTCGATTGTTAAACCAACAAAATGCTTGGTCATGGGGCATGAACTATGTTTCCGCTAGTGAAAAACAAGAAATTGATCCACAAGATACTGATCATCAAAAACTAGATGAAACGCTGGCTTCCACGACGAATAAGCTAACCGAATTAAATAAAGATCGGACACAGACACAAGATGCGACGATTGAAAAATCTGGTGACTCTTTCAAAATAAAACCAGAAATAACTGGCGATACGATTGATGTGACAGCAGCTATCAACGCGCTGAAAACCAGTGTTAAGGATGGCAAAAACAAAATTGATTTGACTAAATTTCAAACAAAACCAAAAGTGACAGCGACCGATAAAAATTTAACAAAACAAGTCGATGAAATGAATGCCATTGCTAATACCAAAGGAACCTATAGTATCAACGGTAATACTTTCCAGATACCTCGTTCTGAAATTGCTAACTGGCTAACTTACACAGATGGTAAAGTTGATTTAGATACAACACAAGTTAAAAACTATGTAACAGGTTTAGGAGAAAAATATAACACGAGTACGAATGACACGAAATTTAAAAGTACAAAACGTGGTGAAGTAACGGTTCCTGTTGGTACCTATAGTTGGTCAATCAAAACTGATGCAGAAACAGAAGCTTTGAAGTCAGCCATTCTGGCAGGTAAAGACTTTACCCGATCACCAATTGTTCAAGGTGCCACAACAGCTGATCATCCTTTAATAGAAGATACCTATATCGAAGTTGATTTAAAAAACCAACATATGTGGTATTACAAAGATGGTAAAGTTGCGCTAGAAACTGACATCGTGTCTGGAAAACCTACGACCCCTACTCCAGCTGGTGTTTTCTATGTTTGGAACAAAGAGGAAAATGCCACATTAAAAGGAACGAATGATGATGGAACCCCTTATGCAAGTCCTGTAAACTACTGGATGCCAGTTGACTGGACCGGTGTTGGTATCCATGATTCCGACTGGCAACCTGAATATGGTGGCGATCTTTGGAAAACTCGTGGATCTCATGGATGTGTCAATACGCCGCCAAGTGTCATGAAAGAATTGTTTGGCATGGTAGAAAAAGGTACACCAGTAATCATTTTCTGATAGCTTCAATAAAAAATGAATTCATAAAAAAACTGGTTTCTCAACAAAGTTTATCTTAAACTTTAGAGAGACCAGTTTTTTTACGTCTATCACTATCAAAGGGGGAATAAAATGGACGATAAGTTACAAGCTAAAAAAACTTATTATCAATAGTTTCTTGGTTACACTGAGCAACAGATCTTAGAATTATCCGCCAGTATCGCAGACCAGCAAAAACTACTCGTCAAACCAGAGAATAACGAATTTGAACAAAAGATTTTAGTCAAAAAACTAGCTAGTGACAAGAGAAAAATGCAATCATTTTTAAATGGTAAGGGCCTCCTCTGTTCAATCCTTCAGCAGCTGGATATTATTCATACTACGATCGCGAATCAAGATCAAAATAATTCGCTATGGAATAGGTTTTTTCGCTCATCATCCAATGAGTTGGCTAATCACCAGAAATTATTACATACATATGAACTTCTGTTTGAAGAAATAATGAAAGGATTATACAGCGATACACAAAAGGCGTCACTGTATAAAAAACTAGTGCCCAAAGAGAGGTACAGATAATGATTCAAGGATAAAATCAACCACTCCTAAAATAAATTCCAATCCAATCTATCAATAAATAAACAACAGCTGGCTTTGATCCACAAGTTCTATTCTATAAAAATGAATCACAAGTATACTACGAAATGAAGCCGAAAAATCCTAAAATAGAAAACTATTTTAGAATTTTTCGGCTTCATACTCAATTTTAATTACTTCTATAACTCATTTTTTCATGTACACTAATTGATACTTCTACCTAAAATTTTTTTCTCACAAAACCAACGATCAAGCATAAGACAATCGCTGTCAACGCCCCCATTGAATCGAGCATGACATCTTGGAAAGACGGTGTTCGATTCCCTGTAAGCATCTGATGAAATTCATCTAACCCAGCATAACCGGTCGCCGATAACCAAGCTAAGACACTTGTTAACCACCAGATTTTCATTTTAGGAAAGACCCCTAAAAACAAACTACCACCTAAAATAAAATAAGACCCAAAATGAGCACCTTTTCGTAAGAAAAATTCAACGAATTTACCATAACCTAAATGATCCACACTCACTACCCCATCGCCATAAGTAAAACGAATATTATCAAATACTTGTTTAAACGGATGATTGGGAAACCACTCTTCGATCCTGGAGACTTGGGATTGTTGTCCGTAAGTTTGCGATGAACTGTAAAATAAGAGAGCCATGATGAGTACTGCAATAACTAAATAAAAGTTGCCATTTTTCATTTGTTTTTTTATTGAATTCATAAGTCACCTCTGCCATTTATAATAGCTCTTTTTTTGCGAAACAACAAACTTTTCTTAGAGACTTAAATAAGAAAATAATGCTATACTAATTGTATTATAAATTGAAGGGAGCTTTTTCATGACATATTCACTAAATTGGGATCTTGATTCAATTTTTTCAGGTGGAAGTGATTCCCCAGCCTTAAATGAACGCTTAGAACAATTAGAAAAACAAATCAATACCTATTATCAATCCGTTAATCAATGGGATCATTCAGTCAGTACAAATGATGAACTTACGACACTGATCAAACAACAAGAAACAATTACAGAAGGTTTTTCTCAATGTAATAGTTATATTACGGCTTTGTTATCTGCGAATGTCAAAGATACCCAAGCAAAGCTTTTATCAGGAAAATTATATGCACTATTACCACGTTGGCAATCAGCCGATACGATTTTATCGAAAAAATTTGCAGAAATATCTGACAATAATTGGCAAACATTGCTCCAAACAGATGCATTTTCTTTGATTGCTTTTCGTATGAATGAGATTCGCAGAGACGGTCATCGTTTATTGTCCGAAGCAGAAGAAAACATCATCAATACACTCTCATTAGACGGGCTGAATGCGTGGAGCAGTCATTACGACACAATTGTGGGAACAATCGTGATTCCATTTGAAGAAAATGGCAAGGTAACTGACTTGTCAGCAGGTCAAGCCTTCAATAAAATGATGGGTGATCCAGATCCACTCGTACGTGAAAAGTTATTTATCGCCTGGGAAAAAGCTTGGCAAGAAAAAACGTCTTTACTATCGGACACATTAAATCACTTAGATGGTTTCCGTTTATCAACCTATAAACTACATGGTATGAACGACTATTTACAAAAACCATTAGAATACAATCGTTTAAAAAAAGAAACACTTGATGTGATGTGGGCAACTATCCAAAAAAATAAACAACCGTTAGTTGATTACTTAACAAGAAAAGCCAATCTTTTCGGTAAAGAAAAAATGGAGTGGCAAGATCAAGATGCACCAATTATTTTAGGAGATCTAAAGGAAAAGACGTTTACCTTTGACGAAGCTGCCTCTTTCATCATTGAGAATTTTCAAAAATTCAGTCCCAAAATGGCAACCTTTGCACAATCTGCATTTGAAAAAAGTTGGATTGAAGCAGAGGATCGTCCGGGAAAACGACCTGGCGGGTATTGTACTGAGCTGCCAGAAACCCAAGAATCCAGAATTTTTATGACCTATAGTAACTCAGTCAATGAAGTAGCTACGCTAGCCCACGAATTAGGTCATGCCTTTCATAGCAGTGTCATGTGGGATCTGCCAGCATTGAACCGTGATTATGCAATGAATGTTGCAGAAACTGCTAGCACGTTTGCTGAATTGATTGTCGCTGATGCTACCTTAAAAGCAGCCAAAACGAAAGAAGAAAAAATCAATTTATTAGATACTAAATTACAAAATGCTTTGGCCATGTTTATGAATATCCATTCTCGTTTCATTTTCGAAAATCGTTTCTATTCTGCGCGACAAGAAGGACTTGTTTCAGAAGAAGAAATCACTCAAATGATGGTTGAAGCTCAAAAAGAAGGTTATCATGATGCCTTAGCTACTTACCACCCACACTTCTGGGCAGCTAAATTGCATTTCTTTATTGATGATGTTCCTTTTTATAACTTCCCTTACACGTTTGGCTATTTATTTAGTTTAGGTATTTATGCTTATGCAAACAAAAAAGGAACAAGTTTTGAGCAAGAATACATTGAGTTATTAAGAGATACAGCTTCAATGACAACCGAAGAACTTGCTCAAAAACATTTAGGTGTTGACTTAACGAAACCAGATTTCTGGCAAGCTGGCATCGATATGGTTTTAGAGGATATCAATAGTTTCATGACACTTTCTGAAGAATATGTACATTAATTGATCAAGCTAAATCATTACTAGATAAAATGATCGATTCATAAACAGTAAAAATAGCAGTTTTTTCATTCATTGGAAATCCTATTTTGACTAATAAGTCCAAATGAGCTAGAGAGAATAGTGATTGGTTTACACCAACCTTCTTCACTCTAGCTCATTTATTTTGGTTGCTTCGTCTCTCATTCCAAACATCCATGATCATTTTTTGTGAAAATCACCAATGTCCCCTACTATTTTATAGCTACATATAAACTTCATTCTTTACTCACTGATTGCATTACAGACTAAAAAAGACACGTTGTCAAAGGATATTGGTAAAAAGAAACCTTAGAATCATAGGGTATCATTTTTATACTTTTTAAACCATAAAAAAGATGTTGGTGAATTTCACCAACATCAAAAAGAATAGAGCCACAAAAAAAAATGAACAGGAAGATTTCTCCTCCTGTTCATTCTATTTATTATTACATACTTACTGCAAAATCAGGTGTATACCATTGAACTGAACCAACTTTAACATTTTCACCTGGTTGTGGTGCATGGATATATTGTCCGCCACCTAATGAAATAGCTACGTGATAAGTTCCGCCAGCAGAACCCCAGAATAATAAGTCTCCAGCTTTTGCTTGAGAAACTGAAATTTTTGTTCCAGCTGATTCTTGAGGTACTGTCCAACCACCGATGTCACGGCCAGTTACTTGTAAATATACATAGCGTGTAAATCCAGAACAGTCAAAGCCACTTGGATCTTTACCACCCCATACATATGGAGTACCAATATATTTGTAAGCTTCTGCTACAATCGCAGCGCCGTTCACACTACCAGAAGGATTTGGTGCTGGTGCTGGAGCAGGCGTTGGTGTAGGTGTTGGAGCTGGTGTTACAGTATTGTTGTTATTGTTGTTATTTGTTGTACTGTTATTAGTGCTATTATTAGTGCTATTGTTTGTATTATTATTTACATTTGTATTAGAGCTGCTTGAACTGCTTTCTGTATTCGCAGGTGTTGACTCTTGTGTAGAAGATTCAGGAACTGTTGATTCTTCTGTTGAAGATGATTCAGTAGAAGAAGAGCCAGTTGATGAATTTTCTGTTGTTGTAGAAGATTCAGTAGATGTTGATTCTTCTGTTGTTGAAGACTCAGGAGCTTTTGATTCTTCACTTGAAGATTGTGCAGCTGATGAGCTTTCTGTTGTAGTTGATGCTGATGATAAAGCTTGTGTTTGTGCAGCTTGTGCAGCAGCTTGTTCACGTGCTTCTTTTTCAGCTTTTTCTTGAGCTGCTTGTTGACGAGCTTGTTCTGCTAAGCGAGCTTGTTCACGGATACGTGCTTGCTCTGCTTCAGCTTCAGCTTTCTTACGGTTCAAGTCAGCTTTCTTATCTTCTGCTGTTGCTTGTTCAGCAGCCAATGAAGTTTTCAAGACATTTAAGTCAGCTTGTTTTGCTAATAAATCGCCTTTTTGTGACTCTAAAGCAGCTTGGTTGTCAGCAAGTTCTTTTTGTTTTGCTTCATTTTCAGCTTTTTTCGCTTCTACTGCTTGTTTGTCTTCTTTTTGTTGTTGTACTAAGTCTTGGTTTGCTTTAACGATTGTAGACATTGCTTGGATACGACCAACAGCATCTGCTAATGAATCTGCATTTAACACAGCGTCAATATAGTTTGAACTAGTATTTTTTACTTGTGTTTCACGTGCTTGTTTTTGGATTGTTGCTTCACGTTTTTCAATACGTTCTTGTAAATCTTTGATTTCTTGTTTTAATTGAGCAGATTCTTTACGCAATGTATCTTGTTTAGTTAATAAATCTTGCGCTTTTGTGTTAATAGCAGAAACTTGACCTTCTAATGCTTCAATTTGTGATTGTGCACTTGCTTGTTGGTTTTGTAAGTCTGCAATTTTTTTGTCTTGTTGTTGTATCTGAGAATCAAAATCGTCCGCCGCGGCAGCGATCGGTGATCCTACGGCAGTTAAAGCGATTGAACTTAGCATTACCGCTGATAATAAACTCTTTTTCACTCTTCATTCCTCCGACTGGCTTAATTTAATAAATATCTAAATATATTTAAGTCTTTCTTAACGATATAAAAATTGTACCATAGCAGTATGTCAACGATATAATAGTTATGTTACAAAAACATTTCAAAATAAAATCTTAAAATGACAAACATGTAAGTTTCAATGATTATTCACAAAATATGACATTTATTTCAGAAATCAGTACAAAAAAAAGAAATTATTCATCACTGAATAATTTCTTGAATGGAAAAACGAAAACTGCGAATAGAATCATCGTTAATAATAAAGTTGGCCCAAGATATCTAGTAATAAAGTAAGTGTTATTTACAGATACTAATTTGAAAATCAATTGTACAGCTAAAGTGAACAACTCATACCCCGTAACAAAAATAATCATACTAAAAAATTCTGTAAAGATATTAAAGTGGATATAAGAACTCATCGAATACATAATAAAGACCATCAGTGGTAATGCCACCGCATAGATCCCGATTACACCGATATAGTAGGTATCAAAGATTGCTCCAAGGACGACCGTTGTAATCAATAAATACCTTTTAGGAAATTTCATACTGCAAAACAGCAAAGCCAAAATGAGAAAATGGGCACTAGCCATGTATTGCCCATTTGACCACTCGACAAACATTCTAGTCAAATGCCCATCAATCAACATCAATAAGAACAATACAACTGGCAAGTAATATTTCATTGTATCTTTTTTCAGCATAGGTTAATCCTCCACCAGTCGTTGCACGATCGTCACAACTGGCAGATCATACATTCCAGCGTAAGGCTTAACATATACTTCACGATCCAAGCCATAACTATCTGGTTTGGTCTTGATGACTGTTCCGATCGGCAGATCTGCTGGTGAGTTCCCACCTAAGCCAGAAGTTTGAACGACGTCGCCTTCTTTGATATTCGTATCTCCAGTTAATTGTGTCACGACTAACGCTTGCAGTTTTTCGTCATAGTTTTTCAATAATCCAAACGCTTCTCCACTAGAAGAAGATACCCGAACTGGGAAATGATTCGAACTTTCATTTGACGAAGTCAGCAGCTCGATCTTAGAAGAAGTACGATTGACTTCAACTACTCGACCAATTAATCCTTTTTGTGCCATTACCGCCATGTTCACTTCAATGCCATCTTTTGATCCTTTATCAACGATCAACATATCTTGCCAAGTATCTGGTGAGCGTGTAATCACATTCGCCGTTACTTTTTCATAGTTAGTCAATGTTTGATTTAAGTTAAGTTCTTTCTTTAATGCTTCGATTTCTTTTTGGTCATTTTTATTTTTTAATGCTAATTCATCATAACTATCGATTTTCTCTTTTAATCGCTCATTTTCAGAATAAGTCGTGAAAAGATTATGGACTGAATCCACTCCATTTTCGACCCATCTTACGGGCGCAGAGATTGCACGGTCAACAAATGAAACACTGTCATTGACAAAAGACTGGAAGAAATTAGGTTTTCCTTCATTCGCTCGTTGCGCGGCAGTCACACTTAAGATTGTCACCACAATGATAACAATGATTAAGGTAATAATAATATTTTTATTAGGATTGAACTTCTTCACAAAGACACCTCGAATTAATTAGACTCTTATGGTCAATTTTATCACTAATTGAGGCGAAACAAAAGGTATGACACCTCTCTTAAGCTTTTTTTAGTAAATAATTTGACTTGTCATTTTTAACTATTTCTGTTGTATTTACTCGGTTAGAGCAAACTTAATCTTTACTTTGAATCACTGCGACTATCCCAGTTGAAAAGGAAAAATCAGCCGTATCTGAAACAAATTCATTGCTTGCATAAGAAGTTGCTTGGCTCACATCAGTTGTTTCCAGTTCATACTTGCTCTTTTGGATGGACAGCTCTGTTACAGGCGTCAAACAACAATAGGCCAAATAACGCATTTTATCCATTTTGGTAATCACATGTTTGCCAGGTAAATAGTAGGTGACATGATTTTGACGATCCCAAATAATGATCTTTTGAGCATGTGGTTTAAATCTTGGTTCTAACGGCAGCCAAAGGTTAGCAAGCAGGTGATCCAATCGACCACCAGTTGCGCCAATGATCGTGATTGTTGCTTCTGGATATCGTTCAATGGCTTGACACAACCCCAACTGCGTATCTGTATCATCTTTTTCTGCTGGTGCTTGGATCAGTTCATTCGTTGCTTGTTCAACTTGTTTTTTTTCATCTACCGATAACGAATCAAAGTCACCGATTGCTAAATCCAAGGGGAAATTGTTTTGAAGAAGATACCATGCACCACGATCAATGCCTACATAACAGTCATAACTGTTTTGTAGTTCTGGCCAATTTTCAGGAGAACCTCCTGCCACTAATAAAACCTGCATTTATTTCAATGCCTCTTTTAACTGGTTGATTTGACCCACTGGATCTTCTGAGTTATAGATATAAGAACCGGCAACGAAAACATCTGCTCCAGCTTTTTGACAAATTTGTGCGGTTTCAGGAACGATACCGCCATCTACTTCAATGGAATAATGCCAATTATTTTGCTCGCGTAATTCTGATAATTCAGCAATTTTCTCTACCGTTTCTTCAATGAAACTTTGTCCACCAAATCCTGGGTTAACAGTCATCACTAAGACCTGATCTGCTATCGGTAAAACATGTTTGATCATCGTTATAGGTGTGCCTGGATTAATCACGACTCCTGATTTCACGCCTAGATCTTTCATCATTTGCAATGCTCGATGAATGTGTGGAGTGGCTTCCACATGCACCGTGATGATATCTGCTCCAGCCTTCGCAAACGCCGGAATATATTTTTCCGGGTCAACAATCATCAAATGCACGTCTAGTGGTAACTTAGTAATTGGTCGAATAGCTTGTACGATATTGGGACCAAATGTAATATTTGGAACAAATTGTCCATCCATTACATCTACATGGATGTAATCTGCCCCTCCTTTTTCTACTAGTTCGATGTCTCTTTGTAAATTAGAAAAATCTGCGCTTAAGATAGATGGTGCTATTTTCATTAATGCTTCCTCCTATTTTCGTTTACCTTCTTTTTTAGAATAGATTGGTTTTCGATTTTCGACTTCCTGTAAAAATTGCAAATAGTTCTCATAACGTGTTTGGGCAATCTCACCTGTTTCGACCTGGCGTTTCACCTCGCACCCAGGCTCTTTAGCATGCATGCATTCTCTAAAACGGCAATGGTTCGATGCACTGACAAATTCAGGAAATTGTTTTGGTAATTCAGTCGTTTCGATCGTCAAAAAATCGATCGAGCTGAATCCTGGTGTATCTGCAACTAAACCATCATACAATGGGAGTAATTCCACATGTCTCGTTGTATGTCTCCCACGTCCTAAAGAATCAGAGATTTCCCCCGTTTCTAAGTTTAGATCTGGCGAAATTTGGTTTAAGAGTGTAGATTTTCCAGCACCAGATTGGCCCATAAAAACGGTCAATCGTTCTGGGAAGTAACGAATTAATTCTGCAGTATCTCCAGGATATTTCGGAACAATCACTGGATAACCGATCGTTTCATACGTTTGCTTGATCTCATCGATTTGCTGTTCGTTTGAAGCAAGATCTGTTTTTGTCAAAAATATGACAGGTTCAATGGATTCATATTCTAAAGTCACTAGAAAGCGATCCAATAAATTATAAGAAAAATTTGGTTCTACCAAGCTTGTAACTACGACACCTAAATCGACATTTGCTACCGGTGGACGCACCAGTTGATTTTTACGAGGCATCACTTCTAACAAATAACCGTCCGTCTTGTTTTCGCTTTCAAATAGTACTTGGTCACCCACTAACGGAGTGATTTTTCGATTACGAAAGTTTCCTCGTCCTCTCGTTTGATAGGTCTCACCGTCTGCGTGTACATAATAAAACCCACTAATTGCTTTTCTGATTTGTCCTTTGATGTATGCCACCTCCAGTTTTCCTTATTTTACCACAGGAAAGAAAAATCATGTGGCGTTCCTGACAAGAAACTTAGCGAAACTCAATAAAAAATAGCAGAGCACGTTTAGAAACGCTCTGCTATTTTTTATTGTTATTACTATTTGGATGAAGACGACGTGCTTTCTTCTTTAGACGTAGTAGTACTTGAACTTTCTTTGCTGCTTGACGATTCTTTGGTTGAACTTGATGATTCTTTTGATTCTTTGGTTGGTTCTGGTCCTTTTGAATAAATGACATTGACGATCGTTCCTGGAGTAATCGATGCCCCCACGCCAGGAGCTGTTCGGATCACTTTATCTTTTTCTACGGTATCAGAATATTCATAAGACTCATGTCCGATGTATTCTGCGCCAATACTTGATAAATAACTTTGTGCATCACTTTTCGTATAGCCTGAAATATCATTTAATGTTTTCGCATTTGGTCCTTGACTAACGACAAAACTGATATAGCTATTTTCAGTCAATGGTTCACCGTAACTAGGTAATTGGCTAATGATTGAACCAGCTGGAACCGTATCGCTGTAATCATACGTCTCACTGATCCTTTTATAACCATTTGAGCTCAATATCCCACGAACGGTGTCATAATTTTGACCAGTATAATCCCCCATCGTTGGTTGCGCGCCTTGGCTCACAACAAATGTGATCTTATCTGTCGTTGGATCGACTTCCGTTCCTTCTTCATCCGACTGGGAAATGATTCGTCCATTTTCTACTTCATCACTGAACTCGTCTTTTTTCTCGATACTATCAGCTGGAAAACCAAGCTTCTTCAATCGGCTACTTACTTCGTCAAAATTCATCCCAGTATAATCATCTAACTTGATTTTTTTCTTACCTGTGCTGACGTAAAGGGTAACTTCACGGTTTTGTTTCACTGTAGTTCCCGCTGCTGGGTCCGTTTTGACAACGTCTCCTTCTTCGATTTGTTCATCAGGGATCTCTTCGGTTTTTGTTGCTGCTTCTAATTTAGCTTTTGCTAAAGTATCTCTGGCAGACGCTTCTGATAATCCCGAAACGTCAGGAATTTCGACTTCTCCACGACCTCCAGAAGCAAAAAAGACGGCTGTTCCGATTCCTAATAAGGCTAAGATCACCAATAAAATAATCCACCATTTTTTATGCTTTTTACTCTTTGGATCAGGAACTGTCTCTTCTGCCATCACAGGAGTTTCTTCTGATTTTTCTTTAGGTAATGGCATGGATTTAAATGACTCTGGCATTGGTGTATCTTCTTCTAATGGTGTGATCACTTGAGTTTCTTTGGTCATTGCTTGTGGCACCCATTTGGCTTCATTTGCCCGAGCAGGAGACAGCGCTGTTGCTAAGTCTTCTGACATTTCTTCTGCTGTTTTATATCGATCTGCCGGTTCTTTTGCAGTAGCTTTCAATACCACATTTTCTAAAGCTTGCGGCGTTGTTGGGTCTAGATCCTTGATTGAAGGTAACTCATCTTGGAAATGCTTCAAGGCAATCGTCACTGCAGACTCACCATCAAAAGGAACACTGCCAGTTAATAATTCGTAAAGAATGATCCCTAAGGCATAGATATCTGATTGTTTCGTAGCCATACTTCCTCTAGCTTGTTCAGGAGATAAGTAATGGACAGAGCCTAACATCGTATTCGTTTGTGTGATCGATGTTTCAGATAATGCGATTGCTATACCAAAATCAGTGATTTTGACCACGCCCTCATTATCGATCAAGACATTTTGTGGTTTCAAATCACGATGAATGATTTGGTGCGTATGTGCTAAAGAAATAGCTGATAAAATTTGTTGCATAATATTGACTGCTGTATCATAAGGAACAGGATAATGGGTTTGAATATAGCGTTTCAGGTCCATTCCTTTTACATATTCCATCACGAGATACTGCATGTTGTCTTCTTCTCCAACATCATACACACTAACAATATTAGGATGAACTAGTTCAGTCGCAGCTAGTGCTTCTCGTTGGAATCGTCTAATTGCCGTTTGATCATTTTGGAAATCGAATCGTAACACTTTGACTGCGACATCACGATCTAAAATAAGGTCATGGGCTAGAAAAACATTTGCCATGCCCCCACTACCAATATTTCCAGTGATTTGATAACGACCATTCAACTTTTTGCCTAACTCAATCATGCTACGTCCTCCTTGTATTCGATCAGAAGAACGGTAATATTATCTGCTCCGCCTGCTTCATTTGCACGTTCGATTAATTCTGTTACCTTGTCGAACAAAGCCCCTTCTTGATTGATAATCGTTCCAATCGTTTCTTCAGATAACATGTTCGTTAACCCATCCGAACACAACAACAAACGATCTTTTAATTGCCAAATATAAGTCGATACATCGACTTCTACAGTTCCTGGCATTCCTACAGAACGAGTTAAAATATTTTTTCGTGGGTGGTTCGCTGCCATTTCTTCACTGATTTCTCCAGATTTTACTAGTTCATTCACTAAAGAATGATCTTCTGTCAGTTGAATGATTTTATCTTCACGGATCAAGTAGGCACGGCTATCCCCCACATGAGCAATAGTAAACTGATCTTCTGATAAAGCTGCTGCTACGATCGTCGTTCCCATCCCATTGTATTCTGGTTGCTCTTGGCCACGTTGATAAATACGAGTATTTTCTTCTTGGATCGTTTTGATGAACCATTGCGCTACTTTTTCGTCATCACTTAAACTTAGATTTTCCCAAGCAGTTCCTAAGTTTGTCACTGCCATCTGGCTCGCGATATCACCTGCACGATGACCGCCCATTCCATCTGCCAATACTGCTAATTTAATTCCAGCTTGATTCGTAAAAACACTCGCATAGTCTTGATTTGTATTACGTCGTCTTCCTACATCTGATTGATATTCAATCTGCATTCTTTCACCTCATTACTTTTTACGCAAACAACAAATGAAAAACCCATCTGTATAGAACTGATGTGGGTATAAAGTCAACATTTTATCTTCGATTGATGATTGTAGCACAGGATCAACTAAAACATCAATCCTTTCAAAATCAGTATGTCGCTGTAAAAATGTTTCAATGACTTCTTGGTTTTCCTCTTTAAGAATCGTACAAGTACTATAAGTTAATATTCCAGAAGATTTTAACACAGATGCACAACTTTCCAAAATCGCCAATTGGATCACTGGTAAATTAGCTAACTCGCTGGCATTTTTTTTATAACGAATATCTGGTTTTCTTCTCAATAGTCCTAATCCTGAGCAAGGGGCATCAACTAAGATACGATCAAATGTTTCAGCTGAAAATTCCTCTTTCACTTCACGTGCATCCATTTTTTGTGCATAAACAGTTGTAAAAACACCTAAGCGTTCCGCATTTTCTTCGATGAGTTTTACTTTATGTTCATGAACATCCAGTGCTGTAACTTCGCCACCACATGTTGGATCTAAAAACGTGGCAATATGCGTTGTTTTTCCTCCTGGTGCCGCACAAGCATCTAAAACATGATGTTCTGGCTCGATTTGCATAGCGGGTGCGACCAGCATCGAACTTTCATCTTGGATCGTCATGACCCCGTCATGGAATAAGGAACTAGATGCTAAATGTCCTTTTTCAGCAATTACCCCATAAGGACTAAGTTTACTTGCTGTCGCTGAAATTTCTTCTGCTTGGAGTGTCTCGATTGCTTGTTCTCTAGGATATTTTCTGATATCTACTCGACCACTGACGTGACTTGGCTGGTAGAGGGAAAGTCCTAATTTTTCCGTTTCTTCATAACCGATTTGATCAGTCAATCGCTTGGTTAACCAGATCGGTAAACTGATTTTTACGGATAAGCGTTCAATCGGATCACCGATTTGTTCAACATCTGGTTTACCTTGTCGTTGATAATTTCTTAAAACACCATTTACAAATTTCCCAGTACCAGGATTTCCCTTGATCTTAGCAATTTCGACCGCTTCATTTAAAATCGCATGAGCTGGAACTTTATCTAGAAATTCCAACTGATAAACTGACAAATAAAGTAATGTTTTAACCCAATCATCCACTTTTTTTGCTTTTGCTATCAATGGAGCGACATAAAATTCCAGTAAAAGTTGACGACTGATCGTTCCATAGACCAATTCAGTAAACAAGCCAACATCTTTTTGATTTAAATCCCCTTGATTGATCATTTCGTTCAATAATAAATTAGAATAAGCACCGCCCTTGTTTACTCTTTCAAGGGTGATCAGTGCCATATAACGAACAGATTTTTTCATTTTTTTTGGTATTTTTGCCATTATTTCACCTGCTGCCCAATCATTACCTGTTGTCCACTACCATTCAAAAACTCATTGATCGCTTGTTTTCCTTTACCTGCTGGCTGTAATTCTTTGATTGCCAACACCGTTTGTTTACCACAAGCAATCCACAGATTTTTCTTATCTTTTTTGATGATGGTCCCTGGCTCCGCCGTAGTTTTCTCAGCTAACGCTTCTACATTTAAAAGTTTCCAACGGGTTTGTTCGTATGTCGTAAATGCAATCGGCCATGGTCGCATCCCACGGACTTGGTTGTCGATCTCTTCTGCTGTCTTGTTCCAATCAATTGCTTCTTGCTCCCGTGTGATATTCGGCGAAAAAGTTACCTTTGATTCATCTTGTGGACGTGGACTCAAATTTCCATTCAAAATATCAGGTAATGTTTTAAGTAATAGTTGTTTCCCTAATGCACTTAACTTTTCAAACATGGTTCCCACATCGTCTTGTTTAGTGATTGGTAAACTTTCTTGAGCATAAATGCCCCCTGCATCCATCTTTTTGATCATTTCCATGATCGTTACACCGGTTTCTTTTTCCCCGTTGATAATCGAGTAATGAACTGGCGCCCCTCCTCGATATTTTGGCAATAAAGATGCATGTACATTTATAGCTCCGTGAACAGGTGCCTGTAATAATTTTTCTGGTAAAAATTGACCAAATGCAGCTGTGATAATCACATCTGGTTGTAGGGCAATGATTTTTTCCATTTCTTCTGAACCAGAGATTTTTTCAGGTTGTAAAACCAATAAACCGTGTTTCACGGCTGCTTCTTTTACTGGGGTAGGGGTGATGATTTTTTTACGTCCCACAGGGCGATCAGGTTGTGTCACGACTGCGACTACTTCATACCCTTCTTCTAATAAGCCTTCAAGGATCGGTACTGAAAAAGCTGGCGTTCCCATAAATACTAATTTAGTCATCAAGATGTTCCTCCATATACTCTTCTAATTCGGCTTCTGGAATTTGCTCAATCATTTTTTCAACGAATAATATACCGTCTAAATGGTCGATCTCATGCTGAAAGGCACGAGCTAAGTAACCAAAGGCTACTACTTCGATTTCTTCGCCTTCACGATCATAATAGCGAACCGTTACTTCGTCAAACCGTTTGACGGTCCCATAAACATGAGGGATGCTTAAGCAACCTTCTACATCAATGCTTTCTCCCTTTGCATCAATAATTTCTGGATTGATTAATTCAAACTTTTCACCTTCATCTACTTCTACGATTGCAACTCGCTTGTTTTGACCAACTTGTGGAGCGGCAATGCCAATACCGTCGTTAGCAACCATCGTTTCATATAGGTTATCTAGTAAAGTAATTGTTTCATCTGTGATCACATCGATTGGTTGTGCGACACGTTTCAATTTATCATTGGGGTGGATCAATATAGGATAGCGCATGTAAATTCCCTTCTTAAATAAAGTGTAATGGTTCATTATCAATCGCGACAAATAATCCTTGTCGTTGTTCTTTTTGGCCCTGGTCTAAAATATTTTTTAAGATATTCGCTAAATTAGGCTCATGTTTATATTTAATGATCAACTGGTAATAGTACCGATTTTTTACCCGATTCACTGTACTAGGGGTCGGTCCTAATAACAAGCTTTGATTTCCTAACACTTGACGTAACTGATTCGCAACCTCAAAAATCTTCTTAGCAGCAACTTGTTCTTCCTCATGGCTGGTCGTGATTTTGACAGTAAAATAATAAGGTGGGTATCCACTACGATGTCGGACGGCCATTTCTTGTTGATAGAATCGCTCATAATTTTGTTCTTTTGCTAATTCAATTGCATAATGTTGCGGATTAAAGGTTTGGATAATCACTTCGCCTGCTTTTTCGGCTCGGCCTGCCCTTCCCGAAACTTGCGTAAGCAATTGGAACGTATGCTCGCTTGAACGAAAATCAGGCAAGTTAAGGGAAGTATCAGCATTCAAAACGCCGACCAACGTCACATCAGGAAAATCCAACCCTTTGGCAATCATTTGCGTCCCCAGTAAGATATTCGCCTTTTTTTGACCGAATTGTTGCAAGATACGTTCATGCGCACCTTTCTTTCTGGTCGTATCAACATCCATACGTAAAACACCAGCTTCTGGGAAAAGGGTCTTTAATTCTTCTTCGACTTTTTGGGTCCCTGTTCCATAGTAACGAATTTTATTCCCTCCACAGTTAGGACAACGGTGTGGGATTGGTTCTTCATGTCCACAGTAATGGCAACGCATGGAGTGGGTGTCCATATGAAGGGTCAGAGAAATATCACAATTGGGACAAGGTAAAACAAAACCACAATCCCGACACATCACAAAGGAAGAATATCCTCGCCGATTTAGTAACAGCACAATCTGTTCTTTTTTCGCCAAACGGTCTTGGATTTTTGCTTGTAACTGTTTGGAAAATGTGGACGTATTATGTTGTTGCAATTCTTGTCGCATGTCAACAACTTCAATTGTTGGAAGTTGAGCAGACAAGTTGGCTCTTTGACTCAAATGGAGTAATTCATACAGCCCTTTTTGTGCTCGAGCACGTGATTCAAGAGATGGTGTCGCACTTCCTAGTACTACTGGACAATGATGATAATTTCCACGCCAAATCGCTAGATCTCTGGCATGATAACGTGGCGTTTCATCTTGTTTATAGCTTGATTCATGTTCTTCATCAATGATGATCAATCCGATATTTTCTAAAGGGGCAAAAATTGCCGAGCGGGCGCCAACAACAACCTGGGCTTCATTTCTTTCGATTTTACGCCACTCATCGTATTTTTCTCCCTGAGATAGCCCGCTATGTAAGACAGCTACCGCCTCTCCAAAACGCCCTTTAAAACGCTCTACCATTTGTGGTGTCAAAGCAATTTCAGGAACAAGCATAATCGCTGTTTTATTTTGAGCTAATACCTCAGCAATGGCCTGTAGATAAACTTCTGTTTTTCCACTTCCAGTAATTCCTTCTAATAAAAAAGTGTGACTCTTCTCTTGTTGCCCTGCTTCAACGATACGTTCTACTGCATGTTGTTGTTCTTTATTTAGCTGGAATGCTTGTGTTTGTTCAAACGTGCGATTTTTATAAGGATCACGATAACTTTCTACTTCTTCAAAAGTTAACCAGCCTTTGTCTTTTCCTTGATTCAAAGTTGCCGTGCTGATACCTTTTTCTTTGTAATAACTAATTGGTTCAGCCTTTTTTTGCTCAGATAAGCAAAGCAGAAGTTCTTTTTGTTTCTTCGCATTCGCTCTTAACTTTCCCCACTCTTCCTCAAGCTGGACACTATTCAAATTTGAGCGGATCAAACGAATCGTTTTGACTTTGTTCTTAGTGTGTACTTCATATCTGATATCTACTAACTTGTCCTGACGCCAACGGATCAATTGGGATAAAATGCCCTCTTCTTGCGCTTCTTTCCAGGAGATTTCTGTTCGTCCTTTAAAGAATGCCTGGACGTCCGCCGCTTCACTTACAGGATAGATTTGTTTGTCATAGGATGCTTTCATGACAGCAGGAAGCATCGTTTGTAAGCAAGTGATCTTAAACGCATAAGTGATCGTCTTCATATAATCAGCCAATTGAAGTAGTTCTTGATTAACCACAGGTGCTAAATCTAATACTTGGACAATCGCTTTTAAATTTTTTGTTCGATGCTATCTTGTACTCGCAAACCTACAACGAACCCTTGAACATGACGGTTGCCGTTACCAAAAGGAACTTCTACTCGCATCCCGACTTGAATCGCCGTTTCTACTTCAGAAGGAACCAGATAGGTGAAAGGCTGATCGGTTTGCATAGTGGGTACATCGACGATAACATCAGCTGTGATTGGCATGGTTTCCTTCCTCCTTTAGTTACTCTATCAAATAGACAAAATCGTTCTTGCCTATTTTACTAGAGATTGCTTGGTTTGTCTTATTTTCTGATGAATCCTTACAAAAAATTAACGGCGCAGCAGCATTCCGCAGAAAAGTCATTCTTATATGCTAAAACGTGATCCTAAAAAGAAGCCGAAATTCCACAAAAATTTGAGAATACAAATTTCGGAAATTTCGGCTTATCCAAAGAATCTAGCACTTTTTATTGGTTTTGCTCTTCACGGATACGTGACTCTAACTCTTGTTGTTCACGATCTTTTTTGGCTTTACGCTCTTCATCTTCCATTCTCAAGCGTTCCCGTTTTAATTCAGGATGAGGATCATTGATCACATTTCCTGCTTCGATTTCTTCTAATGCCTGTCCAACACTTTTTACTGATTCAAATGAATCCATCGTAGGTTGTGCTTTTGCATCTAGCTCGTGTGCACGTTTGCTTGCTAAGATAACTAGAGAATATTTTGAATTTACGCGATCTAACAATGAGTCGATTGAAGGTTTTAACATCATAAGACTACATCTCCTTTAACATTTTGATATATTTGCCGATCACACGGTCGACACGAAAGTGTTCACTGGCAATGATATTTTTGATTCGTTCTACCGCCAGGGGTACCTGGTCATTGACTACGGCATAATCATATAGTGCCATCATTTCAATTTCTTCTTTGGCAACTTTCATTCGTTCTTCGATTACTTCATCTGCATCTGTCCCACGGCCAACGATTCTTGATTTTAATTCGGCTAAATCGGGAGGAGTTAGGAAGATAAATACGCCATCTGGTACTTTTTCTTTGACTTGTTGAGCACCTTGGACTTCGATTTCTAAAAATACATCTTTTCCTTCGTCCAATGTTTTATTGACATAAGACAAAGGTGTTCCATAATAATTCCCTACATATTCAGCATATTCCAGCATTTCTCCGGCTTCGATCATTGCTTCGAATTCTTCTTTGCTTCTAAAGTAGTAATCGACTCCTTCGACTTCTCCTTCACGCATCTTACGAGTAGTCATTGAAATCGAATATTGGAAATCATTATCCTCACTCTCAAAAATTGCTTTTCGCACTGTGCCTTTTCCTACACCTGATGGTCCAGACAACACGATTAATAATCCACGCTCTGACATGACGACGTCCTTTCAACTAGTCTTTTTATACTAACGTTTATTTTGCACTTTTTTTCGACAACTTTCAAGGGCATCTTTGATTATAGCAAAAAAAAGCGCCTTTGACTGGCAAAACCTTTGCTTTTCACTCGGGCTTTTGATGATAGTGATTAACTATCAAGTTCATCCTTCATTCAAAAGTTCAAAAAAAGGTCCCTCTCACCTTACAGGTTCTAACTGAGCAGCATTCTTTTTCAAAAAAATAGTGAGAAGCGCAACATATGGTTGCAGCTCTTCTCACTAACATGCCGATTACCGTCGTTTTTAAAAACCCATGTTTGACAAGGTATTGACAACACCCATGATCTCATCTTTTCGAGAGAGTGCTTTTTCAGTTGGGTCTTTCACTTCTTCTGCATCGATTCTCACAATAAATTGACGATTCATCGTCACATAAGTCCCATCGTTAACTAACAATTGGATTTCTTTCTCCGTCACTTGCGCACAGGCATCTTGCCAAGCTTCAAATCCTGCTTTTTCAGAAGGAACATTTCTTTTGATGACCGTTTTCCCACTTAATTCATGAAACGTGATATCATAATAGTTCATTTTTTTCGTCTCCTTGCTATTCAATATTTTGGATCTGTTCTCGGATTTTTTCTAAAATCGTTTTTAACTGGATCACTTGGTTTTTGATTTCAATCGCACTTGATTTTGAACCAATCGTATTGATTTCTCGATTCATTTCTTGGATCAAAAAGTCAAGTTCTCTGCCAACTGGCTGTTTTACTTGAAGTAATTCATCCAATTTGCCGATATGGATCACTAAGCGATCCAATTCTTCATGAATATCTCCTCGCTCTAATAAAATAGCGAGTTCAGTCAGCAATCTTTGTTGATCGACCGTTGCTCCCAAGTAATCTTCTAGTTTCTTTTGATATTTTTCCTGATACTCTTGTTCGTATAACTCAACAAATTGTTGTAAGTCATTTAATACTTGTTTCAGTTCATCACTGTTTTTCTGAATGATCGCCTCTAAGGCTGTCCCTTCTTTTTGGCGACTTTTTTCAATTTCAGCTAGTGCTTCATGGACCGTTTCTAAAACCAAGGCTGTCAGTTCATCCATATTGTTTTCATTTTTTTCTTCAATCACGACAAAAGATTCATTCGTTGTCAAAGTTTCTAATAGACGTCCAATCTGTAATTGCTGTTTCTCTCCATAACGTTGGGTTATTCCTTCAGTTAAGTTCGTCATCAGCTCGTCAATCAAATTCCAATCAACAAAAACTTGTTTTTGATTTTGTCCCAAATACGTCAGATTGATAAAAACTTCGACTCGACCTCGACTTAAATGTTGTTTCATCAATTGGCGAATATCATTTTCGAGATAATTTAACAATTTAGGACTACGTATTTGCATATCTAAAAAGCGTTGATTGACACTTTTGATCTCAACTTCTAATTGATACTCTGCGGTTTCACGGGTGGCTTTACCAAAACCAGTCATACTTTTCATTCAACAGGGTCCTTTCTGTTACATATTTTCGATAGCTTTTTGTAATGCCTCAAATTCTTCATTGGTTAGAGTAAGCCCTTTACCCATTTTCTCATGTTCGGGCGCCCAGTCACGAAGATCGAATTTAGGTGGGCGGCCATTCCAGCTGACTAGGTTCAGCTCTTTTCGCCATCCTTTATTATTTTCGGATAAAACAGCGATCTCTTCTATGATTTCGTAGGAAAATTCTTGTGCCATGGTTGTTCCTCCTTTAGATAAAGTAAATATAAATTCAATAGGGTGTCAAATAACTGCGTATGAAGCTTAGATTGAAGTTGCTCGTTCTTTTTTTGTTTAACTAAATGAGCAATTTCATTGATTTGTTCCTGTTCAGTCTTTTGCTTTTTTTGGTATTTTTGGACTCTGCGCCACTCATTACTATTTAATTGTCCGACCTCTCGAATCATTTGATTGAAAAATGAACTTGATTCTTTTTGAATGATCTGTTCGATCAATTCATCTACATCATAAACTTTATTCGGTAAAACGAGCTTTTTTTTGGCTAATAGTTCAAGCATCGCCACCCCGCATGTTTCAATTACTACCCTGTCTTTATATATATTACGCAAAGTTTGCCAAAATTTTGGTTGTTGAACAAAAGTTGTTTCTAGCTGAAGATCATTCACTAGATAGCTTAAAAATTTACGCCAATATTGTTCTGCAAGTTTCGTTGAATAGAACGTATACCAATTCCCCTCAAAATCACCTAACTTTTTTTTCATTTCCAGATAGCCTAATTGGAGATTGAATTGGTTTCTCTGCCGATCAAAAATCAAGAAGGTTCCCAATGACCAATTAGAGCGGCAGAGCCATGGAACAGTCTCTTCTGGTATCGTAATCTTCTTAGTCACTCCGGGACCATCCACATCTACTATTAAGCACTCCGTTGCCCCTTCTTTAATTGCTACATCCACAGGCAAATTATTTCGATAACCACCATCAATATATTTTTGTCCAGCAATGTTTCGATAACTCATAGCGGGATAAAACGAGGCCGAAGCTAGGATCCAATCAGCAATTTCATTGCTTGCCAATTGCTGGATCGGTGTCACCACTTCTTTAAAATCAGGAAGTCGAGTCGAAACGGTAAATAAACGAGGACTTTTCATTTTTAAAATCTTCTCAGCATCTAATTTACTTTTGAGTAACTTTTCCAAAGGGGTGATTGAGGCTCCCCCCTTGATAATTGCTGCTCTCGTCATTTGCCGTGTTTCTTGGATAAACCTTTTCCGTAGATCTTCTGATAATGCAGTTTCTGGTAGCTGTAATACTTGATTCGTTGCGAGGGATTGCCATAAAGAAAGAGCTTGCGATAAATCATCTTGCAAGATCAATACACCGTTTAACGCACCAACTGAAGTTCCCGTAATTACTTCAAAATGAATCTGATGTTCTTTTAACGTTTGCCAAACACCGATTTGATAGGCACCATGAGCGCCACCGCCACCTAATACTAAACCAATATGATAGGTCAGTTTTTTTTGCCAGATTGTCTGAGCCAACTGATTGTCTTGCGTATAACCATGATGAGATAGGAGTGTCTGCCAATATGTCGACAGTGGTTCAATCCATTGAAAAGAACAATATTTTTTGAAATAAAAACGGGAACACCACTCTATCTCTTTAAAAAAAAGCGTCCAACCAGGCATGTCACCAACCACTAGCACATTTTTAATCAGCCATTGTTCACTGGTTCGTTCGGCAATAAAATAAAGGGTATGTTTGTTACCGATCATCCGCCAAGCTTGCCTTTTCTTTGTTGCCAACCAAAAGGCATCACGGCTTTCCTGATGGGTAGCATAAAAGGGTAGCAATTGTTTGGCTCGTTGAAGTGTAGAGTAGAGGACTGTTTTTTCTGAACCGTACACTTGTTGAATCAGCATAATCTTCTCCTTTTTTATTATAACAAGACAAATATATTCTTTTAAAGTATACTATTTTTTTGAGAAATACTAAAATGAATACATTGTTCTTGTAAAAGCTATAACAAAATCCATTCCATCCATTTATACAAAAACAATGAAAATGTCCATGTTTATCACAAAAAAAGTGATTTTGTAATGGAATTTTAAAATAAAAGAAACAAGCTTTTTTTTAATAAATGTTGTAAAATGAAAGTGATAATGAGTGAGAGGAGGAGCATGATGTCTGAGTCAGTTTATGTACATATTGATACTACTAGCAATGCGGTTGTGACTAAGGGGCTGACTATTAGTGATTTTTCAAACAACATCGTGCATTTCCCACAAAATTTATTGTTATTAGATCCTTCAGAAAATGCTGGTGAATACGAATCCCATACTGGGTTGAAAGTGATTCGTGGAACAGAAAATATCCAACGCTTTTTCTCTTCTGCACGTAATCGTAATCATTCGAGTGATTTAAAATGGATCGATTTTAACGACTTAACGATGCTGAAAGAATTAACGCCATTAGAAATTTCAGAATTGTTATATTTTGGACACATGAAGACCCATCTTCACTCACCATTTTTTTATAAATTACAAAATAATTTCGTCTACTTCGATCTTAACGATCAATTAGAACGAATCTATTATCGCTATTTAGATGAATTTTATCGGATCTTTGCCAATAAACTAAGTATCATCTTGTCAAAAAAAATCAATGAGAAAAAATCGTTTTTCAAACGAGATATTCCGGTCGAAAAAATTAGTGTGGAATTACTGAAGAATATGCGTAATTTGATGCAAGAAGGAATCATTTTTTCTTTTGAACAAGGTGGATTGATCGATAACGATTATCATATCCCGATCTATGTCATTGAAGATTATATTTGGAAGCTAAAAGGAACAAGATACCTTGATGAAGAAGCAATTGGCACTTTAGTTTATCATGCAGAAGAAAAACGCTGGGAGCTTGTAGGAGAAGCTGCGGAACTCAACTATACTCCTTTAAGCTGATGCTTGGATGTTCCATTATTTTATACTTATAAAAAAAGAGCCTAGACACTTTTATAGTGACTGAGGCTCTTTTCGTTTATTTTTTCCCGATGAACAAAGCTGGAACTGTCCGCCCGATCCCAAGCAAAACAACCATTGTAACAATTCCTGTAGCCAAGGCACTTGCACCATTCATGACTAAAGAAAAGAGCCATGGATTCATTCCCCACAAAGCATAACTTCCCCAAAAAACGACGCCTGCGACAAAATGCCAGAAATATCTAGCACCAACACCAACTAAAGTTCCTAATATAATAGTGGTTGTCATCCCTTTTTTATTGCCCATCGTTAGACTGTTTTGCAGCCTTTTAGCGAACACTCCTGCAAATCCTGCAAAGGTAAAAGCAATCGGATACTCGATCAATACTTGAATGACACTGAGATAATACACTTGTCCTGTTGGAAAATGTAAAATCCCCCAAATAAATCCTGATAAAATCCCTGCCTTCCAGCCTCTTCTTAACGCAAACAATGTCAGTGGAATCTGTCCTAATGAAATCTCAAAGCTACTACCTATTTGAAGAGGGATAAAGGATAACACCATCGCTAGTGCAGCTACAAGTGTCCCCTCAATCCATACTTTATATTTTTTCTCCATAAAAAAACTTCCTCCGTTCATTTGAAATCACAAAGGAGGAAGTAAATACAACATACTTCTACAACCAACGTTACATGACTAACGTCAATTGATCGTCACAATTCCTACGCTCGCATAACCGATACAGGTACGAAGGGTTTAGAAAAACTTCAATCTCAGCCTCATAAGGCTCCCCTTTGTGATACTATTCAATTTTTTTAACTCTTATTTTTTGTTTCGAACAATGGACTAACAGGTTTATTTTCGTGGATACGTTTAATTGCATCACCCATCAAACCACCGACACTTACTTCATCGATTTTTTCGATCTTACGGTCATCTGGCAGATAGATCGAATCTGTTACAACTAAGCGTTCAATCGCAGAATCTTCAATACGCTGTAAAGCTGGTCCAGATAATACTGGATGTGTACATGATGCGTAGACACTTACTGCGCCTGCTTCTTTTAGTGCATTAGCCGCTAAGGTAATCGTCCCTGCTGTATCGATCATATCATCAATCAATACACAAGTTTTTCCTTCTACTTGCCCAATAATATTCATTACTTCTGCTACGTTTGCTTTTGGACGGCGTTTATCAATGATCGCAATTGGTGCTTTTAAAAATTCAGCCAATTTACGCGCACGAGTTACACCACCATGGTCAGGTGATACAACTACTACATCGTCCCCTTTAATCCCTTTTTCTAAGAAATAATTTGCAATCAATGGTGCACCCATCAAGTGATCAACAGGAATATCAAAGAATCCTTGGATTTGGACAGCATGCAAATCAAGCGTCAACATTCTAGTTGCTCCAGCTTTTTGAATCATGTTCGCCACAAGTTTTGCAGTGATTGGTTCTCTGGCACGAGCTTTACGATCTTGACGTGCATATCCATAGTAAGGCATTACTACGTTAATCGTTTTTGCACTGGCACGTTTCAAGGCATCAATCATGATCAGCAATTCCATTAAATTATCATTTACAGGACTACTCGTTGACTGAATAACATAAACATGTGATCCGCGAATACTTTCTTCAATATTCACTTGGATTTCTCCATCACTAAATTGAGTAACCGATGATTTACCCAATTCGACACCGACAGCTGCAGCAATTTTTTCTGCTAACGGGCGATTTGAATTTAACGCAAAAATTTTTAATCTTGGGTCAAAGTAATGTTTTGACATGGGGACCTCCACTTTCTTTTTCACAACTCTAGAATTCTACCTATTAAATACTAGTCATATTTTCTGAATAAATCAAGGGGTTTTACAAAAGTCTTAGTTTAAATAAGGGAGTTTTTTAGCATACTCTTCTTTATTGACCTGTCTTGCACGGGCAATTGCCATAGCATATTCAGGGATATCTTCTGTGATTGTTGACCCTGCAGCTACTGATGTATTTTTAGCAATTTCCACTGGGGCAATGATATTTGCATTAGAACCGATAAAACTATGATCCCCAATTGTTGTGCGGTGCTTGTTTTTCCCATCGTAATTCACAAAGACCACGCCACAACCAACATTGATTTCTTCGCCTAATGTGGCATCACCGACATAAGTCAAATGACCAACTTTGGTATTTTTACCAATTTCAGCATTTTTGACTTCCACAAAATTACCAATATGGACACCTTCACCAATTTCTGCTTTTGGTCGTAAATGAGCAAATGGTCCCACGTCCGCATGACTTTTCACAAGACTTTTTTCGATCACAGAATGTTCAACTACCACATGATCTTCAATCACACTATCTACGATTCGAGAATGGGCACCGATCACGCAATCTGATCCAATGACGGTTTTACCTTGAAGTTGGACGCCTGCTTCGATCACTGTATCAGAACCAATCTCTACCCCGGCATCAATATAAGTCGTTGCTGGATCAACAAAACTTACACCATTGACCATATGCATTTTGTTGATTCTTTGGCGCATCAATTCATTAGCTTTAGCTAATGCAATACGATCATTGACTCCCATTGATTCATCAAAGTCTTCTGTCTGATAAGCTGCTACTGTTTTTCCAGCATCTTTGAGGATTTCAATGATATCGGTTAAGTAGTACTCCCCTTGTGCATTGTCTGTTCCTACTTTGTTCAATGCTTCAAACAGAGCTTGATTGTCAAAACAATAAGTTCCTGTATTGATTTCTTGGACCAATGCTTCTTCTGGTGTAGTATCTTTTTGCTCAACGATTTTTTCAACGATCCCAATATGGTCACGAATGATACGACCATATCCAGTTGGATCTTCGGCTTGTGCGGTTAGAATCGTGGCACTCGCATTTTTTCCTTGGTGATACTCAAATAAATTGTTCAATGTTTCAGTGGTTAAAAGCGGTGTGTCGCCACTGATCACCAGTGTCGTGCCTTCTTTCCCTTGTAAAAAAGATGCGGCTTGTAATACTGCATGACCTGTACCAAGTTGTTCTGCTTGCAGAGCGTATTCACTACGTTCACCCAACTGTGCCTTTACTTGCTCAGCGCCATGCCCGACGATCGTGATGATTTGATCTGGGTTGGTTTCACTTACTCGATTGATAATATGTTCCACCATCGGCTGTCCTGAAACTGGATGTAAAACTTTATATAATTTTGACTTCATGCGAGTTCCTTTTCCCGCTGCCAAAATGATTGCATAACGTGCGTCCAACTGCGTCACTCCTAATTGTATTTGATGGTTTTAAGTTTAGCCCACTCTACTCAATTTTTCAACCAAGCAGACTATATTTGTAACTAGACCATTTTTATCTTGGGGGTTAAAAAATCAATTAGTCAATCAACAATAGTGAGAGAAAAATAGGGTTATATGAAAAAGGAGAACGAATTTCTCTCATCTGACAGATAACAGCTGAATATCTGATTTGTTGTTGCTGGTTGCTGTAGTGTTTCTATCGAAAATAAGCCAAAGAATTCCCAAAATAGGTGAAACTATTTTCGGATTCTCCGGCTTATTTCTCAGAGCTGGACACTTCTGTCACAATCTCTTCCAGCTATTATTGATCGGCAAATAAATAAATTTTCAATCTCTAATCTTTGAAATAATTTCCTGGTACAACTGTAATGTTTTTGGTCTTCGTGTCGACATCTTTCACGTATAGTAATGAAGTATAATCGTCAATTGCACGATGACCATTAAATTTGGATTCTGCAAAAACGGTGATTCCTACAAGTTCAGATTCAAACTCTTCGATCAAGCTCTTCATTCCATTGACTGTGCCGCCGCCTTTCATAAAATCATCAACGACTAGGACACGAGAACCACGTTTAAGACTTCTTTTTGACAATTCCATCTTTTCGATTCGTTCAGAAGAACCAGAAACATAATTCACACTAACTGTCGATCCTTCTGTGATCTTTGAATCACGGCGTACGATAACAAACGGTGCATTTAAATAATAGGACACAGCTTGCGCGATCGGCACGCCTTTCGTAGCAACTGTCATCACTGCATCGATTTTTTCACCTAAATACTTAGAAGCAATGATTTTTCCAACTTGGCGCAATAATTCGGGCTCACCTAGTAAATCGGATAGATAAACATAACCTCCAGGCAACAAACGATCTTGTTCAGACAATCGTTCAGCTAACGACTCAATGTATTTTTTGGCTTCTTCGTAAGAAATCTCTGGTATAAATAAAACCCCACCAGCGGCACCTGGAATTGTTTCTAGGGTACCATACCCTCGTTCCTTAAATGTTTTTTTGATAATTGCCAAGTCTTCACTGATCGAAGATTTAGCAGATTCATAACGTTCGGCAAAACTTGTCAATGAAATTAATTCGTGAGGATGATCTAATAAATACTGAGTCATATCAACAAGACGTTCACTGCGACGTACTTTCACATATTTCAGCTCCTTTTAAGAAATTATATCGTTTTACATTATATAAGTTTTCATTTAAAAATTCGAAAATTTTGTAAGAAAATAAGTTAAATAGTTCGGTATTTATCTAAATATAAGAAAAAGCAATGAAAATTTTTCGTTTTCATCGCTTTTCTTTTTGATTTTTTATTTATTTTTTCGCTTAATGGAAACAAGCACCCGCTTGAACAAATTGACCACAAGAAACAACACGATAAAGACTAGTGTGATCGTCGCACCCGGTGGCGTATCTAGATAAAAGGAACTTGTTAGTCCCGATAACATGCCGATAAAGCCAACACCGATACTAATGGCAATCACCACATTGAAACTTTTGCCTAAGCGCATACCGATCGCTGCAGGCAGGACCATAATTGCTGAAATCAATAATGCCCCGGCAATTGGGATCATGACAGCAATCGCAACACCCGTAATCACGTTGAACAGCATTGACATACGGTGAACAGGCAGACCATCAACATGGGCGGTATCTTCATCAAAAGTCAGCACGTACATTGGTCGCTTGAACAAAAAGAATAAGAAACCAATAATAACAAATAATACACCCAAAAAGATAACTTGATCCCAAGTAATCGTCACAATCGAGCCAAAGAGGTACGATTGGATACTTGTGGCTGAGTTTCCACCACTAAGATTCATCAAAACTAATGCCAGCGCCAGTCCGCCAGCCATTAAGATCGCAATTGAAATTTCTGAGTAAGTACGATAAATCGTACGTAAATATTCTAAAATCACCGCAGCTAATATTACTACGAACATCGTAGTCAACGTTGGATTGATATTCAAAAAGAAACCCAATGCCACCCCTGCCAGCGAAACGTGTGACAGTGTATCTGCCATCAATGATTGTCTTCGGATCACTAAAAAGACACCTAACATTGGAGCAATCCCCGCAATAAAAATGGCTGCTAAAAAAGCTCGTCTCATGAATTCATATGAAAGCAACGCCATGGAGAATCCTCCTTTCTTACCAAACGAATTTGTCGATCCGCATATTGCTTGATATCCTCATGATCATGAGTAATCATCAAAATTGCCTTGCCATGTTCATGGGCACTATGACGCAATAGTCGATAAAATTCATTACGAGATTCTTCATCCATTCCCGTTGTCGGTTCATCCAATATAAATAAATCTGGGTCAGTCGCAAAAATACGGGCTAAGCTAATCCGTTGTTTCTGTCCACCGGATAATTCTCCGATCCGTCGATGACGCATCTCCCACATTCCAACAGATTCTAAAGCTCGTTTAACATGCTGATGATCTTTTTCAGAAAGCCGTTTGAACCAACGTCCTCTCGGATAGCGACCGGAACGAACCAATTCTAAGACTGTACTTGGAAAGCCAGCATTAAAAGATGCCACTTGTTGGGGAATGTAACCAATACTTAATTTTTGTCCTTCTTGATTTTTTGGGGCGATTTTCACTGTTCCCTTAGAAGGTTTTAACAAGCCTAAGGAAGCTTTGATCAATGTTGATTTTGCTGCACCGTTTTCTCCTGTTAGAATAACGAACTCTCCTGCATCAACGTGATAAGACACATCTTCTAATACAGGTTCTTCATCATAATAAAAAGTCAAATCGGATATTTCGATATAATGCACGCGAAATGCCTCCGTTCTTAATTAATACTTTCTTTTAACGCTTTTAAGTTCTCTTCCATTACCGAAATATAATTTTCACCCGCTTTGATTTGTTCACTTGTCAAACTCTCTAATGGATTCAATACTTCTAATTTAACACCCGTTTCTTTCGACAATGTTTCTGCCACTTTGGATGACGCATTTTCTTCAAAATAAATCACTTTAATCTTATTTTTGTTCACAAAATCTTTTAGTTCAGCTAAGCGGCTTGGTGTGGGTTCTTGATCAGGCGTTACCCCTGCAATCGCTTGTTGGTGTAAATCATACTGATTCGCTAAATACGCAAATGCGGCATGTTGCGTCACAAACGTGCGGTTTTTGGCATCTTTGAGTGCATCCGTATATTTTTGGTTCAGGTTTTCTAATTTTTTGATATAAGCATCCGCATTTTTATCAAAAGTTGCCTTTTTATCAGGATACTTTTTCCCAAGCTCTGAAGCAATTGTTTTGACCTCTTTGATTGCTAACACAGGATCTAACCAAATATGTGGATCATACTCATGCGAATGACTTTCAGAAGAAGCTTCTTCATGTTCATGATCATGGTCATGGTCTTCTTCTGCTGATTTCAGACGATCAATTCCTTTAGCTGCTTCAATCATCAATGTTTTATTCGTATCGACAGAATCTTTCAATGAATCAACAAAAAATTCCATATCTGGACTATTATAAACAAACACATCCGCATCAGCGATTTCTGCTTGTTGTTTTGCACTAGGTTCAAAATCATGCGGTTCAGTCCCAGATGGGATCAACAACTTGACGTTTCCTTCATTTCCAACTACTTCTTTCGTAAATTCATACATCGGATAAAAGGTCGTAACAATCGTTAACTCATTTTTCTTTGAATCCTTTTGGTTCGTACCACCACAAGCCGCTAATAAAAACATCCCTACAGCTAGTGTTAAACCAATCATATATTTTTTCATAAGACTCTCCTTTCGAACAAATCGTAAAATTACGATTTATCAACGGAACTTAATGTATCAGAATAAAAAAATAGAGTCAATAGAAATCCTTCAATTTCTGATTTATACGAATAAATTCAATGTAAACCGTAAAATGAATGATAGTTTATTCATGTTACTGAGAGCCCAACAAGTTATCTAGACCATTTTTTCCAATTTCTAAATAGAATAAATAACGTTTAGAGTAACTAAGCTGCAACCAACTCAAAAAAAATCTCAAAACAGCTTCTTCTGTTTTGTAGATTTTTTATTCTTCATCTCTTAGCAACAACTAGTTCTGGCCTATTTTACAACGTGCGTACTAAATATACTTCATCACAGAAACCTTTCAGCCCGTTATAGACTCTTTGTGCTCTTGAATAATGTTGACATAAGGCAAAGACTGTCGGTCCGCTTCCGCTCATCAAAGCGGCATCTGCCCCATACTTTAACATGCGTTCTTTGATTTGATGGATAATTGGATGACGTTTGCCGGTAACATCTTCTAAACTATTTCCCATGTATTGAATCATCGTATGGTAATCTTGTTGCTGGATTGCCTCCACTAGTCTAGGAATGTTCTGATGCTGGATTTTTTGCGCATCTACTTCTTTGAAGACGGTCCTAGTCGAAACACTCATTTTAGGTTTCACCAAGATTACCCAACACTGAGGCATTGAAGGGAGAACTTGGACCACTTCTCCTTTGCCGCCAACAAACGCAGTATTACCATAAACACAATAAGGCACATCCGTACCAACTTCCAAACCAATCTCAGCTAATTCTTCCAGAGAACAACCGAGATTCCATAGTTGATTGATCCCTCTCAGTGCAGCTGCACAATCTGTGCTGCCCCCACCCAGTCCAGCTGCAACTGGAATATTTTTTTTCACAAATATTTTTACGCCTTTTTTGATATGATACTTATTCTTAAGCAATGTTGCTGCTTGATAAACGTTATTTCGTTGATCTACTGGCAAAAATGCCTTATTCGTTTCTACGATGATTCGATCCTCAGGTATCTCTTCAAAGAATAAGTGATCTGCTAAATCTACACTCGACATTACCATTTCCAGCTCGTGATACTCATCGGGACGCTTGTACAAGACATCTAATCCCAAATTGATCTTAGCTGGTGCTTTTTCTATCAGTTCCATCCTCTCACCCATTCAAAAAGTCTAAGTCGCAAGTATTCTATCACAGAGAAAAATAAAAGTATAGCTCATACGAGTGACGTGTTTACGATCTTAGCGGTTTTCTCAGACCTTTTCTGTCTACAGATAAAACAAACCATCCTTCGACCACATTCATTGTCTCTAGCTACCGTCAATCGCTTTTTTACGTTTTAAACTATGGGTAGCTAAAATACGTCACCAGTTATTCCTCTATTTACGCAATTTACAATTCCGTTAATACTTCTTCTGCAAAACTGATACTTTTTTCTTTTCCCTTCCCAATTAGTATAAACAACTGTAATGTGGCAAATGTAAAACTGCTTCCCTTCATGTAAGCAAAATAGCGACCTTCCCAACGAGTGACATAGCGCAGTTTTTCTTCATAGGTCGATTGAAAGGAGTAAAAAAAACTACCATAATTATAAACAATATGCATGATGCGCTCTTGAAAGAATGCAAAGTCTGTTTCCCCTACATTTGCTAACGGAGCTAAACCAAGATTTGTCTCAAGATAGCCCTTTTCTTGGTAGACAACAAATAGATTGACTAATAAATAATCGGATAGTTCAGCAGGTTCATCTGGCAATACACGTAATAGATCATAGCCTGCTTGGCTTTCAGATATTGGTTGCTCTGTAATAAATCCGACCACTTTTTGTTCTTTGCGTACCACTCCAACACCGCTGGCTAACAGATAAGATTTGTCAAAACGCCCAACAGAAAAATGCTTTTCTCTCGCACCATGTAACCACTGATCCGAAACCTCGCTCACCGCAGCTAATAATTCCTCAGGTAATTGTTCGTACCAAGTGAAATGATAGCCTTCATTAGTTAGACGCTGGTACTCTAGCTGTTGATTGACCCAAGGCATTTCTTCTGTAGTCAAATCTGCCATTCCTACTTCGCCGACTTTTGTAAAATGAAAACCTAATTCATGCAACATTACCACATATTTTTCTGAGATCTTGTAAAAAGCAATTTGATACCCTAAGCAATCAGCTTTTTGCATAAATTCTGTAATAGCAGGACGAATCATTTTAGGATTGCCAATCGGGTCTCCCAAAACAAAGCATTTATTTCCTTTGATCTGGTAACCAAAGACGACTTGATCCTCTCCATTTTGTTGATAGTAATAATATTTATATCCTGGTAAACGAAGATAATGACTAGCAGATGTCCCCTGATAGACGGTCAACATCTGTTTGAATCTTTCGATTTGTAAATCTGACCCTAACTCATTCGTTTCAGAAGCAAGGTACTGATACAATGCTACTAATGCCAACAGCGAGATCCCTAGACCAATCAAGCCTGAAAACCAAACTTCATCGGATGGGAACAGGAGAAAGCGATCAGCTGTCAATCGATTTACCCAAAAACGTCCACTATGATACCCTGCAATTGCATAGACGATAAATAGAAACCCAAACAAACATAGATCAAAAAGAATGGCACCCCATGAATAAACAAATTTTTTACGGTAAAATTCTTTCCGAGCTAGCCAGACAGCCAGAAGAATCAAGATATACACTAAAATCAATTGCCAAGATAATGTTCGAGTAACTGTGTTAATGATTCCAAAAGCTAATAAAGCAATAGTTGGTAAAAAAGCCTTCTTCACTTTCATTGCTAACGCTCTTCCCAACCCAAGCAATAAGAATCCAATCAATAGATTCAACGTTTGGTCTAAAAAATTAAACGAGAAAGGTAATAAAATCTGAAACAATCGACTGATCGCAGAAAGATTCGTAATCGTAGATAGTAACACCATCATGATCCCTGCAAAATAAACGGCTGTGACCAAAATAAAATGCGCGATTTTTTGAAAGAGCAGTCGTGGTATATTGTCTAAAAAACGATTCACTTTTACTCCAGTATGTGACAGAAATAAAAATAAGCCAACCGCAAAAGGAACCACATAATAAAACAAACGGTAATAAAGTAACCAAACCACTGCAATATCTTGTCGAACAGCTAACTGACTCATACCTAAGATCATCAACACATCAAATGTCCCGACACCCCCAGGAACCATTGTCAACATACCGATTAACGTAGCGATAATAAACATTGGATAAATCGAAAATAAGGAAATATCTACATCCATCAAATAACCAATCGCTAAAAAAACGACCAATGCTCCAGTCCATTGCCCCACAGAAGCTAACAGTAACCCGACTAGACCCTTAGGATAGAATTCCGCAAATAATGTTCTTCTTTTTAAATAAGCAAAGAAAAAAATAGCCGGTGCTATCACACTACCGCCAAGTAACCAAATCCAATAACTTCTAAAAATACTAGTAGTTTGTAGAAAAAAAACATCAATGAACGTTAGAAATGACCATAATGATAAACCAGTCAACATAAATAATGCAACTTTAGAAACGGTAGCAAGTACCATTTTCCGATTTGTTTCTTTTCCATAAAAATTTGCTCTAAGACTAGCTCCAACAATTCCTCCAAAGCCCGCTAAGTTATTAATTGTATTCGTAATAAAAGCAGCTAAGAAAAAATCGTGACGCTTCATTTTAGGTTTCCCTTGTTTTTCCAACACGCGAATCGTCACCCAGTCATACAACAACATTGGCAAAACACCGATCAACCCCACTAAAACCATTAAACACAGCGTAACATAACTTTGTTGTCGCATAGTTTGCCAAATATCTTGCCAACTCATTCCATTTGCAATATTTACGACTTGATTGGCAACGAAAACTATAATAGATCCAAAAAAAATCATTTTTAAAATCAAGCTATGATTTTTCAACCACTGAAATGCCGTATGACTTTTATTTTTCACACTTTACCATCCTTACTTGAAAACTTTCAATTTATAAATCAATGTTAGCTTATTTACCTTATTTTTACCACTTATGCACTAGTTTCACCTGTTTATGTATCTATTATCCACACGCTTTATTCTTTGCTTGCCCTTCATTGAAAAGAAAGCTATGCTAAAACAAAAGGAGAGGATAACATGAAAATTGGATTCATTGGAACAGGTAATATGGCGCAAGCAATCATTAACGGCTTGATTGAACACGAAACAGTGGCTAAAGAAGATATTTTTGTCTCAAGTGGTCATTTCGAAAATGCACAACGTTTTGCAGAAGCAACTGGTGTAACCGCCTGTCAAACAAATCAAGAAGTCGCAAAACAAGTAGATGTCATTTTACTGGCAGTCAAACCTAAAATCATTGACCAAGTACTGAAGGATTTAAGAAAATATAGTCAGAAATGTCTCTTTATTTCAATTGCTTCAGGAAAATCATTACATGATCTGGAAAAAGCCCTAAATGACCCCGAAGCGAAAATCATTCGTGTCATGCCAAACGTAAACGTTAGTGTGGGTGCAGGTGTCTCTGCTATCTGTAAAAATCATCATGTCACATATGAGGAATTCAAAGAAGCAACGCAAATCTTTGAAGCAATCGGCAGTGTCTATCCACTGGCAGAAGGTGATTTCAGTACGTTTATTGGGTTAGCCGGTAGTTCACCAGCATTTATTTATATGTTGATCGATGCCATGGGTCGTGCGGGTGTCTTTAATGGCTTACCTAAAAAAATGGCAACCGAGATCGCTGCCAAAGCTATTATGGGATCTTGTCAAAAATTCCTAGCAAGTGATGAAAACCCTTGGGAGCTAGTTGACCAGGTTTCTTCCCCTGGCGGAACAACCGTTGCAGGTGTTGTGGCTTTAGAAGAAGCTGGCTTCATTCCTGCTATTATCAAAGGGATCAATACAACGATCGAAAAAGATCGAGAAATGCTGGATAAGAAATAAAACGAATGAGTCTGAAGGAATCTTTTTACTAAAAAAAGTAGGACATTAATCAGATTTTTTCTGATTAATGTCCCAGATTCAGACTCTTCATTCTGAATTATTATTTTTCAATATTCACAATAAAACCTCTGAAACCTTTCATCCGTATATATTTTAGCAACAGCTAGATAAAGAGCCACAACCAAAACTACCACAACCAAGGCTACCCATTGTTCCGCAGATGGTATCTAGCGAAGCATTCAAACTATGTTCGTTGTTTAATACTGCTAATTCTTCAGAAACATTGCCTGCTTTCATTAATAGTCCTACTGCCATTTTCTTCACCTCCTTTCAAGTTGATCAATCATTTTTTATTGTCATCAACTGTTTGTTACACTTATCAATCTATTATTCAATCAGATCCTATCTCTTCATTCGTATTTTCGGTTGAAGGATTTATCTATAAATCGAATAAAAGTATGTTTGGTATGTTAGGGTTCTCCAACGCTAACAATCCCAAAATCACCCCGGAAAGACCGGTCATCAAACCAACATCTAGAAACTCGTCTTCTAAACAACTTTCATTAATTGTTCGTTTGTCTAAGTATGCATTCCAATCATCGAGTAAGAACGCATATGACTTTATATTATGATGAATGAAGAAATGACGGTAAAGCCACATATTTCCTAAAAAGCCATGACATAAGCAACTATCTACACGTTCTTTGTTTAATTCTTCTTTTAATCGAGCAAAATATAATAGCTCCTCTGGGCTTTCTCCTTCCATAAGATATCGATGAGTAAGCATTCCTACAAGACCATTACAATAAAAAGTATTTTGCTCAATCCATTTTTCTCCTCTTGTATCAAACCACACACCGTTTTTACGATGTTGGTTTTCAAATAAGGTAACTGCGCCAATCGTTTCTTTTATTTTGGTTACCGAAAATAACTCTTCATAAATCGCTAAAGCATAAAGAATACCTGATGTTCCGTGAGAAAAACCTAAAATAAGTTTCTTTTCTACAGAGGATTCCCAATAACTTCCTTTTCCCTCTGATTCTATTAAATTATTTAATAAATTCTCCACACAAAGTCCAATTAATTTTTTTAATTCTTTATTAGGGCTCTTTTTATAAATATTACAAAAAAGTAGTAATAACCCCGCCGTACCACTCATAATATCCAGAATTTTGTCTTTTTTTATTTTTTGTCCCAGATATTGAAGGATATCTTGCTCAATTGCGATCAGTTTTGATGTTCGCAAGGATGGAGCAATCAAATTAAATAAATAGATATAACCACCTAATCCAGAAAAAACCCCTATATCATAATTTTTTTGATTAGATAAATCAAAATGATCAAGTAAATCATTCAATATTAATAGAAATCTGTTTTTGTAATCAAAATCATTTTTTGTTTTCCATAAATAATAGTAAGTGATTGCTACACCAATTTTCCCATTATACAAACTGTTATTCATTGGCTGCAGTTTTAAACGAATTTTAAAATCTTTGTCTTTTGTTAAATCTTCATAACCGGTATGAAGCCACGTCACCTGCTTATTGTGTACTATCCTTTTACTATGGATGTAAGATTCTAAAGTCTTGATCTCATCATTTTTTTCTCCAATTATAAAAAGATCTTCTAACGTAATATTTTTATCTCCAAAGCTTTTTTGCAAAATATTTAATTGGTAGTTTAAATCTTTCTCACTAAGAGAATGGATCTTTTTTTTCCATAGTGTTAAGAAATCTATACGACTGTTATTCGTAAATGTCATTTTTTTGAAATGTTAAGTGTATTTGAGTTAAGTTTTGAAAAAACATAAGGGATATCCCCCTCTAGTATGTCCTCAATTTCATAGGTAAGAAATGGTGTAGAACCAAATCTTGCCATTTGAGAATAGACAAATAACAAGCGATCAAACGGTGCTGTCAAGAACCTAGGATGATAACTTAAAGTCGCTATTTTACTGTAAGTTGCTGTTGGTTTTATTAAATGTCGGATAGTAATATCATTTTTATAGCGCTCAACAATATCAATCAGCTCTGATTTTTTATCCAAAAATAGGTGAAATGTTTCTGTAAATCCTTGATAGATCTGTTGCTTATAGTCTAAAAAACGATAATTTTGTCCATGATACATCGGAACATTAGAATATGAATATTTAAATTCATCAGAATTTTCAGTGAATTTAATTTCTAAATCATCTTCTGAAACAATCAATTGTGGTACTGAAAAACGTTGGAATAAGTTTTCATGACTTCCTAAAGCCGAAATATCATCTTTAAAAAATTCGTTGTACATAGGTACAATTCCAGAATTAAGAACAGAATTAGTCAAAAATTCATGTATCTTATCATTTACAGATAATGCTTCCATACGATCTAAATTGTTAAACAAGCATTCTAAATCAATGAGCATGGGTGAACCACCACTTGCAATTAGATTTTCAAGATGAATATCCGAAGCATTTAAATAGAAAAGAATTGCAATAATTGCCCCCATTTTATAATAGAAATCTTGAACTTCTTCTTCTGATTGACAAGGATCACTTACAACAAATTCTGACCAAGAATACGTTTTACGATTCAATAATTTTATTTGTGCTAGTTGTTTGTTAAAATTATTTTTATTAAATAAAGCAACGCATTCTCCAAATAATAAATCATTGTAATTACTTCGTGGTTTATAAATAATTTTATTCTTTTTACCTGTTATCACGAGTGGAAATTTTCCTGACAGATGCGGATCACCCGAAGAAAATTCAACTCCTATTTCTTGATCAAGTTGAATACTAAACAATTCGTTAATTTCCTTTGAATCATACTCTACATGTTGGATAACTTCAGAAATGTAACAAATTGTTTCTTTGATTTTTTTATCTATTAAATTGAATAAAACAGGAAATCTTTGAAACAAACCTGTGACGTATTTCTCATTAGATAAATAATTTCTAATATAACTTTTCACAGAGAGTTTTTGTAACTGTGACTTTAATAGATTAAAGTCATAAACAATCGTTCGCAAAAGAATCTCATGAATATCTTTGCAAAGGTTTTCATTAATGTTATTGCTAACATTTTTGTATTTTATTAGATTTGGGTACTTCATAAAATATTGCTCAGTTAGCTTTATTGTTACTTGTTGCGAGAATTTTTCAATTGAATCAACTTGTCTCCATTCTTTTAGTTCATTCAACATCTCTTCGTTCTGATCTTTTAGCAGTTTTTTTGAATGAACATACTGTTCCTTAAATTCATTAATATTCTGAAAATGAAAAAATTGTAAAAATTCCTCTTGCATATCTGAAGTCATAAATTCTGCTAAATTGTATTCCAACAACTCATAATTATCCATCTGCTTACCCCACCTCATCTATATTTAGATCATATAGAATCAATTACTTGTGTTTTCAAGAACAAAAACTATATCTTTCTACCCAATAAATCCTAGTAAAAAATTGTACATAAAATTGATTTCAAACTCATAGATCAATATTTTACTAGTTTATACAACTTTTATCTCTCGTTAAAAAAATGTACACTAATGCAACAAATTTTATTTCCTAACTATTCTTCATCCTAGTTTGATTTTCTAGTAGTCATTAAGAATAATTTTGATCTACTTTAATGATAGAATAATCGTCTCTAGTTAGATTATGCCTACTTCTTATTAAGAAGCTAATTTAGAACTCAAAGTTAACACACCATGTTTATAGCTGCTCAACCTCTTATCAAAATAATGTTAAAGCGATCAAGCTTGATTAAATAGTGGTTTAAAACAAAAAAGACGCTACGATTATCCTAACTAATCGTAACGTTCTTTTATTTTTTACTTAGCGTAGTCTGTCGCACGCGTTTCACGAATAACGATGACTTTGATATGCCCTGGATAATCTAATTCTTCTTCAATTCGTTTACGAATATCTCGTACTAAACGAACTGCATCTAAATCAGAGATCTCTTCTGGTTTTACCATAACCCGAACTTCTCGTCCAGCTTGAACAGCAAAACTAGATTCTACTCCGGCAAAGCTATTTGAAATGTTTTCTAAGCTTCTTAAGCGACGGATATAATTTTCCAAGGATTCACTTCTAGCTCCTGGTCGTGCAGCGGATAAGGCATCTGCAGCAGCTACCAAGACAGAAATAACTGACGTTGCTTCAACATCTCCATGATGAGATGCAATCGCATTGATCACTACAGGATTTTCTTTGTATTTAGCAGCTAACTCTGCACCGATCTCTACGTGAGAACCTTCGATTTCATGATCTAATGCTTTCCCGATATCATGAAGCAAACCAGCTCGTTTAGCTAATTGGATATCTTCGCCTAACTCAGCGGCTAGTATACCTGACAATTTAGCAACCTCTACTGAATGTTTCAAAACATTTTGTCCATAGCTAGTTCTAAAATGAAGACGACCCATGATTTTGATCAAATCTGGATGAAGGGTATGCGCACCAACTTCAAACGCCGCTTCTTCCCCGTACTCACGGATTCGTTCATCCATTTCTTTACGCGATTTTTCGACCATTTCTTCGATTCGTGCAGGATGGATCCGTCCATCTTGGATCAGTTTTTCTAAAGTCATCCGAGCGATTTCTCTACGAATTGGATCAAAACCTGAAAGGACCACTGCTTCTGGTGTATCATCAATGATCAAGTCAATTCCAGTCAATGTTTCTAGTGTACGGATATTTCGTCCTTCTCGACCAATGATGCGTCCTTTCATTTCATCATTTGGTAAAGTTACTACGGATACAGTTGTTTCAGATACTTGGTCTGCCGCACAGCGCTGAATCGCTAACGATAAAAGATTTTTGGCTTTACGATCTGCTTCTTCTTTTGCACGTTGTTCCGATTCTTTGACCATTAACGTCAATTCATGATTCAATTCTTCTTCAGTTGATTTCATGATGACATCTTTTGCATCTTCTTTAGATAAACCAGCAATTTTTTCTAATTCTCTTTGTTGTTCTTCAATCAACTTTTCAACGTCTTTTTCTCGCTCTTCAATCAATTGCTGTTTTGAACTAAGTGCTTCTTCTTTGCTTTCAAGTGAGGTCTCACGTTTTTCCAATGAGTCATCCTTACGATTCAACGTTTGTTCACGCTGAATTAAACGATTTTCTTGAGATTTTAATTCTAACTTGCTTTCTCTCAACTCACTCTCCACTTCAGAACGATATTTCTGGTTTTCCTCCTTAGCTTCTAACAATGCTTCTTTTTTTAGAGTTTCTGCTTCTTTCTTTGCACTATCAATAATTCCAGCTGCTGATGATTGAGCACCTGCAATTTCTTTTTCATGACGTGACTTTGCAACCATAAACCCTAAACCAAGACCGACAATTAAACCGATGATAGCGAGGAGAATATTGAATACCATAAAATCCACCTCCATACTATCTTTTTCATTTTTATCATCTATATAACTTTTATGATAAAGTACTCTAAACTTGTTAATATGCTTTATGCATAGGTGTACAAAAACATGCACAAGTTTATTCTAATGTTTGTACCCCGTAGTGTCAACTTTAAATACATAAGAAACGGCTTTCTCTATTTTCATTTAAAGGTCATTTTATGAATAAAAGATAATATTAAATAATAACCAAAACATATTAAGAACAAATAATTTTGCATTAATGAAAATTAAGAACAAAAAATGACTTTTAAGTAACAAACTATCCTTTCATTTAAGTAGAATAGTCCCTTTCTGCCGATGTAGTCAGTCACTGCATAAACATTCCCATTTCCCATTATGTTTTAGGAGAAAGTATAGTCAAATGACTACTTAAAAGACAAAAAATAAGCCGAAATTTTAAAAAATTTCGGCTTATTAGATTCAATCGACAACATATCAAAGGAAAACACTTTCTCTGAACGACGCGAGTTCTCTCGATGCTCAAACATCCTTTGAATAGTTATTCGATTATTTCTATTCTTACTTCATCTTATTCCTCTAAAGGAAGTTCTGCTTGCGTTTCTTCGGGTATTTCTACATCTTCACCGATCCCATAAGCCGCCCGGACTAAAGCAGAAACTTCTGCCATCATTTCGGGATGAGTGGACATGTAATTTTTTGCATTCTCACGACCTTGTCCAATACGATCTTCTTTGTAAGAATACCAAGCACCACTTTTATCAACGATATCTTTTTCAACCGCCATATCAAGCAATTCTCCTTCTTGAGAAATTCCTTGCCCATACATCACATCGACTTCAGCAATTTTGAATGGTGGCGCTACTTTATTTTTAACTACTTTGATCTTCGTACGGTTCCCAACAATGTCTGTTCCTTGTTTCAATTGTTCCGCACGGCGCACTTCTAAACGAATCGTTGCATAGAATTTTAATGCACGTCCCCCAGGTGTGATTTCAGGATTACCGAACATCACTCCAACTTTTTCACGAATTTGGTTAATGAAAATAGCGATCGTTTTTGTTTTATTGATCGACCCAGATAGTTTACGCAATGCTTGTGACATTAATCGAGCTTGTAACCCTACGTGAGAGTCACCCATTTCTCCATCGATTTCAGCACGTGGAACTAAAGCTGCAACCGAATCGACTACTACGATATCTACTGCACCACTTGATACAAGCGCATCAGCGATTTCTAGTCCTTGTTCCCCAGTATCTGGTTGTGAAAGAAGTAATTCGTCAATGTTTACCCCTAATTTTTGAGCATATTGTGGGTCTAAGGCATGCTCAGCATCGATAAAAGCGGCTGTTCCGCCATTTTTTTGTACTTCAGCGATTGCATGCAAGGCAACGGTTGTCTTACCTGAACTTTCAGGACCATATACTTCAATGATACGTCCTCGTGGGTAACCACCAACACCTAAAGCAACATCTAATGCAAGAGAACCACTTGGGATAGTCGAAACTTGTTGGTCGATTTTTTCGCCAAGTTTCATGATCGAGCCTTTCCCATAGTTCTTTTCAATTTTTTTCAACGCAGCATCTAAGGCTGCTTTACGATCATCTGCCAATACGATAATCCTCCTTATATTCACAAATCAGTGCGACATTTCATTGTACTAATCATATCGTTTTTAATGACAAAAAGCAAGAAAAAACCGAACAAATATTCGCATTTATTTTTTCTTAATAGTTGTCTTCTAATGAGATCAAATCCTTGCATTACTGCGCTATTCCTTATATGAGAACGGTCTCTGGTAAATTGGTATTTCTGCGAAATGACCTCCCCTTCGCTTGTTGCAACCGCGATCCAAACTGTTCCAGCTGGCTGTCCTTCTAAGGTATCTGGTCCAGCCACTCCAGTAAACGAAATCGCATAATCTGTTTTTGCTAAATTACGTGCTTGGATAGCCATTTGTTCTGCACATTCTTGGCTGACGGTTCCATGCTGCTTCAATAGTGCATCATCGATGTGTAAAAATTCTGCTTTAGTTTCTAAAGAATAGGTAATGAAGCCTCCTGGGAAGACTTGAGAAACACCAGAGATCTCTCCCAAAGCTGATTGAAAGGCTCCAGCAGTCAAACTTTCTGCTGCAGTTATTGTTTGGTTTCTTTCCTTTAATAATTCTACGACCACTTTAGGCAATGAATTATCATCACCATATCCATAGAAGTACTCACCTACTCTCGCCAATACTTTTTCTTCCAAAACAAGTAAGGCTTGGTTTCCTGCATGTTTGTCTTTGGTCTTCACAGTTAATCGTAAAGTGACTTCGTTAGGTTTTGCGTAAGGGGCAATCGTTGGGTTGATCTGTGTTTCAATCAAGTCTTTTAATTCTGTGACTAGTTGGGATTCCCCGATACCGTAAAAACGTAAAACTTTTGAGATCAGCATTTCTTCAGATGGAAAGTTTTGCTCCAATAATGGGCGAGCTTGTTCAATGAACATTGGCTTTAATTCGCTCGGTGGTCCAGGTAACAAGAGATAGACATGGTCTGCTGTTTGATAGAACGTACCTAATGCTAAGCCTGTGCGATTAGGTAAAGCAATCCCCCCATCGATGATTTGTGATTGTTGTAAATTATTTTCAGTCATTTTACGCTTGGTCGTTTCAAAAAATGCTAACAATTTTTTATAGCCTTCGGTGTTTTGGATCAATTCTTCCCCTAGATGTTTCGCAGTAACTTCTTTCGTCAGGTCGTCTTCTGTCGGTCCCAACCCTCCACATAAAATGATCAAGTCACTTCTGGTTTCTGCTAATTGGAGTAATGATTCTAAGCGGTCGGGATTATCACCAACCACCGTTTGATAATACACATCAATCCCGAGGTCTGCTAACTGTTCGGATAAAAACGTGGCATTCGTGTTGACTACTTGTCCTAGTAAAAGTTCTGTCCCTACTGCTATGATTTCTGATTTCATTTTTTCGCTTCCTTCATTACAACAGACGAATTCTCGTTGGCCTGTTTTGGTCTCTTCTCAATCTCTTTTTATCTACTAATAGTATACGCCATTTGCTAAACGTTTCATTTATCATTTGCTCATTTTCTGATAAAGAGTTTCATCATTTTCATCTTCATCATAAGATAGCTAGGCATCTAGCTAGTTTAGAAAAATGGCGATCAAATAAATGATTGAAACGTGAATCAGCATAAATAAATTCGTCTTACCCCAAAATATAAAATGTTATTTTGGGGTAAGACGAATTATCGAAATGGTGCATCTTTGTAAGGAATCTTACATCGAACCTTTGAACACACCACTATTTTTCATAAAATAATCAACACCTGAATAAATCGTGAAGATCAAACAAGCATACAGTATGATTTGATCCATCGGTAAATTGATCAGATTAAATGGAATATTATTGATGAATAACAAAATAATAGCCACCATTTGCGTAGCCGTTTTTACTTTTCCTGGCCACGCTGCTGCCATGACTTCCCCATCTTCGACTAACAATAGTCGCAGACCGGTAACAGCTAGTTCTCGACAAACGATAATCGCAACTACCCATCCTGGTGCCTTACCTTGCCCCACCAACATGATAAAAGCGGTCATCACTAACATTTTATCTGCTAATGGATCAGCAAACTTTCCAAAATTGGTGACTAATCCTCTGGCACGAGCAATTTTTCCATCGAGCCAATCGGTAATACTTGCTAAAGCAAAAATAATCGCTCCTACTAATTGCGTCACAGCAAGTGATGTTGTTCCTACGGTTACTTGTCCCCAATCTAAGGGTAATCCGACAACTAAAATAAAAATCGGGATCATACAAATTCTAAGTACAGTTAATTTATTTGGTAAATTCACACTATCGACTCCTTTCTTCCCTATTCTACGTGACTCGTTCTAAACTTTCCACCGATAATGATCAGTTTTTATCAGCAGTCGTGAAAAAAGATAAGCACCTAAGATGAATCTGCCTTCCCAGGTACTTATCTTGTTTTCTTTTTTCACATCATTCTACTTATAAGCGATTTACTCTGCATACTGTAGTGTCAATGTGACATTTTTAGGATTTTGATTATTCGCTCCTGGATTAACAGGGATTTCTTCCCCGTTTATCTTAACCGTTGCATTACTTGCAGCTCCTAATCGAATCGTTGCATTGGTTGCCGTTTCCGGTAATTGCGTGCTTTGTGTTTCATTTGCTGCTAATGTCCCTTGATAAACATAGGCATTATCCACTAATACACCGATCCAAATTCGGTTAGTCGCTGCAAATTCAAGTGTAACAGGTTTTTTCGCATCCGTAACATTCACTGCGATCGTACTACCTGTGTCTTCACCAGCCGTAATCGCCATCTTTTTCTCTTCTTGTGTTGTTGAAGTGGTTGTCGTACTTGTTGAAGAAGAGGATTCACGCTCTTTCTTAGTGCTAGATGTCGTTTGTGTAATTGCACCGTCAACCGAAACTGAAGTTGCCGTTGTATCAATAATCGGGTCAGATTTTCGATCCTGCCAAGTCATATAACCCACAACAGTAATAATTGCTAAAGCGACTAAACCAAGTAAAATAACCGGTAGACTTGTCCAAAACTTACTTGGATTGGCTTCTTCCTGATGCATAGCTTTTCTCGAACCACTCACTGTTTCTGGTTCAGGACGTGCGACAACTTCTCCAGCTGATAATTTGCTTTTCCCATCAAATACATCAACTAAATGATCGCCATCTTCACCGACAGCTTCTGCATATTGACGAATAAATGCCCGAACATAAAATTTTCCAGGTAGTTGATCAAAATCATCATTATCGATTGCTTCTAGATAACGTTTTTGAATTTTCGTAATCTGCTGTAATTCATCTAAAGATATTTTCTTATTTAGGCGAGCTTGCCTTAATGTTTCTCCGATGGTTTCAAAAGCCACTCGTTCATCTTCTCCAGTCTTTTTATTCTAACCAGCAATTGTATAAACGCTAGTCGTCTAATTGTTCCTTTTCGTTAAGAATGTAACACGCCATACACCAACGCCCATTTTTTATTCTTTATCTTCTTAAGAATACCATAAACGAAGTTATCTTAGGGTAACATTGAATGCACTCTATAACGAAATTTAAGAGTTTAACTACTTTCCCATTCGTCATCTCTACTTCTATATCAGACATTTGGCTGCATATAAAACTCACTGAACGCTTCTTCTTTGATAAAAGAACGACCTACTTTTAATACATCTGCTAATTGAATGGATTCAATAATTTCTGGTAAATCAAATAATGTTTGATCCCCAAATAGGCTTTGCGTGAATTGGTTTGCAATGTATTCCAGTGAATTTAATGTTTGGAAATATTGTCCTAACATCTTTTTCTTCAACAATGTTAGATTTTCTTCAGACAGTTCTTGATCCTCTTCAAAATGCAGAAGAATTTCTTTCACTTTTTCAGCTGCTTTTTCTGGCTGATCCGTGTCTCCGCTAAAGTCAGCAAAATGAAATTCTCGATCTAAACTAAATTCAAAACCGAAGCTGTCATCAATTAAACCATCATTGTACATTTTCAAATAATTTTGAGAAGTATTCCCTAATAACAATTGGAATAAAAGATTGAGAGCAGTCTTGTATCTCAATAATTCCTTCCCTTCTGCTGGTAAAACATCTAGCCCTTTGATTCCCAAGACAAACTTATCTCTAGTGATTGCTGAGCGCATTGAGCTTTTCGCAATAATATCACCATTATTGTCAGGGAAATAACGTTCGATTTTTTGAGCTGGTGGAAAATCCTTAGCATTTTGATTGGTTCGAATCAATTCCATCAACTTTTCCGGCTCTAATTTTCCTACTACGAACAAGACCATATTACTTGGCTGATAAAATGTCCGATAGCACGTGTATAAATCATCAGCAGTGATTGCTTCAATACTTTCAACTGTGCCAGCTATATCGATATGCAAAGGATGTTCAGGGTATAAATTATTCAAAATGCCAAAAAACATCCGCCAATTTGGATCATCTTCATACATTTGTATTTCTTGCCCAATGATCCCTTTTTCTTTATTAACTGTTTCTTCCGTAAAATAAGGTGCTTGGACAAAATCAAGTAAAGTCGTCAAATTTTTTTCAACTTGATCTGTCGTTGAAAATAAATAACTTGTTTTGGTAAAACTGGTAAACGCGTTAGCTGAGGCCCCTTGTTGTCCAAATAATTGAAAGACATCGCCATCCTCTTTTTCAAACAATTTATGTTCCAAGAAATGGGCAATACCATCTGGAACTTTTATCTTTTTATCTGAACCATATGGAATAAATTCATTATCGATCGAACCGTAATTTGTACTAAATAAACCATATGTCTTATGGTAATCATTTTTAGGTAATAAATAAACAGTCAAACCATTTGGTAATACTTCATGGTACAGTGTTTCGTTGATTCGATCATATTCTGTTTTATTCATTTGTTGTACCTCCGTCTAAAAAGAAAATTGCCTGCAACTCGATTTGTCGAGCTATTTTTTGGATGTCTTCGACCGTTACTTTTTCCATCCGTTTTAACCATTCGTCAGCTGTTAATTTCGTTTCTGGCAACCAATTCTCTAAATAGGCAGTCTCGACAGCTACTTGTGGGGCATCTAATGATAATAGATATTGGTTTCGTAACATGGCCTTAGTTTGTGTCAATTCAAGTTCTGTGACTTCCCCATTTCGTAGACTTTCTAATTGTTCATGGATCAGATGCAATACTTGGTTACGTTTACGTCCATCAATTCCTGTTTGTACACTTAGGAACCCACGAAAAGTATCAATGCTGCTGGAAGCATAGTAAGCTAGGCTCTCTTTTTCACGAACATTCATAAATAATTTAGAGTGTGGGAAACCGCCAAATAATCCATTGAAGACCATCAATGAAAAACGATCCGGTTGGTCATAATAGACATTGGTTTGATAAGCCAAATTTAATTTCGCCTGAGTCACTGGTTCTTCGATCTGTCGCTCTTTGATGATATTTTCTTGCGGTTGGCTATAAAAAATTTCCGGGTGTAATCTTTCTCGCTCTGGAAATGCCCATTCACTAAAAGCTGCTTGGACTTCTGCAGGAGAGACATCTCCCACTACGAAGATATCGATCTGATCTTCTGTGATCATCTGATGATAATAGTCAGCTAACACTTCAGCTGTGAGTTCATCTAGATCTTCGATTGTTCCAAAACTTGGTATTTTCTGCGCCTCCGACTGATCAAAATACAACTCTTGAAGCGCCAGTGAAGCCATCGTTTGCTTGTCTTCATTTAAGCTCTCTAAATAAAGTTTCAAATTGTTTTTTTCTAAAGCAAAAGTGGCTGGATCAAATTTTTCCCCCGTAATGTTTGGATAAAAGAGAACTTCTTTCAAAAAAGCAACAGCTTGGTTTAAAATGCTGGTATCGTTGATATACTTGCCATTGACAAAGTTGATGCTAGCATCCAACCAGTGAAGATTGCCTTTTTTTCTCACGGACGTTCCAAAACTAGCACCATAAAGATCCGCCAATTTTGCACTTAACTGAGTCTGGTCAGGATAATTTAAACTGTTCGTTTCTAACAAGCTACTTAAAAGGGAACGTTTCGTGATGACTTCTTTTTTTAAACGCGTAGTAAAGCGAACAAAGATACGAACCGTTTTATATTGTTTTGTTTGCAAGACGTGGAGGTTTACACCCTCTGCCAGTTGATATGTCATAGTACATGCTCCTTTATTAGCAGTTCGTTCTCCGACATGGTTGATTTTATCTTGGAGGATAAAAGAATATGTGGCTACTATTTTTTACTGCTTTAATTCTCTCTTGCATCACTTAAGAGTCACCTTCTAGTATAGCATATAAGTACTTGAACGACAGACCTTAGCCATAAATGCATGTCGTTTTTATATTTTTTTATTCTTCGTTATACTAAGGATAAGTGAGAGGAGGAGAAAAATGATTAAAGAATTTAAAGAGTTTATTATGCGTGGCGACGTATTAGATTTAGCCGTTGGGGTTGTTATCGGGAGTGCATTTACTAGCATTGTCAATCAGATCGTTCAAGGTTTGATCACACCTCTTGTAGGCTGGGTTGTAGCGATGATTACTGGCACGTCTGATTTGGAAGGCGCCCTTTCTATCTTGGACTGGTCACCTACTAAAGGAGTTACGTTTGCTTTCGGCAATGTTATTAGTGCAATCATAACATTTATTATTACAGGGTTTGTCTTATTCTTAGTGGTAAAAGCAGCCAACCACGCTAAAAGATTACGTCCTGAAAAAGAAACAGAAGAAGCACCTGCCAAACCAACTGCTGAAGATTATTTGAGCGACATTCGTGATCTACTTGCACAACAAACAGCAGAAAACAACGGACGACCAACTACACAAGCAACCGTTGATCAGACAACTGAAAAATAAAGAAAACTAAATGATACAAAAAAGAACAGCTATCAGTTTTCACTGTAACTGTTCTTTTTTGTATTGCGCTACCTATCGTCATGATCACTTTAGCTCGATTTTTTCATATCGATATGGGGGATGTCATCTTCTAAATAAACATCTGAAATGGCCTCGAATCCAAATGACTCATAAAAAGATTGAAGATAGACTTGCGCCCCAATGACGATCGGTCGTTGCGGGTAATTGGCTTCAATTACTTCCATCGTACGTTGCACGATCTTACGTCCCAACCCTTCTTTACGATGCTCACTATTGACCAACACTCGACCAAAATGAATGGTTCCATCTTCTTCAAAAATACGTGTATAAGCAGAAATTTTCCCTGCTTCATCTTTGAAATACGTATGCCAAGCTTGGCTATCAATTTCATCCACTTCTTGGTAGGGACAATTTTGTTCTACGACAAAAACAGCAATGCGTTCTTTGACAATCTCATAAAATTCTTGAGTGGTCAAATCTGCAAATTTTTTTACATAATGTTCCATTTGAAAGTGCCTCCAATTCTCTTTTTTTCAGCATACCTATTTCCAAACAAAAAAGCAAACGAACCTTATAAAAAACTAGGCTCGCTTGCTTTTTAAACTGCTTCAGTTAAAAATTCAATCTCGACTGTTCGAGTAAGTACATCTGAATAGCTATACGATACTCGTTCAAAAGAATTTTCTTCAGGATCCAAATCAACAACGAATACTGAAGGATAGGTTTCTGTTAAAACGCCTCGGCGTTCTGTTTGACGCTTTCTTCCTGTCTGAGCAACCAGCATGATTGGGCTGCCGATACGACCTTCTAAATCTTTTTTGATTGTAGCTAAAGTTGTTGGCATACAGTTCACCTCATTACCCAATATACCACACTTTCTAAAAATTTTCAAGTTTACCATATAAAAAAAGAAATGCAATAAAAACAAATAAGAAAAACATTAATAATTTTATAAATTATTCCTCATGATAATTTTTGAGATGTTGTTTTATTTTAAATTTCACACGGCTATACGCACTCTTGACTTGTTTGACATCCATTGAAAGTTCCTCTGCCATCCTCTTGAAATCGGTTCCTTGCATATAATAATAAAATATTTTTGCTTCCTTTTTTGAAAATTTGATTTCGCAATCTTCAATGGCTTCATTTAACAGTAATCGTTGCATCGCAAGTGGTTCTTGAGTAGTGATTTCTGCTAAAAAGTCCGGACCTTCTGTTTCAACCTTCTGATCAATCGATAATTCATCTTTTTGGTCTCTACGTTTCAAGGCATTTTGTTTTCTTAATAATGAATAAATTTGATTACTGATAATGCTTTTATAATAGCTGCCAAAGCTAACGCCTTTGTTATTTTCATAAGTCTTTAAAGCTTGGTATAAGGCGATCCTTGCTTCTTGTTCCCAATCTTCATACACATAATTTCTTAGGTAGTACATATTTTTTAAACGTAACAAAAGTGGAAAATATTTTTGATATAGGATAGCGAATGCTTCTTCATCACCGTCACGTGCGGTGCGCAATAACTCCTCAGACATAAAATAATTCCTCCATCTCTTTCGATTATGGAGGAATCTTACCATCAATCATCCGATTGACTAATCATATAACTATGTTATCTACCTTTTCGCATTAAATCGTCTAACTTTTGGGACAATTTTTCTAATTGTTCTTTACTCCAAGGCGAATTACGACGAAAATTATCAAATTGCATATTTATATTATCTTGTGCAATGTTTTTCTCTGTTTTCTGGATCGTTTTGTATAATTCATAGGCAGAAGTCCGCAAAGCCCCTTGTGAAAAGATCATCCATTGCTCGGCTAAGTCACTCGTGGCAACAGTTACTTGCGTTAAACGATCATTCAATTGGCCAGCAATACGTTCAATATAGCTATCTGCCGTTTCATCTTCTTTTGTAAAGACGACTTCTAATTGGTATTTCTTATAGTTTTGCTGAATGCCTGGAACCAATTGTGCATCAAAAACAACTATCACTTCAATTCCTTCGTATTTGGCATAATTTGACAAACGATGCAACAAAGCTTCTCTAGCATCCGCCATCTTTTCTTGTTTTTTCAACAAAACGAGTTCTGGCCAAGAACCGATCATGTTATAACCATCAACAATTAGGAGCTGCTTTTTCATCTGATCACTCTCCTTGACGTTGAGAAAAAGCTTGATACATCAACAATCCAGCAGCAACACTCGCATTCAAACTTTGAACGTGACCGACCATTGGAATGGTCAAAAGTTCGTCCATTTCTTTTTTCAATCCAGGACTCATTCCTCGTCCTTCATTACCAATCACTAAAGCAATAGCGCCTTTTGCATTCCATTTTTGGAAATTTGTACCATCCATATCTGTCCCAAAAACCCAAAAACCGGCTTCTTTTAGTTGTTGGACCGCTTGAACAAGATTAGTCACTCGTGCTACAGGTACATGTTCGACTGCTCCAGTAGAGGTTTTTGTAACGATTGGCGTAATGCCTACCGCCCGATGCTTAGGAATGATTACGCCGTCTACCCCACTTGCATCCGCTGTTCGTAGGATCGAACCAAAATTGTGAGGATCTTCAATACTATCTAAAATGACAAAGAAAGGTGTTTCTGTTTTTTCTTTGGTTTGCTGAAGAAGCTGGTCTAAGGATAAATATTCATACGGGGTAATCGCTAAGACTACTCCTTGATGTACACCATGATCACTTAATGTATCTAATTTTTGTTTTGGTACCCATTTAACTGGTACAGCTTGATCTCTAGCAATGTTCTTTAACTCTTCGGTTTTTTCTCCCCGTGAGTCCTCTTGTAAAAATAATTTATTCCCTCTACCTTGTTGTAAGGCTTCTACTGCTGCATGATGACCAAAGACAAAATTATCTTCGATTGCTTCCTCTTTTTTCTCCCCAACTACAGGTTCATAGGAAGTGTCATAATGGTTTCGCTTTTTTTGCGATTTTTTCTGTGATGAAGCGTTCATTGGCTGTTTCGTTGCTTTTTTACGTTTGTTATAATGACGTTCTTTTTGTTCTCTACCCATTTTTTTCACCGACTTTCTGGATACACCATTCAATTAATTCTTCTAACCGTTCTGTTTGTTTCGTCAAATGCAGATACCCCATCAAAGCTTCAAAACCTGTGGCAATTCGATAAGTTGTGACATCTGCATTTTTTGCACTTGTATGACTTTTGGCATTTCTACCACGACGATAAAAAGTTTCTTCTTCTGGTGTCATCAATTTTTCTTCTAGCATCTCTTTAATCAGATAAGCTTGTGCTTTTGCTGAAACATAATTCGTGGCTGCTTTATGAAGTTTATTCGGTTTAGTCGCCCCTTGTTCGATCAAATAGTCACGAATATAGATCTCATAGATGGCATCTCCTACATAAGCTAAAGCTAGTCCGTTTAATTGTGTATAGTCTTTCATGCTTCTCTTCTCCAACGAGTTCCTTGCGGTGTGTCATCAAGCAAGATCCCTTTTTCTTTTAATTGGTCACGGATTTCGTCACTACGGGCAAAATCACGATTTTTTCTTGCTTGCGTACGTTCTTCGATCAACTGCTCGATTTCTTCATCAAGTAATTCCTCAGATGTAAATAAAATACCAAAAATAGCCAACCATTGGGTAAATAATGCTTCCCCGTTTGCTAGAACATCCGCTGAAACAGTTGTTTTCTCCAAATACGTGTTTAACCATTTTGCCAATTCATAAACGACGGTAATTCCATTCGCAGCATTAAAATCGTCGTCCATTTCTTCAATAAAGCGTTGTTCGATTTGTTCAAGTTCAGCTAAATACTTTGTGTCATCCGCCAGAGATTTTTCTGCTGTTGCTAGGCGGAATTTAAGATTATCAAATGTATTTCTTAAGCGTTGCAAGTTTGTCGCTGCTTCCTTCATCGTTGCCTCACTATAACGAATCGGTCGGCGATATTGAGTTGTTGCCATGAAGAAGCGTAACACTTGTGGATCTACCGTTTGGATCATTTCATGGACAGTAATAAAGTTACCTAATGATTTACTCATTTTCTGATCATCATCGCCAATCGTGACGTAACCATTGTGCATCCAATAATTGGCAAATTTCTTTCCCGTTTTTGCTTCGCTTTGGGCAATCTCATTTTCATGATGTGGAAACTCTAAATCTTGCCCACCACCATGGATATCAATTGTTTCCCCTAAATGTTTCGTTGCCATAACGGAACATTCGATGTGCCATCCTGGACGTCCGGGTCCCCATGGAGAATCCCAAGAGATCTCATTAGGTTTTGCTTTTTTCCATAGTGCAAAATCAAGCGGATCTTCTTTCTGACTTTGTTCTGCTCCCGTCCGTTGACTCGCGCCCACTTCTAACTCATCAATCGATTGATCACTAAGTTGTCCATAGGTTGAAAATTTTCTTGTACGGTAGTAGACATCGCCATTTGATTCATATCCATAACCTTTTTCGATCAATACTTGGATGAAAGAAATAATATCTGGCATATGATCCATCACACGAGGATGCGCTGTAGCTGGCTCCACATTCAACGCCTTGGTATCTTCTTCAAATGCTTGGATAAAACGGTTGGCTACTTCTGGCGCCGTGATCCCTAATTCATTAGCAGCACGAATGATTTTATCATCTACATCAGTGAAATTGGAAACATAATCGACTTGATATCCCCGATATTCAAAGTAGCGTCGAATCGTGTCAAAAGCAATCGTGCTGCGGGCATTTCCAATATGAATATAGTTATAAACAGTCGGACCACACACGTACATACCGACTTTTCCTGCTTGAATCGGTACAAATTCCTCTTTTTGTCTAGTCAATGTATTGTAAATTTTTATCATTCTGATCTCCTCACTTTTTCTCCATTAATCCGTACTACTTTTGCAGGAACCCCCACGGCTGTAGCATAATCTGGAATGTCTTTTAAAACGACTGCACCGGCACCAATCTTCGTATGTTTCCCAATCGTGACCGGTCCTAATATTTGAGCATTGGCAGAAAGCATTGCCCCTTGTTTCACTGTGGGATGCCTTTTGCCCGTTTCTTTACCTGTACCACCTAACGTAACTCCATGAAAAAGAACTACATCATCAGCGACCTCTGCGGTTTCTCCAATCACGATCCCCATCCCATGATCGATAAAAACACCTTGTCCGATCTGGGCTCCAGGATGTATCTCGATTCCTGTTATAAATCGCCAAAATTGTGCATTGATTTTTGCCAGCAAGTAAAGTTTATGCTGATATAAGTAATGTGACACCCGATGCCAAAATAAGGCATGAAACCCTGGATATGTCAAAACGATTTCTAATGTTGAACGAGCAGCCGGGTCATTTTTTTTAGCTGCCTCTACCGCTCGGGCAAACCACCCCATCGTCATCGCTCCTTCCTCTCAATAATTTATGTAGTTCTCTGACAAATAAAGAAGCGCCTTTAACAAGTTTCCTTATTAAAAGACGCTAATTGGCGTGGTTCCACTTTTATTTATAATCAGATATGATTACCTCTAGCTGTTAACGTAAGCTTACACGTTCTCGACTACCTGAAATTCGTCACAAAGAGATGTGTCTATTTCACTCGCCGAAACCACTCCCAGAGGCATTTCAGTAAACATCAATCAGTGACTTCCACCGCCCGTCACCTCTCTTGAGATCAATGATTACTTACTTCTTTCTGTTCATCGTGTTTAGTTGATGACTTGATTTAAATGTGCTAATGATTTTTCACGACCAAGCAATTCGATCGTATCTGGTAATTCTGGTCCGTGCATTTGTCCTGAAACAGCTACTCGGATCGGCATGAAAAGATTTTTACCTTTAACGCCAGTTTCTTTTTGGACAGCTTTGATTGCTGCTTTTACGGTTGGGGCATCCACGACTTCCATTTGTTCTAGTTGTGCTTTAAATGCATTAAGAACAAGTGGAACAGTTTCGCCTGCTAATACTTCTTTAGCCGCATCGTTCAATACAGGATGTTCATTGAAGAATAAGGAAGAAGCTTCTACGATTTCAGCTGCGTAACTCATTTGTGGTTGATACAGACTAACGATTCTTTTGACCCATTCGATCGTTTTTTCATCAGGATTTTCTTGTACTCGACCGTCAGCGATCAAGTAAGGCAAGCACATGTCTGTTAACTTATCTAAATCCATTTCTTTCATGTAATGGTTATTCACCCATTGTAATTTCTTCGCATCGAAGGCTGCAGGTGATTTACTCAAACGATTTGGATCAAACATGTTGATCAATTCTTCTTGGTTGAAAATTTCGTCTTCGCCTACTGGTGACCAACCTAATAATGCAATAAAGTTGAACATTGCTTCTGGTAAGTAACCTAATTCACGATACTGTTCGATAAATTGTAAAATCGATTCATCACGTTTACTTAGTTTTTTCCCAGTTTCTGTATTGATGATCAATGTCATGTGACCGAATGTTGGTGGTGTCCAACCAAAAGCTTCATAGATCATCAATTGTTTAGGTGTATTTGCAATATGGTCATCCCCACGTAAGACATGAGTAATCTTCATCATATGATCATCTACAGCTACAGCAAAGTTATATGTTGGCATACCATCACGTTTTTGAATGACATAGTCGCCACCGATATTATCTGATTCAAAGGTGATATCCCCTTTGACCATATCTTTGAACGCATATTCCGTATTACGTGGTACACGGAATCGGATCACTGGTTCAATCCCTTGCGCTTCTTTTTCTGCTTGTTCTTCTGGTGTTAGATTTGCACAAGTACCCGCATAATGAGGCATTTCTCCACGTGCACGTTGTTCTTCACGAGTTGCTTCTAACTCTTCTTCTGTACAGTAACATTTGTATGCCCGATTACTTGCAAGAAGTTGATCAATCAAAGGCTGATAAATTTCTTTTCTTTCAGATTGACGATAAGGACCATATTCTCCAGGATTTTCAGGAGATTCATCCCAATCGATACCTAACCAAGCCAAATTTTCCAATTGGCTCTTTTCACCATCTTCAATGTTTCGTTTTTGGTCTGTGTCCTCAATACGAATAATAAAGTCTCCATCGTTGTGGCGAGCAAATAGATAATTGAACAATGCTGTTCGAGCATTCCCAATATGTAAGTGCCCAGTTGGACTTGGTGCATAGCGTACGCGTACTTTCGTCATTTTCTTCCTCTTCTTTCAAACTAGACTTTAAAATATGAGATAAAACACGAAAAACATGTTCTGTTTTACATCCTCATATTTCTTAAAGGCTTTTTCATTAAAATGAAAGCCACTCAGCACAAATTTTACCTTTAATATGGGAAATAGTAAAGCCAACTGGTTGAATTTCCTTACCAGTTGGCTACTTTTTATACTCATATTCCGATTTTTCTTTCGTTAAGCATGTTTACTTTTTTCAGTTTCTTTTTTATTGTCTTTATTATCGATCCCACGACCTGCATGGGCTGGTTTTGCAAAAATCATCCGCCCGGCAGCTGTTTGTAAGGCACTTGTAACAACCACTTCGATATGTTCGTTCATATAATGCTGTCCATCTTCCACGACCACCATGGTGCCATCATCGAGATAAGCAACCCCTTGTTGACGTTCTGTTCCTGCTTTTACGACTAAAACATTCATGTTTTCACCTGGAATAACTACCGGTTTTACTGCATTCGCTAAAGCATTGATATTCAACACTGGTACATTTTGAAACTCTGAGACTTTATTTAAGTTATAATCATTTGTCACGATGACACCATCTAAAATTTTCGCTAATTTGATCAATTTGCTGTCCACTTCAGTGATATCTTCAAAATCACCGTCATACATTTCAACAGAGATTCCTTCTTCTTTTTGCAAAGCATTGAGGATATCCAGCCCGCGGCGTCCGCGAACACGTTTTAGGCTATCGCCAGAATCAGCAATATACTGTAATTCATAAAGCACAAAATTCGGAATCATCAGTGTGCCTTCTAAAAAACCAGTTTTGGTGATGTCATAGATTCGTCCATCAATGATCACGCTAGTATCTAAGATCTTGTATTTATGAAAGTTCTCGCCTAATTTCCGTTCCAGTATTTGGCTCTCCACTTGACTAGGTGTTTCTTGTTCCACTTTCTTGTTTCTTGAACCAAAGATTTTTTTCCATTCATCGATTCGAGTGGTTCCCATCCTGAATCCTAAATAGCCTAAAATAACCATTAATAAGATGGGAAGAACACTATTTACAAACGGAATTTTCAAATTATATAGTGGCGTTGAAATAATTACACCTAAAGTTAGCCCGATAATCCCACCAATTGCACCAAACAATAGGTAAGTTAAACTAACCTCACTTAATTTTCCCTCAATTTGCTTGATAACAGCTGAGATATGTTTTGCCAATAGCAAAGACAATAAAAAGAAAATAAGTGCACCTAACAGGCTATTGGTAAATGTATTATTCAGCCATCCATTTGTTTGCTGACCAATTGTCTGCCAAGCCATTGGTAAAAAAGAAATACCTAAGCTGGCACCGACAATAATCATCAGCAAGGTGATGACACGTTTTTGCATACTCTTTCCTCCATTTCTTTAATTTTACTATTTTTAACGAAAGACACGTTTTAACGTTTCCGCCAAGGTAGCGACACCTACGACTTCAATGCCAGTCGGAGGATTCCACCCTCCTAGATTGTTCTTTGGCAAATAAACTTTTGTGAAACCCAGCTTTTGTACTTCTTTGACACGCTGTTCAATATGACTGACACGGCGAATTTCGCCCGTCAACCCGATTTCGCCAATAAAACATTCTGTCGGTTGTGTCCCTTTTTCTTTGTAACTGGAAGCAATACTCACAGCAATCGCTAAATCAATGGCTGGTTCATTTAATTTTACCCCACCTGCTGCTTTTAAGTAAGCATCTTGATTCTGCAACAGTAAGCCTGCTCGTTTTTCGAGAACTGCCATGATCAATGATACTCGGTTAAAATCTAAGCCAGTAGTGGTTCGTTTAGCATTTCCATACATTGTTGGTGTTACCAGTGCTTGGATTTCCACTAAAATTGGGCGGGTACCTTCCATCGCCACAACAATCGCTGAGCCTGTTGCTCCTTCTAATCGTTCTTCCAAAAAGATTTGGGAAGGATTCGCAACTTCTTCTAATCCATGTTCATGCATTTCAAATATACCAATTTCATTTGTTGAACCAAATCGATTCTTTACTGCTCTCAAAATACGAAAACTATGATGCTGTTCTCCTTCAAAATACAAAACAGTATCAACCATATGTTCAAGCATACGTGGACCCGCAATCGATCCTTCTTTCGTTACATGTCCTACGATAAAAATCGCAATCCCATTTGTTTTCGCTATTTTCAACAACTCAGCAGTCGTTTCTCTCACTTGACTGACACTCCCTGCTACACTCGTAATATCAGGTTGTGTCATCGTTTGAATCGAATCAATGATCACATAATCTGGTGAAATCTGTTCGATGGCACGGCTAATTTCATTCATATCAGTTTCAGCATATAAGTAAAATTCTGTATTTATTGAACCCAAACGCTCGGCACGTAATTTAATTTGTTCTGCACTTTCTTCTCCAGAAACATATAATACTTTCCCGCCGATATCAGCTAATTGTTGGGATACTTGTAAAAGTAATGTGGATTTACCGATGCCTGGATCGCCACCAATCAAAATCATTGACCCCGGAACGACGCCCCCGCCCAAAACTCGATTCAATTCATCTAATTTTGTTTTGACTCGTGGTTCCTTTTTAGGAATCACTTCTGCAATTTTCGTTGGTTTGGCTTTTTCTCCAGTCAAACTTGTTCGTGTTCTACGGTCAGTCGTATCTTGCTCGATTTCCTCGACCATCGTGTTCCATTTCCCGCAATTTGGGCAACGCCCTAAGAATTTAGGCGAAACATAGCCACAATTTTGGCAAACAAACTGGACTTTCGCTTTTTTTGCCATTGTCCCGCCTCCTTAAATAATTATTTTTGAATTAAATAAACCTTGAGTAGTTATACATCTGATGAACCAAAGCCACCTTTACGAGCCTGTTCTGTTTGGTCTTGATCTGCTTTTAAGAATGGCAAGAAAATTCCTTGTCCAATTCGCTCACCTTTTTTGATGACAACATCCTTCAAACCAAAATTAGTAAATTGGAACATGATATGCCCTTCATTTGCATCATTATTATAGTAATCACTATCAATGACACCTACTCCATTACTTAAAACTAAAAAACGCTTCAACGGATTACTTGAACGATTGGCTAACTGTAAAAATTCATCTTCTCCCATATAGGCTTTGATCCCAGTTGGAACAAGAACTGGTTTTAATTTTTTCTCGTCGACTGTTGTTTCTTCATTTTTCAATACCTCTGAAAGAGCTGTTATCCCTTGTTTTAATCCAGCTTTCCAAATACTTGGAATAACAATATCTTCTGCCGCCTCAAAATCATATCCAGCAGCATGATGAGTTGCTCGTTGAGGTAATTGTATCTTTTGTTGTGCATATGTTGAAATAACTTCAAATCCTCTTTTTCTCACCGAATTTCCTCCCAAAATAGACTATATTTATTTTACCATATTCATGATACCAAAAGGACGACTTAAAAAATTCTTCATTAATTTATGTTAAGATGAATAAAATACTGCTGTCATAAAAAATAAATTTTATACATGACTTTATGGTGTAAAACAAGTAGAATAGAACGAAATCAAAACGTGTATTTAGTTAGAGGTGTCACATGCGAAAAGAAGTTACAAAAGCCAAACGAATTGTTATTAAAGTGGGAACGAGTACTTTAATCTATCCCAATGGAAACATCAACCTCGCTGCGATTGATCAGCTTGCCTTTGTCTTGTCTGATCTTCGGAATCAAGGGAAAGAAGTCGTATTAGTTTCATCCGGCGCTGTTGGTGTCGGGATGCACAAAATGAATCAAGCTACACGCCCCACAACGATCCCGGAACAACAAGCAATTGCTGCGATCGGACAGGCAGAATTGATGAACATTTATAATCAACGTTTCAGTGTTTACAATCAGCAAACAGCTCAGATCCTCGTTACTCGGGATGTGATCGATTTTCCTCAAAGTCGAGTCAATGTGATCAACACACTTGAACAGTTATTAGCAATGGGAACCATCCCGATCGTTAATGAAAATGATACTGTAGCAGTCGATGAACTTGAACATACAACGAAATTTGGTGATAATGATCAACTATCTGCGATCGTTACAAAATTGATCACAGCAGATTTATTAATTGTTTTATCTGATATTGACGGATTTTATTCCGCCGATCCTTCAAAAAATCCAGACGCAAAGATGTATCAAACCGTTTCGGTCATTGACGAGTGTTTAATGGCACAAGCGGGTGGTGCTGGCAGCACCTTTGGAACAGGAGGAATGTCTAGTAAGTTACAAGCAGCATTACGTATTTTTGAAGCCAACAGTACAATGATCCTGGCAAACGGAAAAAATCCTACCATTATCTTCGATCTTTTAGCCGGTAAAGAACTTGGAACCTTATTTAAGGAGGAACACGTATGACTGATTTAAATCAACTTGGAAAAAATGCAAAACAAAGCGCCCAAACTCTTGCTTTGATGAGTACAGAACAGAAAAATGACCTTCTCAAACAGATGGCATTGATGCTCAAAAAAAATCAAGGAGCGATACTTGAAGCCAATCAGAAAGATTTAGAGCAAGCAACCGAAAATCAGATGAGCGAAACGATGCTTGACCGCTTACGCTTAACGCCTGAGCGTATCCATGATATGGCTGAAGAAATCAGTAAAATCGCTTCATTAGAGGATCCAATTGGAAAAGTAGAACAAATGTGGAAGAATGCTGATGGGTTACTGATTGGAAAAAAACGTGTCCCACTTGGTGTCATCGGAATCATTTATGAATCTAGACCGAATGTGACGACTGATGCAGCCAGCTTGGCTTTTAAATCAGGAAATGCCGTTATTCTTAGAGGCGGAAAGGAAGCTTTCTTTTCCAATCAATTATTAGTGAAGCTTCTGCAACAAACGTTAACTGATGCTGGCCTGTCTCCTTACGCTGTTCAATTTGTGGACGATACATCTCATGAAACGGCTGCTGAATTAATGAAATTAACAGAGTACTTAGATGTGTTGATTCCTCGAGGCGGCGCAAATTTGATCAGAAGAGTGAAGGAACAAGCCACAGTCCCAATCATTGAGACTGGCACTGGTAACAATCATATTTATATCGATAAAGATGCTCAGTTGACCATGGCAACGAATATCATCGTCAATGCAAAAGCTTCTCGTCCATCTGTTTGTAATGCTGCAGAAACATTGTTGATCCATTCAGAGATCGCCCCTTTCTTTTTACCTGTTATTGAAAAAGCATTAGTAGATCATGGGGTTTCTCTACGTGCAGATACGCGTGCCATGGAATATTTAGAAACTGCAACCCTTGCAGAAAAAGCTGATTGGGATACGGAATATCTAGACTATATTCTGGCTGTGAAAGTCGTTGATTCTTTAGATGAAGCGATCGACCATATCAATCGCCATAATACAAAACATTCTGAAGCCATCGTTACGGATAGTTACCAAGCAAGCCAACGTTTCTTGAACGAAGTGGACGCCGCTGCGGTTTATGTGAATGCCTCAACTCGTTTTACTGACGGAGCTGTTTTTGGTTTTGGTGCTGAAATCGGTATTTCTACTCAGAAATTACATGCTCGAGGTCCGATGGGATTGAATGAACTGACCTCTACGAAATATATCATTTACGGCGAAGGTCAAATCCGCTAAAATGTTTCACACGAAACATTTTAGTCTTCACAATAAAAATATGACAAAATTTTTCTTTATTTTTTGATTCTTGAAAAGTTTTTTAGTTAGAAAGGTTACTTTTATGTTCGAAATTTTCACGATATTTTTAGTATACTTGATTTCTTTAAACATCGCTGCCTTTATAGGAGTGATGATTTTAGCCACTTTTTTCCAAATAAAAAAAGAAATTTTAATCCCACTCAGGAAAAATGGCAAGTTTATCTTCAAAAAATTGGTCCTAAAGGCATTGTTCAAAGGCTACATGTTAGTTATATGCTCGCTTTAGGCATTTTAGCTGTGATCAATTACAATCTAGCGTTCCACCATTCGATTGCTTATACGATCACTTTATTGATTGCCGGAATTTTCCATTTGTCTTTCAAATATCAATTAAACAAAAACAACTTACCCAAGCGCTTTAACTAGAATGCCTCATAACTACAATGAGTGAAATAAGCTATTATCGACTAAAAGAAACGCATTAAGCGTAATTTTAAGTCGATAATAGCTTATTTTAGCCAAGATGATCTTCATTATCGTTAGAAAAAATGGCAAACCCATCGAATGTCTCACCATCATAATATCTTAACAATTCTTCTGTCGACAGATTCATTGTTTTTCTTTTTCTATTTCCATATCTGTAAGTAGTTGTTCACGATAGGCTTGATACATACTCGCTAGTTTCTGGTGCATGATTTTTCGAGATTCTCCTGTCGCATTGATTACAGGCAGCTCTTTTAGATAACCACCATAAACGGGTCGATCATCCACCAACTCGATGGGAAGTTCAACCAACGTGATACCTACTTCTTTGAAATATTCTTCAATCATCGCTTTTCCTCACTTTTTACTGGCTGTGTCTTATTCTCATCATAACATGATTTATGACAAAAACAGTGTATTCATTGACCTTTTTCGTTGAAACACATGTTAAAAATAAACCCTCTCACGATACCAGTTACCAGAACTGTAGATCGAACGTCACAAATAACAGAAAAAAACCTTGAAACACAGTATGTGAAATTCAAGGTTTTATTGATTCATCATTAACTATTTTTTTCGGTTTTTATTCTTTCTTTCAAAACCTCATTTTTATTGATCTTCATCTGTTACAAAATAATTTTGATGATGAATAATACAAAAGACACTAATTACGACAATGATCGCAGCAAAATAAAAAGCATAACTTTCACCTAGTTTTTCGCCAATGATCCCTGCAATAAATGGCGCTAATGCCCCACCAAAGAAACGAACAAAGCTATAACTTGAAGAAGCCACATTTCTTGGTAAACCTGGTATCTCCATAGCAATCGTTGTCAATAATGTATTGATGATCCCTTGGAAAAAACCTGAAAGTACAATGCTGATTGGCACTAAAATTTGGATAGTTGAACCGGCACCTAGTAACGCCAAACAAATAATAAAGAAAACAAACGCTGCTAAAATCGTTCAGTAAGTAGTGAATTTTTGTTCTAGTACTGGTGCGACAAAAATCGAAGCAATTGCTAATAAAACGCCCCAACCAAAGAAAACAAAACCGACCTCTAACTCACTATACCCCACTAATAAGAATGGTGCATAGGCAAGTAACGTAAAGAAACCAAAATTATATAATAAGGCAATCAGACCAACGGAACGCAATTTGTGATTACTTAACGCCTTGACCCCTTCCCAAAAACCAACCTTCCTTTGTGGTTTTCCTGCCTCTGGAAGAAGGATCGCCAATGCTAAAAAGCCAATAAACATCAACGTAGCTACTCCATAAAAAGGATACCGCCACGAGCCACTTCCTAGTATGCCGCCAACTAATGGTCCAACAGCCATCCCACAGCCTAGTGCTGCTTCATACATCATAATAGCTTTTTCAGTGTTACCCACTAAAATACTTACAATAGTCGCAAGTGCTGTTGAAACAAATAAAGCATTCCCTACACCCCAACCAGCACGCAATCCGATCAATGTACCAATATCATTGGACAATCCACCTAAGCCAGCAAATACAACAATAATGACCAAACCTGCCATCAATGTTTTTTTCAAACCAATTCGACTCGATAAAAAACCTGTAAACAACATCACTACTCCCGTTACCAACATGTAGCTCGTAAATAATAATGTCGTTTGGGCAGGTGTTGCATCTAATTGAGCAGCAATCGTTTTTAAAATGGGATCTACTAAGCCAACTCCCATAAACGCAAACATACAAGTTGCAGCGACTACTAACGCTGAATTCTTTCCTTTACTTTGTTCCTGTCCTTTCTCTGTTAGTTCTTCTTTGATTTCTATTTGATTCTCCAAATTCCCCATTCCTTTCTCTACCTAGCATCATACATGATTTATTTTACATGTCAATATGCACATATAAAAACAAAAATAAAAAATATGCTATAATAAGAGAAAACCAGTCAGGAGGTATCGTATGAATACTTTAGCCTATATCTTATTATGCGTTCTTTTGTCTAAACCTCGTTCCGGTTATGAACTAAAACAATTAATCACCATTTTCTGGGAAGCTCACCACAGTCAGATTTACACGACACTGGCTAAATTAGACCAGAAAGGTTATATTTCTGTCCTGGAAATCGAAGAACATTCGCAGAAAAAAATTTATACCCTTACCAATGAAGGAAAAGCGATCGTAGAAGAATGGATCAAAGAAGAGACCCCTGCTCCTACTCAAAAAGATGAATTTTTAGCCAAACTGTACGCTTTTTCTACCTTAGATAAAACAACAGCGACGGGTCTTTTATTTACAAGAGAACAACAATTAAACAAAATCATGCAAAAAAACCAAGCAAAACTAGCAGATCTTTCAGTAAATAAAAAAGAGGAATTTGGACGTTATGTCGTTATTCAACGAAGAATTTTACTTTGCCAGCAAGAACTACAATGGTGTACACAGGTTCGTGAAATGATGCAAACATTTTTTGATTAATTGTTCTTAAAAAAAAGAGCATGTGACTGAAGTAGCTCATTCAAAAAATAAACGAAACTTCCTAATAAGCGTGTACGCAATTTTAGGCAAGTTCTTTTATCTCTTGATGCTAAACAAGTCGCATCCTCTTTTTTTATAATCTAAAAGATCTTTTTAGTTTTGGATCGTGCTTAATACCAATCGAGAGATAGGACCTACGATTAGTAATTGCAAAGGCAATGCAACAATCACATTCATTTTCCATGCGGTAAGGTACGCTGAAAATAGTTGGTCAGGTATTCCCTGCTCAATCACAACACCAAACAACGACATACAGGTAACCATTCCTAGGACCATCAGACAAGAAATCGTTACGATCATTTGAAATTTACTTTCTGAATTTACTGGCAACTTGAAAGCTATTTTTTTCGCAATCACACCAACAATAAAGACATCTAAAATAAAAGCCACGATGAATCCTGGAACTAAACCAATCAATAGATTTGAAAAATATAAATCCCCATGAAGCCAGAGATTATACACACTCATTCCTAAGACCATGAGAAAACACATTAGTGATGTAAAAATAATTCCTTCTTTTTTGTTTGTAGGCAACTATACCACTCCTTTAAATTTGTCACGAAAAGTATCGTAGCATATTTCTCATTTTCTCGTAAGTGTTTTTTTTATTACATTCAAAAAAGTCAATCTTCTACTTATCACTTAAATGCAAAAAAAGAGCCTGATCCCAGACTCTTTAAATAGGTGTGAAAACGAATAAACAGTGTTCAACCAGCTACTCTTTGAAATAAGTCCGAATTTTTCAAAACCAAAAAACTGGTTCCAAAAAATCTTTCTTAAGGTTATCAGAGCTAAACGATGCTTCACGACCTTTTGTTCACGGTTTTCACTGACTAAACTTTCAGCAATAAACTCAATAAGAAACAGTAAGCAGGTAAGTGTCAACCGTAAAAACCTTATTTTTATACTTCTTGTCACTTGTGAGAATTTACCCTTGTTTTATAAAATTAAAAACGTTGTCTCAACCGCTTTTTACAACTATTGATTCAACAATTCTTCTAGTCCATCTTTTAAAGAGACAAGTGGATGTCCCAAAGCTTGTTCAAAATCTTTTGAGGAAACATCGAGTTGATTATTCTTGATATCTTTTTGAATAGCTGCAAACATTTGTGCAGCAGATTCAGGATAACCAGCCTCCTCTAAATTTTTGATGAACTCATGGTCATTGGTAGCCACGATATCAATAGGTTTGCCTGTCACTTCTTTTAATTCTTTAGCTAGTTCTTCATACGTGATCGGTTGACCCGATAATTCAAGAACTTCTGGAAAGTTCAAGTTTGCTAGTGCTTTTGCTGCAACTTCGGCATATTCTCGTTTTAATGCCCAGCCAGTTTTGCCTTCACCTGCTGAATAAATAAAGCGCCCATTCTTTAAGGCAAGTTCAATGAGTGGCCATTCATTTTCTAAGTACCAATTATTACGTAAAAAAGTATGTGCGATTCCAGAATCAGCAATTACTTTCTCTGTAAACTGATGATCTGGCGCTAGAATACTGGTCGAGTGATCGGCATCAGCAAAACTAGTATAAGCAATGTAAGAAACACCAGTTGCTTTTGCGGCCTTCACAACATTTTCATGCTCAGCTTGCCGATTACCAGGTGCACCAGACACAAACAACAAGCGATCAATTCCCTGTAAGGCATTTTTCATAGAAGAATAATCAGCATAATCTCCGAAACGGACATTCCAACCCTTTTCTTCAAGTGTTTTCCCCTTTTCTTCATTCCGCGCCAACACATAGATATTTTCCTGAGGAACGAGCTGTTTTAAGTACTCCATAGCATAGTTACCAAAACCACCAGTTGCTCCAGTAATGAGATAATTCATTCTAACCACTCCTTTTTTCACGTTGATAAATTTTTTAAATAGAACCTGTACATTTTTAAGTTACACCATTATCTTAAAGAGTATGTTAAAATAAGTCAAGAATAAACGTCGAAAGGAATGGGATAGTATGAAATATTCTTTACAATTGAGCGATGCGATCCACATCTTAGCCTACATAGCAATTTTTCAAGATAGCGATATGTTATCTAGTGAGATGATTGCGAAAAGTATTGAAACCAGTGCAGCTAATGTCCGTAAAATCATGAGCCGACTAAAAAAAGCGAATTTGATTATTACGCAAGTCGGAAAAGCTGCACCTTCTTTAGCTCGTTCTCCTGAAAAAATTTCACTTTTAGATATTTATAAAAGTATTGAAGGAAATACTAATCTCATTCAAGTGGATCCGAAAACAAACCCAAATTGTATCGTTGGTGCGAATATTCAAGAAACATTGACGGCAAGCTATACCCAACTCCAAGCAAAAGTAGAGGAAGAAATGTCACATATCACGTTAGACTCTTTGCTACACAAAATTGCTGTATTAGAAATTGAAAAACGCCCTCACAATCACGAAAGAATAAAAAAATTTCTTTAAACAACAATTGGTAATTATTTTACTATAAAAAATATACCTAAAAATAGCCATTTATATTAAAATTAAATAACTTACGTATCAACAAAAAAATACTGTTTTTCATCCATTTATCCGTTAAACTTATTAAGTAAGAATTAATATAAAGGAGGAGATTAGGTGAACAACTGGAAAGAATATTTTTTAGAAACTACAATAGATTTAGGATACTCCTATTTTATTGGGGAACAGGTAAAAAACTTTAAGGTTAAGCAAAAACAGATTACTGCCAACATTACTAGTAATGAAAACTATCATGCAATCATTGACCTCGTTGACCACTTTTATTTAGAAAAAATGGTTTGTAGCTGCCCCTGCTTATCGAACGATCATTGTCCCCATTTAGTAGCCGTTTTATTCGAATACAATAAATACTTACAAAAGAAAGATGCAAATAACAGCGCATATTTGGTTTCCTACGCGGAAGATTCACAAATCCGTCCTTTTTTAAAGATGATTTTAAAGGAAAATGACCACTTAGCAAAACGTTTTCAACAATATATTTATTCAGATGCTTCTTTTGATATCAATAAATATCAAGCATACTATGAGAAACAATCTGCTTCCTCGTTGAAGAAAGAACCCGCAGACAAAAAAAGAGGATTGAAAAAAAAGAAACAAATTTTATCTGTTAAACAAATGGAGTACTTAAACTATTCCAAGCAAAAAATTCAACATACTATCCAAGAAAACTGGCACTCCCCTACTATCAGGACACAATATGTTAATTACTTACTTAAAAACAGAATATACAAAGAAGCAGAAAAAGTACTACAGGAGAGTCTGCTTTTGGATCGTCAATCTCCTGATCTCGTTCAACTTCATCGTTATTCTCTAAAAAAACTCTATTATAAATTAGGAAAAAAAGAAGAATACATAAATCAAGTTTTTAAGTTATTGATTGAGAATGATGCATTAGATATGAATCTAGTTCACCAATTGAAAAAAACTTGTTCAAAAGACGAATGGATATCGTTGCGAAACCGTTTGTTCCAAGAATTACATAATCATCAAGACATTGGCTTACTTTATTCACAGGAAAAATGCTATGATCTATTATTGAATCGTGTGTTAGAGACCTCTGGAATCAAAGAAGCTAATCGTTATTTCAATATTTTAAAAAAACAGACTCCCGAAGCACTATTACAGAAATATGAATATGAATTGCGGAAAATAGCCCACACTATGACTACTCGGAATCATTATCATAAACTGGTGAGATATATTGAAGAAATGGCTACTTTACCAAACAGCATGATCTCGGTTCAATTGTTGATCAAAGAATTAAAAGAAAAATACCCGCGAAAAAAAGCAATGATCCAAGAATTAAAATTACTCGAAAAAAAATGTAACTATTTATTATGCCAACGTTATTTACGAGTGATCCTGAGTTTTTTGCCAAAGACAGAAAAAAATGCTTTAAACTTCAATAATAAGAAGAAGTTTTCAAAAAAATTACCGTTAAGAGTCTGGGACAAAAAAGGACTTCCCAGACTCTTTTAGGTGTAAAAATGAATAAATGGTGAGCATACCTTCTTGCCAAATAGACATTCCAGAATTAATTCCTCGAAATCGCATGAATTTTCGAACACTTGAGAAGCTATTACAAAAAATTCTTCCTTCTGTTGTTGGAGCTAACCCATGCACCCGTGCCCTCTTGTTCGGGTACATTATTTTTAGTGCGGTATCATTTTTACCCTCACTCTTCTTCGACAGGAACTACTATGATTTCCAACTTTCCATCCTTTAAACTGTAAAAACTATTTTTATTATTTGGGTTATTTTCTCTTGTAAATGTGAAATCATCAACAAATCCTTGAGTTTGGAGACTCCCATCAAAAAGGATCTGAGAAACATTTTCTTTTACTATTTGAGTCATTCCACCATAAAAGTTGCCAGTTTTCGCTAACAGATCAATAAAAATGAATTGAAAACACGAATTTCCTCTATTTAATAACTTGCCCACTTCTCCCGAGAATAACCCCATTTCTTCCACGAAATCAGCCAGTCCATTAAGAACCACGATTTTTCTCGTTTTTGGCGTGAACCACAGTTCATCCCAGAAATGAGTAAATTTCTCACTTCGTTTTGCGACATCATGCAAGCTAAAATACGAAGTCACTTCGTTTTTTATTTGCTCCAATGTTCCAGAAACATCGATTAAAATAACATTTTCTTCCACATCCATCATTTGTGATAGCCACCATGAAAACATCCTCTGCAATTGTACATTGGAAGTAAAAAATAAACCTAGCTGCTTTCCAAGAAAAAATGCAAATGATTCCACCTCAACTGTTTGCTTATTCAAACCTAGATACACCAAGTCTTTTTCTTTATTGCGCACAAACTGACTGAAAAGTTTTGGCGTTAACCGTTCGGGCACCATCAGGATTTTTTCAGGACGTTTTCCTACCCAGTCTTGATCTATATTTGTTATTTCTTCTGCCATTTTTTCGAATATTTCTGATTCATTTTGACCATTAGTGGGTAAATAAAATTGTAATATCGTTGGTCGGTCAAGCATCACTTGCCCTCTTCCTTTAATAGGCAACGCAACAATCGCTTCTCTTCCCAGCACTTGTTTGATTTCACTTTCATCATGTAAATACATAAACAGCTTTGTTGCAAATTGACTCATCATATTTAGGCGAATACTCCCGACACGATTTGCAGATAGAATAAGATAAATCCCTAAACTTGCACCATCTCTTAGTAAATGCACGATTGTTTCATCGATGGAATCTTTTCGTTTATCCTCTATCCCCAAACTCTCGTAGCTATCTAATATAATAAAAATGATCGGTAATTGGATGCTCGTTTTTTCTTGGTATTGGTAGAGATTTGTGGCACCCTTTTCTTTAAACAGTTGTTTTCTCTCCGCCAATGATCGATTGATTCTCACAAACATTTTTTGTCTTTTTTCTTCTTCTTCTAAAGTGACGATGTCAACGACATGTGGCAACTTCTTCAACGGTAAAAGGCCATTAGTACCAAAATCAACTAGATGAAACCATACTTGATTTGGAGTATTTTGTCTTGCAAGACTTAAAACAATTGTTTGTAATAACGTAGATTTTCCATATCCAGAACTAGCGAATACAACGGTATGACTACTTTTCTCGCAATCATAGTAATAATGACTTTGCTTTTGCTCATGAGGTACATCTAACAAGCCTATAGGAACCTTTAATGTATTCCGTTCATTTCCTTTAAAGATAGGCATTACTAACCACGTTGGTAATTCTGGTAACCAAGGTTGTGATGGTTGGCTGAATGTTGATTGTTGAAAAGTTTGTACAATCAACCTTCTGACTGCCTCATATTGCGTAACTATACTGCCCGCTGCTTTCCTCGAATCTTTTTCTGTAGGAGCAAAGAGGACTTCCTTTTGACCAAATTCATTCACAACAACGATCCGTTCATCTTCAAGAGATTGGTTTGGTGCGTAGGGTGCTTTTGTATAACCACTTTGGAACAATTCATAGACGTCATTTTCTCCTACCTTAAGATAACCCCTCCCTGGTCTTGACACATAAGCTGCATCTGTTGTTTGTAAAAGTTCCTTTGAGTCTTGAACACTTGCCATTTTCAATGCCACTTTACTTTTACTATTCGCCTCGATTTGGTCGTTGACTACTCCGGCTGGTTTTTGGGTAGCTAAAATTAAATGGACGCCAAGTGAACGACCAATCCGCGCTACTGAAGTCAGCTCCTCCAAAAATTCTGGCACATTGACTTTTAATTCGGCAAACTCATCGGATACTAGAAAAAGATGAGGCAGCGGCTGATCAGGGTACGCAGAAACGTTCCTTTGTTTTCGTTGTTTGTATAACTGCATATACTCATTGATGTTGTTTACTTCATAGGTCGCAAGTAACCTTTGTCGCTTTTCCAGCTCCGCTTTGATACTGATCAATGCACGGGACGTACCAACTCGGTCTAAATTAGTGATCGCACCCATAAAATGTGGCAACTTACTTACTGTTTGTGCGAGGCCGCCACCTTTCCAATCAATCACTAGAATCCCTACATCTTCAGGAGAAAAATTGATGGCTAATCCCACTAAATAAGTAATCAGAAATTCTGACTTCCCTGAACCAGTCGTGCCACCAATTAAAGCATGAGGTCCATGTGCCTGTTCATGGAGATCCCAGTAGATCCCCTGATTTTTTCTCTGCCAGCCGATCAATGAACGCAATGTCTTACTTGGCTCTGCGTTCAACCAGCGCTTAGAAATCATTAACTCCTCAACAGTCTGAACTTGATATTGCTCTAATAAATTGATTTTTTCTGGCAGATTTTGATTTTCAATTTCTTCATGGAATAAGTTAGCTAAGCGAAAAATTGCTTGTTCAAGTGGATAACTAGTTGGTAAACGATTAGGTGTAAATGGTTGATTAATGTGTTGTTCTTTATGATTGATCAACATAGCAATATCTTGACTTTGATACGCTATTAACGTCGTTACAGTTTCAGGCAACTGATCGATAGATTCCTTCGCCCAAATAACTACGACATCATACCGATTTAATTCTTCTGTTAAAAACTCACTGATTTCATGCTCCCACAAGCCTTCTTCTGTGATAATTGAAAAAACATAAGTTGGTTTAAAAGCTATCTTCTGATAATCAGCATGTTGTAGTTTTTGCTTCCTTTTAGAAAGGATCTTATAAAATGCACTTAAAACCAACTCTCGATTTTTTAAATTGAATAGGAGCCCTCTTTGTTTAAGTGGAAAGGATCGCAACGTATGATGTGGTAACCAACGCCAATTTTTCCATGTTTTTTCATATTCTTTTTCTTGAAGAAGAGTGATAAACTCAACCTCTTGGTAAGAGTGCAAGACAGAAATTTGAAATAGTAAAGATTGAAGAGCTTCCTGCAAAACATTCGATGGACCGACAAGCCCCACTGACTGAGTTGCTAATGAAATCGCAATAGGTGCGTTCTTTAATTTTTGATAAGGACGAATAAAATCGGATAGAATTTCATCGTTCCATTGATCCTCATCCAAATAAGAACTAACAATTTTAAAACTGGATGGACGTTCGCCTATTCCTAAGCAAACGGTTAAAAAATCTTTATCCTTTGGTCGACGTTCATAGATTCTTGGATGACATTCCTTTGTCATTCGTGCTAATTGATTATTAGAAGGATACATGTACTGTAAAACTTCTTTTTGTCTTTGCTGTAACCTGTTTAATTCAAAAGCTTTTTTGATTCTATATTGTTGGATAGTTATTTTTTGTTCACTTTTTTTTCGTTTTATTTTCTTTTTATTTAATAAATAATTGATAGTAGAGATACTGGACGTCAATAAATTAAGTCCATACATACCTAGTATCAGAAGCAGGTTTCGATTGCTAAAAAATAGAAACATTCCGCTTAAGATAAATATGCCTAAAGACGGGAGAACCAATTTAAAAAAGGATTGTTTCTCCTGAGCTGCTTCGTGTCTCGGTAATCGAACCTCCACTTGTACTTTTGGCTCTTCCAGATAGATTCTAGGGCTTCTTCTAAAAAAGGGGAAGTGCTTAGGATATTCAGGTATATAAGGGACTTCAGAAAGTACCCATGGATTTAATTGGATCGCTTGACCTAAACCGATGATCTGCCACTGCTTTTCCCGCCTTTCGATAATCCACTGATCCACTACGATCTGATCACCTACTTGGAAAGTAAATACACCTTTTGTTACAAGTTGCTGATTATAATAAACGGGTGCTTTACTAGGATATATACTCAATTGATAGTTATTATCCTGATAATCTATCGCAATCATTGCATCTGATTCAATCATCAAGGCAGAGGTTGTTGCACATGAAATATCAATCAATTGCTTCGGTGGATCGATCCACTTTCTCTGCAATGTTTCATGCTTTAATATCAGAAACCTCGGATCATCTTTGATCGAAGAGTCTGAAAAATTTATATGCTGTTTGATATAACAGATTTTTTTGCCGGCGATCACCAGCTCTTTATCATTTTGAGTAAATACTTCATGAATAAACATCTCCCCAAAATAAAAGAGATCAAAAAGGATGGAAAGACTGATATTCATCTGATTTTCGGTGCATAGTGTCTTATTTTGTGGGATTTTCAGATTTATTCTCTCCTGGCTTTTTGCTATATTGACTAATTTTTTCTTGATAGTTTTTTAGTAATTTTTGCTTTTTTTCACCACTCATTTGATCGTTCATTTTTACTGTCAGATATAACTTAGTATAGACATGCAAAAGATACTGCTCATCTCCAATGTTTTGAGCGATATCCAATGCCTGTTGGAGATTATTTCTGTCAATGTAAATCCAATAAAGCAAACGATTCTCACTTGACTCTTGAGATAATTGATTTAAAATAGCTGTTTTTTCTAATGAAGTTAAATGATCTAATTGAATGACACTAACAGCCACTATATATTTGATACTTTGAGAAAACAAACTGGGGGATACATCTGCTAAAGCCGTTAAAACACCTGCATAATCCTTGGCTATATATTTTGCTTGTGCATCCACGCTCCGTTCTATCTGTGGTAATTGATAAAACGCATAAATTCCTGTTAATAAAGCAAAAAGGATGGTTGACAAGCTGAATAAAAGGCTACCCCATTTAAAAATAAAGTAATTTTTCCTACTGACCACACGTAATTCTGTCGCTCGAATCTCCTTTTGTGTTTCGATTTGGTCGCTAATAATCTGATTGATTTCTGTTACATTTTTTGCTCCATGGAGCAATTTCGACAAGTCATCTGTTAATCCTTCACTTCCTCCATTTAAACTCTCATAACTCAAATTAGGATATAAGATAGCCAACACCAGTGCCCGATATTGCTTCAGAAAATCATTTTCAGTGACCGTATATGGAGCGATAACTTGCATAAACCCTCGATGTGCAAGAAAAATCTCTTCTCCAAACAGAAACAAATTATCGGGATGAAACAATGGTTGGATCGGTCCATTCATAAAATCACACAATTGATTGACTTTTTGGGCAAGCAATAATCGTTGGTAAAAATCTAATTTAATCAAAACCTGTGAGAAACACTTCATTTGATTTGTTTTTTTGTATTGAATGATTAATTTTTCTGTAGATAAATGGCTAACGTCACCTGCCAGTAAATTTCTTTTAGGTTTTAAAAAAAATGTATATTGTTCGATCTGATCCAGCGCATATTGATTCGCTTGTAGCTGAATTTCCACTCGTTCATCGGTTATTTTAATACCTTCTTTTTTAAATACATCCTTTTCGCTCTTCAATTACTTGTTGTCACCACCATTAAGGATACGTGGCTTGATTAACAGTTGGTCACCATGACTAATTGGATAATCTGATAAAAGAAATTCTTCATTCAATCGTATTGATTTATTTGTCACTTCTAAATCGAACGCAGCCGGTAGCACGATCGAAGAAACCTGAAGCGCGTTCACAAATAATTCCTTTAAGCGCCTAATGGTTATTTCCCTAGGTATTTGCAAGTCGATCGTTTGCTGTTCGATTTGCAAACAAATATCAATGACTATTCCCTGTTTCATTGAGTTACCCCTTTTTTCATGTATGGCTTATTTTTTACATTCAAAGTCAAGGAATCAAAACAAAAACCAAATGAAAATAGCTAAAAAACAACTGACATTTGCTGCTTTAATGGGTACAAGTCAAACGAAGATTGGTTTTTACTGATAAACGCTATAGCAACCCAAAATTCCGAGCATCTTGACGATCCCGTTCTGAGACGGTATTCGCATAGTTGTTGAGTTGCTCATAAATACTTTCAAATAATTGTGTCATTTGTTTAACGCTAACTTCTAACTGGTGATACTGATCAAGATATGCTTGAAAAGCTTGTCCTTTCCAATTATGTGCAATTTGCTGGTTCATCGTATTTACTTTTCGGATAGCCTCTTGTATTTGGAGCGCTGATTGCTGATAGATCTTCGCTTGTGATTTTAATTGATCAGGCGTAACTGCAATTGGTCCCATTCTTCCATCCTCCTAGCATTTAGTTGGTAAAACTATTACCTTGGTCATGAATAATATACGACAAGTTCTAAAATATTCCGCTAAATCTTTATTTTTATCTGAAAATTTTTCTCGCATAGAAAGACCTATGTAACAAAACAGTGATAAAAAGCCCGACAACCTTTTTGGTCTCGGGCTCATTGCTTTCAATTTTTTCAACTAATGATCGTTTGAAAACAACAATATTGAATTTATATTCGGTTCTTTAATAATCAGACGGTTCAATAGCTTTTGAGATAACTTTTGACCTCTTTTAAAAGCTGTACTTTTCGATAATGACTAACTTTATTCTTATTATCAAATAAAGAATAATGCTGTTTTCTCACGATATTTAATTGCTCACGATAAATAAACGCAGCACTGGCAAGTGCTTGACGACAATCTTCTGTAATAAGAGGAAACATTTCAAATGATTCTTCATATAAGTTTTCAGCCTGCTTAGCCAGTGATTCCCATAAAGCGACTAATTGTGTTTGGGCTTGCTTTTCTTTTAACATGGTAGTTGCCACCCCAAATCTAGTCATGTCTTCTTTTGTCAGGTAGATTCGCCCCATTTGATAATCTTCTCCAACATCTCGTAAAATATTCGTTAACTGCATCGCTTCTCCTAATTTTTTAGCTGGTACAACGATGTCAGCTGGGCGCTCAGTTAAAAGCGGAAGCAACATCAAACCTACACTACCTGCAACGTAATAACAATATTCTTCAAGATCTTTTCTTGTTTCTGGTTGCTTAAAATCAGCATCTTTTCGTTGACCAGTCAGCATATCAAAAAAAGGAGCGGTTACCATGGGGAAATTGTCAAAGACCACTGATAACGCACGCCAGACTGGATCGTTGGGAACCTTTCCCTCATTAAAATCTAGCAATTGCCGTTCTAACTGTCTCAATCCCGCTTGATTGTTGTCGCGATCAATCAAATCATCTGCACGTCGGCAAAACGCATACACGGCATAGACACTTTGAGCTTTTCGTTTAGGCAACTGTGAGAAAGCCAGGTAAAACGATTTTGAATTTTTCTTGATGATTGATTCACAATAGGCAAAATCTTTTTGGTATTCTTGAAAAGGATCATTGTTAATGGTTATCATCTCTCAACAGCTCCTCTACCGCTAATTTTGCGCTTTGCATAACAATTGGTACCCCTGCGCCAGGATGGGTACTACTCCCACAAAAATATAAATTTTCTGCTGCAGAAAATTTGTTATGCGGGCGGTAATAATTACTTTGTTTCAATGTCGGTTTTAAGCCAAAAGTCGCTCCATTATAAGCATTGAAACGTTCAGAAAAATCTTTGGGCGTGATCAATGTTTCGGATACGATATGCTCATCGATATCCTTAAAAATCGTCTTTTCTTTGAGCAATCGGATGATTTTTTGGCGATAGGCTTGCATCGTTTGTTCCGTCCACTTCTCATATTTTGACAATTCTGGCACTGGTACTAAGACATATAAGCCTTCCTGATCCTCAGGTGCAAGCGAATCATCCATCAATGACGGTCGGTACAAATAAAAAGATGGATCATCTGGTAACTTTCCTCGTTCAAAGAGATCATCAACATTTTGTTTAAAGTCTTCTGCAAAATAAATACTATGCAAGTGTTCCTCTGGGTATTTCTTGTCTAAGCCAAGATACATCAAAAAACAAGAACATGAATATTCAAATTTAGCGATTTTTTTATTTGTATACTTTCCCCGTTTTCTTTCATCAGGAATTAATTCCTTCATCGCATAAGGAAAATCAGCGCCACATACAATAGCATCAGCCATCACTTGTTCTTTCCCGATTCGGATCCCTTTAGCAATCTTATTGTCAATTAGGATTTCATCTACTGATGTTTCGTAAACGATCTTTCCACCTAACTCTTCAAACAATCGAGCCAATGAAGTCGCTAACGTATACATTCCACCTTCAATAAAATAAACACCATAAAATAATTCGATCATTGGAATAATCGTATATAAAGAGGGTCCTTGATAAGGCGATACCCCGATATAAAGTGTTTGAAAAGCCAATGATTTACGCAAACGGTCATCCTTCACAAATTTAGAAATAGACGTATACGCATCGCTGAATGTCCGCAAGCGGATCCCTGCCCATAATGATTTAGGATTATAAAAATCCCAAAAACCACGAAATGATTTCGTGATAAAGGCTTCTTTTGCGATCGTATATCGCTGATAGATATCTGCTAAAAATGCGAAATAACCTTGTGTATCTTCTGGCGAAATGTTTTCCAACGTCTTTGTCAATTCAATTAAATCATTGGAAAACTCGATTGGTTCCTCTTTGTTGAAATACAGTTTTAACATTGGATCAACTTTTTTCATTGAAATGTAGTCATCGGGGTCTTTCCCACAAAATTCAAATACTTCCCGATAAATTTCTGGCATCATCACAATCGTTGGCCCTAAATCAAAGGTAAATCCTGCCGTTTTGATTTGATTCATTTTCCCGCCAACTTGACGATCTTTTTCGTACAGTGTGACTTCATATCCTAGCTTTTGCAACCGAACTGCGGCACTTAATCCAGCTACTCCCGCCCCAATGACAATAATTTTTTTCATGGGATCACCTACTTACCTTTTTTATCACTTGATAAATTTAATGATAACGCAAAATTTATCAAGTGATAAACTAATATGCTCAAAGAGGTTGAGACAAAAGTGTTTAGCATCAAGAAATAAGAAGGAATTTCCGAAAATTGACAAGAAACACAAAAACTAGTTTTTGATGTTGATTGTTACCTACTTGGTGCTTCTCAAATTTTTGGTAAATTTCAGCTTATTTCCGAAGATGCTACTTTTGTCTCACCGTGAACAAGAGGTCGTGAAAAGAGGGTTTTGACCTGAGCGCTCACCAAGTAAAAACTGCGACGAGTAATCGCAGGAGCATTAAGGATGGAAATCTCGAAACAGCTTCCCATGTTTTGAGATTTTTTGACTTATCGCCGAAGGTCAGCTCTTTGAACACCGTGAATCAGAGGTCGTGAAAACATCGGGTAGCTCTGATGACAATAAGAAAGAATTTTTTGAAACAGCTCCTCATGTTTTAGAAAATCATCGCTTATTGTTGAGGAGTTGCTTCTTGAACGCCGTTTATTCGTTTTTAGAGATACTAGAAGAGACTGTGACAATTTTTGTCTCATTTGCCATTCAATTTTCTCATTAAATAACTACTTTTACAAAAAAAGCCCAATGATCACGAAAATTCATTCGGATCATTCGGCGTTTTATCTACCTCTGATTTCTTTTATAAGATTCAAAAATACAAACAGAATACAGTATTCTTGAAATTTTCATCGGTTACTCTTGATTAGAAAAAGCATTTAAAAGCGCTCTGACTTCGTCGGTCGATTTAGTATTCATTAATTGAACACGTAAGTCACTTGCGCCCGGAAATCCTTTGACATAGATTTTAAAGAAACGATGTAGCCCAGTCATTGAACGGGGGATTTCTTTGGCATATTGGTCTTGGAGATCTAATTGCAGACGTAAAAGATCAATCAATTCAGTTGCTGAATGTTCCCTTGGTTCTTTTTCAAAAGCAAAAGGATTTTTAAAGATCCCACGACCGATCATAATCCCGTCTACACCATATTTTTCAACTAATTCCAAGCCCGTTTGCCGATCAGGAATGTCGCCATTGATCGTAAGCAACGTTTGTGGCGCAAGTTGATCTCTTAATGCTACGATTTGAGGGATCAACTCCCAATGAGCATCTACTTTACTCATTTCTTTTCTCGTACGTAAATGAACAGAAAGATTGGCGATATCTTGTTTCAATAAATGACTCAACCAACCTTCCAACTCTTCTTGTTCTGTATAGCCGATTCTTGTCTTGACGCTTACAGGTAATCCTCCTGCTTTCGCTGCTTCGATCAGTTCCGCTGCAACTTCTGGACGAAGAATCAAGCCACTCCCTTTCCCACGTTCAGCAACGTTAGGAACCGGACATCCCATATTCAAATCGATCCCTTTAAAACCCATTTCTGCTAGTTCGATACTCATTTGTCTAAAAAATTCTGGTTTATCACCCCAGATATGAGCAACCATCGGCTGTTCATCTTCGGTAAATGTCAAGCGACCTCTGACACTTTCTTTACCATCAGGATGGCAGAAACTATCGGAATTTGTAAATTCTGTAAAAAACACATCGGGCGCTCCTGCCGCCTGCACAACATGTCGAAACACCACATCTGTGACATCCTCCATTGGTGCTAATATAAAAAAGGGCTTCGGTAATTCTGCCCAAAAATTTTCTTTCACTGATAACTCTCCATTTCATTGTAGTTTCGCCATGTAATACTCTTCGTTCACTATTCTAAAAAACAGAGTCATTATACTAGGAATCAACAAAAGAAGCAAAACCACTGCTTCCTTTACTAAAGCAATTTTTGATACGCCAATCGTTCATTGTCTATCTCATCGTCGACATAGACGATACCACGTAACTCAAACCCACAATGAGCCATGATACGTTGCATACTAGTATTCTTTTTGTGCGTATCAACTCTTACTTGTGCCATTCCTAAGGCCTTTGTTTCTGCTTCTGCATACTCAACGAGTCGGTAAGCCAGCTTTTGTCCGCGAAATGCATCAGCTAGTGCAATGCGATGGATTGTTGTATAGGGCGCATCAGCTTTTTCCCAACTTCCTTCAAAGATTTCTTGATAATTTTTATCAGATGTTTTTTGTAAGGCTAATGTTCCAGCAATGATTCCATCGACTACCAAAACATAAGACCATGTTTTTTCGATATCTTGCCTGATCGTTTCTTCATTTGGATAACCATTTTGCCATTGCGGACTATCAGCGGAAGCTAATAACCGTTTTGCTTCATTAATGATTTTCATGACGGCTGGCACATCAGCTAACGTCGTTTTGCGAAATTCAATTGTCATTCCATATCCCCTTTTTATTTTTCTATACTAGATAAGACACTAAAAGCTAAAGATTAGTTATCATTTTAACACATTATATTTAGCTAGTTTAAGTGGAGATCGTCTAAATTTGTATCAGGAAGTCCTTTAATCGAACAAAAAAAGTCTAGGATAAGCATCTATCCTAGACTCAACTATTTCTTGTCTATTACCAAAAATTTGATCAAATCAATCCGTTTCTGTAGAAAACCAAATAAGTTTTTTTGATCATTCCACAAACTCTAGCTTCTTAACCCTCTACCTTTATTGATTAAATACCAGCATAGTGAATAAAGCACTAAACTAAATAACACAAGAATCGTGATCGAAATCATGATGGGTACATCTGTCGTTCCAAGGAACCCATAACGAAATCCTGAAATCATGTAAACGATCGGATTAACTTTAGAAATTGCCTGCCAGATTGGTGGCAACATAGAGATCGAATAAAAGACACCACCGAGGTATGTCAATGGCTGAAGGACAAAGGTTGGCACGATCGACACATCATCATACGACTGTGCGAAAATCCCATTGATCAAACCCGCTAGTGAAAATAAAATCGATGTCATCAGCAAAGTAACAATCACGATGCCCCAAGAGAAGACATTTAGCGGAACGAAGAATAGCGAAATCATCGTTACCAACGCCCCGACCAAGATACTACGTCCCAGTCCACCAATCACAAATCCCCAAATAATCACATGTGTGGGAACGGGCGCAACTAAAATTTCTTCAATATTTTTCTGGAATTTTTGAGAAAAAAATGAGGACGAAACATTGGAATAAGAACTAGTGATAACGGACATCATGATCAACCCTGGAACAATAAATTCCATGTAGGAAAATCCACCCATATCCCCAATACGTCCGCCAATCATTTTCCCAAAGATCACAAAATAAAGTGAGGTGGTAATCACTGGTGGAACCAGTGTTTGGACCCAAATCCGCAAGTAGCGATTGGTTTCCTTGATGGCTAAACTTTTTAAAGCTGTAAAATAAAGACTAAACATTTTTTTCCTCCACATGACCATTTTCTTCCGTGATTTTCAAGAATAATTCTTCTAAGCGATTCGATTTATTTCTCATCGAAAGCACTTTTATCCCTTGTTCACTTAATTGATCAAAGATTCCGTTGACCCCTTGATCCCGTTCTACTTCAACAGCAAGGGTCCGCTCATCTTCAAACGTACTAGTGTACCCTTGTAGAACTGGCGCTTGTTCATACGGTGCTAAGTCAAAAATAAACGTTTCAAATTGTAATTTAGAAAGTAATGATTTCATACTTGTATTTTCAATCAATTCACCTGATTGGATAATCCCGATATTCCGACACAACATTTCGGCTTCTTCCAAATAATGAGTCGTTAGAATAATCGTGGTACCTTGTTCATTTAATTCTCGCAAGAACTCCCACATTTCACGTCTTAGTTCAATATCTACACCTGCAGTAGGTTCATCTAAAATCAATAGTTTCGGTTCATGCATCAATGCTCTAGCAATCATCAGTCGCCGTTTCATACCACCAGAAAGCATGCGTGCACGAACATTTCTTTTTTCCCATAGATTGGATTGCTTAAGGTATTTTTCACTACGCTTGATTGCTTCTTGTCGTGAAACACCATAATATCCTGCTTGATTCACTACGATCTGTTGAACTGTTTCAAAAGGATTAAAATTGAATTCTTGCGGTACTAATCCGATTTGTTGTTTGGCACGAACCAAATCAGTATCCAAGTCATAACCAAACACTTTTACTTCACCAGAAGTTTTATTCACAAGTGAAGTGATGATCCCAATTGTCGTAGATTTCCCCGCACCATTAGGACCAAGCAAGGCATAAAAATCGCCCTCTTCCACCGTTAAATCAATCCCTCGCAACGCTTCAACTCCCGTTGCGTATACTTTTTTTAAATTCTTTATTTCAAGAGCCTGTGTCATTTTTTTAACGATCTCCTTTTTTCCATCTGATTCTCTATTGTAACATGGAATGATTGAAAGAAAATGAATAAAGTTTTCAAAATAAAAATAGAATTTTATGTATTCGAGCATCCAATATAAAATCAATCATTTCATCTTCTTTCGATCAATTGTTCTACTAAAATAAATGAATCCTTTTATCCATTTCCAAAAAGGAAGAAAGCATGATTTCTCCATCAGGAAAAGGCACGCTTTCTTCCTTTTTTAATATAAATGAGTTTGCGACAAACCATTCAAGCCTGACATATTAAGACCGCACGTTTTAGTCAAAAATCTCCCATTTTCGATGTTGATCAAAAAATGTTGCTGCTTCTTTTGCATCCGCAACTAGTTTTTCCGGATAATTTAAGACTTTCAATAATGCAATCGCATTTCTGGTTTTTGCTGGACCTTGCTTTAATTTAAAATCAAAACTGATTCCTTTTTCTGCTGTGACCTGTTCCTCAAAATGGACATTCTCACATTCATTTTTCAAGATCTCAGTCAATTCAATATCGTGAGTCGCCACAAAAGCTAGTGAAGGATAATCTGCCAACCATCTTACTGCTGCTGCAGAAGAAGCAATCCGTTCGATCGTATTGGTTCCCTTTAAAATCTCATCCACAAAACAATAACATCTTTCCCCTTTTTCCACTTGAGCTAGTAGACGTTTAATCGATTTGATTTCTGAAACAAAATAACTATCTCCTGCAAACAAGTCATCTTCGATCGCCATAGAAGTCAGTACGTGACCGTGCTGCAAGGTAAACTTTTCTGCGAGGGCTGTTTGGATCGTCTGTGCTAAGATACAATTGATCGCAATACTTTTCACATAAGTAGATTTACCTGAAGCATTCGAGCCCGTCACTAAAATGTTCTGGTGCCAATCTACTGGGTTCACTACCGCTTCCTTCAAGAGAGGATGATAGAGATCTTCTGCCTCTACGCCATTGTCCGTAAATTCTGGCTGACAGGTAATGGGCATGTAAGTACGATAGTTGAGAACCGCAGCCGCTACTTCCATTTCTCCCAATAATTCCCAAACCTTCATTGCTTCTTTCGTTTTTTTCTCTAACCTGCTAATAACAAAGTGATAAGAAATAAACGGCAACATGAACATCATATTGACATAATCAAATAAAATTTCTGCTTCCGACCCACTCTTAACTCGAAAAGAAAAACCAAATTTAGGAATATCTTTTAACGGTTTAACATTTTGCCGTAATTCATCTTGAACCGGTGTAGCAATCTTTGCTACTTGATTCGCTGTTGAGATCGTTGAGACTAGGTAACCCATACTATTAATCTCAGTTTCTAATGTCTGTTTCTTGACTTGATAATAAAGTGTGTTAAAAATCAAACTACCAATCGCTAGATAAATACCTAAGACTTGTCCAAATAATAATAAAATTAAACCAATGATCGGTAAGAGACCTAAAAAAGTATAAAAGCCGACATGTCCGATCTGTTTACTTTGGCCATCCGCTAAATATTGCTTCGTAAAATTACCATCTTTTTTCCCTAGTCGTGCAAATTGATATTGGATTTTTTCTCTTGTTTGAGGGTTTTCTTGGTAAAAAGCAATTAACTTTTCTAATCGCTGATCTTTTCCAAAGTTAAAGCTCCTCAGCCGTTGATATAAAGCTTCTGAACCAATACTAGAGTATGTCAGGTTGATGCCTTCAAAAACTTCAAACATATCCAAATCGTACCACGTCAAGTCATCCACTTCACTTGACCATGAACGAAATTCTTTTTCTGTGAGCCACGCTTCCTTTAAACTTTTTCTTTATCAAATCGAGGTTGATAAGGCACTCTTCCCCACTTCTGATGGACACTTTCTTTTAATTTTCGACGCGCATTGAAATCTAGAGCAATGAGCAAAACGATCACGCCACAAATCAATAGCACAATAAATGTTTTTTGATCCATACATTTTTCTCCTATTCTGTTTTCCATTGGATAAAGTATAGCATTGTTTGACCCCTTTTATGAGCTGAATAATGAAAGTTCAACATAAAATAGCTGTTTATTCATATTTATTCAATTTATTCAATTTATTCACTATGTAGCTATATGAAATGAAATTAAAAGAAAAAGCACACTTATTTCCACCAACTTAAAATAGCGCTTACAAAATAATTGTCGTATACTAGAGATAACGAATAGGTGAAACGAAAGGAAGAAAACAAATGGCTACTACTTCGATGAACAATCCTCAAAAACATGCGGAACAAAAAATGAAAACTATTGTCATTTTTGATCTGTCTTTTAATTTTATTTCTACCAATGGTAGTTTGCAAACCCAGTTCTTAGAAATGAAATTAGCGAAGTTTTTAAGAGAAAAAAATCAATCTTGGGCTCTTAAAATATATGAAGCAAGTCAGATAGACGAACACGCCTCGGAAGCAGATATTATTTTACTAACCCCAACGTTTGCCTATGCCAAAGAAGAAATTGAAAAGAAATTCCCTCAGATACCAGTGATAGCTATTTCTAAAGCAGAGTACGGAACAATGGATCTGGATCACTTATGGGAAAAAATAAAAACGGTTCTATAAACAAGGTTGGTCAACTTGCATAAACTTTTTACTCTCTTTCAATTTAATACAAATAAATAGTAAATCAGCTGATTTGAAAACAACCAGCTGATTTTTTGTGTTCTATTTACATGTTTGCTCGTCTAAAGCTCTGTTCCATTAGAGGTTGTTACCCGCTTATACCAATCATAGGAGTCTTTTTTATACCTTTCTAGCGTACCAGAACCATCATTGTTCCGATCAACATAGATAAAACCGTAACGCTTTTTCATCTCCCCTGTTGTAAATGACACGCAATCAATACAACCCCACGGCGTGTAACCCAAAAGCACGACACCATCTTCATTGATCGCCTTTTCCATCTCTTGGATATGACTACGTAAATATTCGATACGGTAAGGATCATGAATCGTGTGATCCGCCTCCAGAACATCAATGGCACCAAACCCATTTTCAACAATAAATAATGGGAGTTCATAACGCTCATAAAAAGCATTCAATGAATAGCGGAGACCTTCTGGATCGATCGCCCACCCCCAGTCGGATTCCTTAATAAATGGATTCGTTATGGAGTACGTACTTCCACCACTAACATTCGTTGAAACATCTTGATGGACTTGCGAATCGACCGTATTACTCATGTAGTATGAAAAACCGATATAATCCACTGTACCTTCAGCGAGTGCTTGTCGATCTGCTTCTGTTATATCGATCTGGTACCCTTTACGCTCAAACATTTTAAGGGCATAATTTGGATAGTGTCCACGAACTTGTACATCACAGAAAAACCAACGATCATGCATCATCTGTTGCGCTAAGATTTGATCCGCTGGTCGAGAAGAAAATGGATAAATAGGCACCATCGCAATCATATTCCCAATCTCGAAATCTGGATTAATTGATTTTCCTAGTTTAACCGCCTTAGCAGAAGCAACTAACGTATGATGGCCACAAATGTACATCGCTTCTTCTGGATTTTCATAATCGCCAAAATGAACCCCTGAGTTGGTCCAACCAAAAATATCATTTGAATAGTTCATTTGGTTGTTGATCTCGTTGAATGTCATCCAGTATTTCACCTTATTTTGATAGCGCTCAAATACCACTTCTGCAAACTTAAGAAAGAAATCGATCGTTTGACGATTCATAAATCCACCATATTCTTTGGCAATATGATAGGGCATTTCAAAATGGGACAATGTAATAACCGGTTCAATCCCATATTTCAACAGCTCGTCAAAGACATCGTCATAAAATTGAAGACCTTCTTCATTAGGTTCCAGCTCATCTCCATTTGGAAAAATACGTGACCAAGCAATCGATGTACGAAAACATTTGAACCCAAGATCAGCAAACAGTGCAATATCTTCTTTATAGCGATGGTAAAAATCAATCCCTACATGATTGGGATAATAATTACCTTCCACAACTCCATCTGTAATTACTCGAGGTACACCATGTGAGCCAGCTGTCATCACGTCAGCCACCGAAAGCCCTTTTGACGTTCCAATTACACCACCTTCAAATTGATGGGCTGCTAATGCACCGCCCCATAAAAAATTCTCTGGAAAAGCCATCCTATCCGCTCCTTTTTCATCTCAAATTTATTTCAATTGCTTTAGTAAACGAAGTTAGAACACCACCAAATGCACACTTGTCAGGAAAAACTTTAGTGACAAGCGCATCAGGTATCGTTTTCCAATCAATGATATCAACAAAAGTATACTCCAAGCATCTAAGTATCTTTCTTGAAGCAAAAATACAAACGCTTTCAATTAGTTGTAAGAGGAAAATGAATGAAACATGTTCGTCATTTATTATACCGTAGAACGTCTGATAAAAGTAATTTACGTGCCCCATGAATCACAAACTTCCAAAAAAATCAGTTGGTTGCCAAGTAACAAAAGTCCTCCCCCACATCAAAATTAGCGAAATTTAATAGTAGATATAAGTGAAAAGAGTTTCCATAATGAACAATCAACAAGGTAGTTTAGCTTTTCTCCACTTCTTTAATTAATAATAACAACTTTTTGACTATTCAGTCAGCAGTCTACATTTCTGTGTTCTTTAGACATGACAATTGTCATGTCCAACTGATGACATCCATGACTGTTTTACAACTCAAAAAATAGCTAAGATAACATCAGTAGGAGGAAAGAATATGAATCCAATAATCGATGTACAAAACTTATCGAAGGTGTATAACCGGACAACCGTTTTAGATAATATCTCATTTCAGATTGCACCCGGAGAGACTGTCGCACTATTAGGAGAAAATGGTGCAGGAAAATCCACTCTGATCAATCTACTTAACCAATTGATTCAACCAAATTCAGGAACTACTTATGTGATGGGAACCCAAGATATCAGGAAAGTCCGTGACAAAGTCGGTGTAATGTTGCAACAAAACTTATCACTCGAACGAGTCACCGTCAAAGAATGTTTAAATCTTGCTCGTAGTTACTATCACAACCCATTATCTTATGAAGCCTTGATTCGCTTAGCCAACTTAAAAGAAAAAGAGAAGTGTTACTTAGATCAATTGTCTGGCGGACAAAAACGTCGGTTGACTTTTGCAACAACTATGGCAGGAAACCCTCAACTAATTTTTTTAGATGAGCCGACTGCTGGAATGGATAGTAATAGTCGACAATCATTCTGGGAAAGTATTGACCGTTTGAAGCAAAATGGAAAGACTTTTTTTATCACTAACCATTATCTGGAGGAACTAGATCAGATTGCAGATCGAATCCTTATTTTAAAAGATACTAGGTTAGTATACGATGGTACCTTGAAATCATTGCGGAAAAAAAGTGGTCATATAACCATCCAATTTACCACTCCATTACCAAAAGAAACATTCACATCCATTTCAGCTGTTAAAGAATGTTTAAAAACTAATCAGCATCTTCAATTAATAACTGATGAGCCAAACGTAGTGATGGAAGCTTTAATTCCTTATCTTAATCAATTAGACGAATTAGCCATTCAGCAAAATTCGTTGGCTTCTTTATTTCAAAAAGTAATTGGAGGTAGCGGTAAATGAAAAAATTCTTGTTTCAAGTTCAAATCAACTATAAACGCATCGTATTCCGTAACTTGCGCTTCCTCTTATTCAGTATCGCCATGCCAACAGGCTTTTACCTTATATTTACTCAGGTAATAACACAACCAGCAGCTTCGAAAACATGGAATATCGCTTATATGATTAGTATGATTGTGTATAGCTCATTGATTAGTTCTGTTATGACAGTCGCACATACTCTGTTAGAAGATCATACTAGAAAGTTCGATTTATTTGTAGCACTACGTCCAGGTTCAAAATCACAATATTATCTATCGATGTTAATCGTCTTTCTATCGTTAAATATACTTTCGGTTTTGGCACTAATAATGACTGGAATTTTAGTAAATCAGCTAACAATTAATTGGTTTCATTTAATAGGTCTTTTATTCCTCGTTCCATTGTTATCATTCCCACTTATATTGATTGGAATGATCATCTCTCTATTAGGTTCAGATAACGTAGTAAATTTGCTTAGTAATCTCATCGTTTTTCCCATGGCAATTTTAAGCGGACTATGGTGGCCACTTAGCATAATGCCCCCATGGGTACAAAAGGTTGGACACTGGCTACCAACTTATCAAACAGCTGTAATTTTAAGAAGATTTATCAATTATCAACGTTTTAATTTTGTTAGTTTTGGGGTACTCTTAGTTTGGACGATCATTTTATTCGTACTGTTCAAAGTAGTCGTCTTTTTTCAAAGTAAAAGTGAGGTTTCTACCATATGAGTTTTTTCGAAAAGCACATATTTTTCCCAAAACGATTCGGCATTGCACCTTATTTCTGGTTAGTATTTTTAATACCGACGATCTATTCATTGTTCCCCCTTACTTCTTGGTTTGACTGGTTATTTATATTACTTTTAGTTATTTTTTTAAAAGCTTACCGAGATGGCTATGAAGTTCATAAATTTTTAACAGGGGACGTTTTCCTTCAATTATTGATTGCCTGCTTATTTGGTATCTTTCAAAAAAATGGATATCTCTTTATTTTCGTTGCCTGGGAGATTGGCTCCCTGCCAGTAACCAAACGTTTATTCTATCATTATTTGACTGGTTATTATGTAAGCGTCATGATTAGTCTTGGCGCTATGTTGTGGACCACTCGTTTCACCCATTCATCCAGTTACATTAATGTAGGTATCACTATCATAGCTGCTATTATTACACCACTAGCAGCTAAGTCGGTAGGGGAATCTTATCGGCGGATCTATCGCCTCAACCAACAAAATAAACGTTTAGAAGCAGTTGTGCGCCAAAATGAACGAGATCGTATTGCTCGTGATCTCCATGATCATTTAGGCCAAGCGTTTTCCATCATTTCATTAAAGGCTGAATTAGCGGAGAAATTAATAGCAATTGATTCACGCCAAGCAACCAATGAATTACATGATATTGCTGAGACTTCCCGAAAAAACTTATCATTAGTTCGCGGGATCGTTTCAAATTTACAAGAGCGAACAATTGCCCAAACGATGCTAGAAGAAGAAAAAAATTTAGTTCTTACCAATATTCAGCTTCATTCTGTAGGAGAGGAACTAGCCGAAAAATGGCCGACGAACATTCAACATACAGTATCCGCAGTTATTAAAGAAGCCATCACAAATATGATTCGTCACAGCAAAGCTAGTATTGCGATGATTGATTTTACCGAGAATATAGATACCTATTTTATTACCATTCAAGATAATGGACAAGGATTCACTCAACTAAAATCAACCGGCTATGGAATCAGCGGAATGAAAGAACGGATTCAAACTGAAAAAGGACAGTTGACGATCACTGGAACACAAGGAGTAAAGATTGTCATTTCGTTGCCTAAGGAGAATGAGCATGATTAAATTGTATTTGGCAGAGGATCAACAATTATTGAACACTGCATTAACGATGATTTTGAATCTTGAAACAGATTTTGAAGTTATTGGTTCTGCAACAGATGGTGATACGGCATTATCTGACATCATCAAATTGAAACCAAATATCGTTTTATTAGACATTGAAATGCCTAAGTTGACTGGCTTGGAAATTGCTAAGCAGCTTCGTTTATTGAAACAGGATGTGAAAATTATGGTTCTGACTACCTTTGCGCAAGAACACTATTTTCAGCAAGCTTTACAGAACAATGTCAACGGTTATATGCTAAAAGATAGTCCCAGTGAAGAACTTATTCGTTCGATCCGCTCAATCATGGCGGGTGATACGATTTTTTCACCTGAATTGGTTATTCAATCATTCATTACTCAAAAAAACCCTTTAACCCCAAGAGAGCTTGAAATTTTAACGTTGTTAAAAACCGGCATCAGCACCCAACAAATTGCCCAAACTCTATTTTTGAGTGAGGGAACTGTACGTAATTACATCTCTGCTATTCTAAGCAAAACAGCATCACGTTCACGAATTGAAGCGATAAATTTTGCAATAAAGCAAGGATGGATTTAAACAACAATAAATTAAGATCACTGAGAAGAACGCCTTAAGCAAGGTCTTCCCAATGATCTTATTTACCGATCAGATAACTGGCTATACTTTTTCTAAACTAAATAGTTTTTGTTTCCCTATAGTATTCTCTATGATGAATTTTAGTAGTTTAACCAAAAAAACGGAATGAACTAACTATTATCTTTCGTATTAATTTTTATAGGTGTGACCATTCAATTAGTTTCCCAAATGTTTGTTTCTTATTACTTTTCTATTCACCCATTACTAAAATATGGCATTTTCGATTTCTAACACGGTTTTGATCAAAATCAATGAAATAAATCGAGCCGACAGCTCCTGTCATTAATGTTTCCTCTTTGACAATGAAATTTTCACTTGCTCCGAAGAATGATGCTCGAATATGTGCATCTCCATTTAAAATCGTTCCAGCATCACCAGCATAGTCTGGATCATCTAAGGACAGCAAGAAATCAAGATGCTTCGGACCAGGATAACAATAATTGGTATTTTCCGTTAATTCTCGAGGAATAATTCGATCAAGAATCCGATTTAAATCAACCTGTAAAAATTCATCCCCATTAAAATCCAAATCGTGCATGAATTCCTCAAAAATAACTGAACAAGTAGTATGTGGCGACTGAACAAGACAAATGCCATTTTTTATCCCACTTTTTGCCACCATTTCTTTTACTTGTTCGGTAATGTTATGATACGTCACTCGCTGACCATTTGAAGTCAAAACAAGTTGCTCAGTATAAGTTGTCATTTTGTCGATTGCTCCTTTTTCCATTTACTTACTTCTTCAATCATCGCTTTCAATGTGTCCACAGGATCTTTGGCACAAACAATCCCGCTGGTTCCACCCGTTGCATCAGCCCCCGAATCAAGTGCTTTGCGAACATCTGCTACCGTTGAAATCCCTGCTGCCTGCAGAACAAAAATTTCAGGATCCATCTTGCGTACAGCTTCATTGGTTTGAATCATATAAGAAATGTCACTTGCTTGACCTGTACCTATTAATTCCGTAGGCTCACAAACCATCACATCAGGTTTCAAGGAAGCTACGAGCTTCGCCTCTTCTAAAGAATTTGCACAAACAATAGTCAATAGACCAAGTTCCTTTGCTCGCTTGACGGCATCGCACAGCTCACTAACCGATAAAGGACGTTCTGCGTGATTAAGGAAGGTCGCTTCTGCTCCAGCCGCTACAACGCCTTCAGGTAAAACGTGTCCCATCCCTCTACCAGGGGCTATCCCATCGATATGTTGAACACTCACAATCAACTGCGTTGTCTGTTCTTTAATTAGCCGAACATCAACATGTTGACAAGTAAAAATGATATCGATGTCGTATGCTGCAGCTAATTGATCCGCTGTTTTTGCTAGTTCCAATGCCTGTTCACCATACAAATAAGATTTAGGATTAACCACAAAAAATGGTTTTCTTACTGTTCTCATGAGAACCCTCCTCTATTTTGTTGCAAATACTTTGTAATAATGCGATAACGTATCCGCAATCGCTTGGTTCGCTAATCGTTTAAGTGTAAAATAATCCTCTGGTTTTTCTTCGTTAATTACATCCATTGCTGCTGTGATAAAATCAGTAAAGATATTAATTTTATTGATCCCTGAAACAGCACATTTGTGTAGATTTTCATCACCAGATGATGAGCCCCCATGCAACACTAATGGAATTGAAACTTCATTTTTAATTTCTTCCAACCGCTCAAAGCTGATTTTCGGTGTTCCTTTGTATTGCCCATGAGCCGTACCTATCGAAACTGCCAATGAATCGACGCCGGTTTCTTTCGCAAAACGTGCTGCTTCCTCCACTTCGGTATAAATGGTGTCCGTGGTTTCCTTAAATTCATAACTATTTCCCGTTCCCACGTGTCCAATCTCAGCCTCTACCACAACACCTCTTTCATGAGCATATTCCGTAATTGCTTTTGAACGACGAATATTTGTTTCAATCTCATCCTGCGAAGCATCTATCATCACAGAAGTGAACCCAAGCTCGATTGCTTGCTTGATGATTTCCTCATCTTGTCCATGATCCAAATGAAGTGCTACTGGAACACTTGCTTTTTTGGCTAAATATGTTGCAATTAATGCTGCCTCTTCAAGAGGACATTCTTCAATATGCGCTTGTGCAAAGGCTAAAATTAATGGCTTTTGCATTTTTTCTGCAACCTCTACAAAGGTTCTTGCAGAATCTAAATCAAAAAAGTTTGCTGCCGGAATCGCATAGTTTTCTTTTTGCGCTTTTTCAAACATCTCTTTCGTTGTAACTAACATTTGATTACCTTCTTTTCAAGTATTTTTTAGGCTTTAATCTTCGCTTCAATTTCGTCAAACAACCCATCAATGCCAATTCCGGTTAATAAAGGAAGCCCCATAATTACTTTATCTTTAATGTTGTCAGGAACCACGGTCGTACTGACCACAATATCGTAGTCATCAATTTTGCCAATCTCATCAGCAACTTTTGATTGATATAGTTTCACTTCATTTTCGAGTCCTTTTGATTTCAACCATTCTTTTACTTTTCCTGTTACCACTGTTGAAGTAGCCACACCTGTTCCGCACATAATTAATAATTTTTTCATCTGTCATCTCTCCTATTTTGTATTAAACTTCAGTTTGTTTAGCTGCTCTTTTAGGTAAAATGCGATTCACGTAGAATAGTAAACCTGTAATAATCAGACCAATTCCGACTAGGGCAAAGTAACCAAATAGTTTTGCACCACCCACGTATAGAAGTGTTGTCCACAGTCCACCTTCTGCCATCGCAGTTACTGATGAATGTCCTTGTAAATCAAAGTTTGCCGCTTGTGCTGCTTTTGTTAAAAATGGTGCCACCCATGAAGTGATGTATAAAATGGTGACCATGTAGATCGTCCCACCTAAGATTGTTCGAATAATGTTTCCACCAAAGACAGCTGCCATCAAACAAACTAAGAATGGAATAGTTGCCAAATCACCGAAAGGCAAGGTTGTGTTACCTGGTAAAATCACTGCTAATAAAATCGTGATTGGGACTAAGATTAACGAAGAAGATAATACAGCTGGGTGTCCTACTGACAATGCGGCATCCATTCCGATATATAATTCTCTTCCTGGGAAACGTTTTTGAACAAATGAATTTGCTGATTCTGAAATAGGCGTTAAGCCTTCCATTAAAAGTGCCACCATTTTAGGCATTAAGACCATTACAGCGCCAGTTTTCACCGCTAATTGTCCAATTCCCGCAACATCATATCCAGCTAAAATCCCCATAACCAAACCAATTAAAAAGCCCATGACTGTTGAATCACCAAAGATGCCAAACCGTTTTTGAATCGTTTCTGGATCTGCATGCCAATCTTTCAATCCTGGAATCCTATCGAATAACCAATTTAAAGGTAGGGCAAAAACAAACCCGGGTGCTGCCGTTCCGTGTGGGAAGGTAATATTTGGAAATCCATAGAATTTATTGATGATTGGTCCTAAAATATCGCCAAACAATAAAATCATCATTGTATAAATAACCGTTGCCAACATGCCCATTGCAAAGTCATTCGTTACTGCGTAGACAAGTGAAGTAACAAATGCTGCATGCCAGATATTCCAAATATCAACATTCAGTGTTTTTGTTAAGCCAACAATAATTAATAACACATTGACTACGATAGCTACTGGAATCGCCAAACTACCTAAAACGGTTCCATAAGAAATCGCAGCTGCTGCCGGCCAACCAACATCAATGGTTGTTAAGTTTAGTCCAAAACGTTCAACCATCGCTTGTGCTGCTGGTCCTAAGCTATTGGTCAATAAATCGATAACTAAATTCAACCCGACAAATCCAACACCAACCGTTAATGCTGAAATAAAAGCCTTACTCGGTTTCGTTCCTAAAATCAAACCAAAAACAAAAATTAAGATTGGCAATACAACGATTGATCCGAGATCAACAAATTTTTGTAATAAATCTAACATAATGCTCCCCCTCAAAATGGTTATTAAACGAATCCTTCTTTTTCAATAATTTGATAATACTCCTCAGTATTATTTACAGCTTGAAGCTTTTGAACCACCTCTTTTTTTTGAAACATCGTAATTAACTTCTGTAACATTTCTAACTGTGCATGTGGTTCTTTCAACGCCAACATGAAGATCAAGCTGACTGAAATTTCCTTATCTGCAGTTCCCATTTCATAAAAAGTTACTGGTTTTTTCAATGACATAAATGCAATTTGAGAATCATTCACGTGTTCTGCATCCGTATGTGGAATAGCAATCCCAACATCATTGATTAATAAGCCAGTAGGAAACACTTCTTCTCTTTTCAGTACATTCTCTGCAAACGAATCCTTCACTAAACCTGTTTGATATAGACAAGTTGCAATAATTGATAAAGCTTCCTTCTGACTCTTTACCTCAGATTGAAATAATGCAATTTTCTTTCCAAAATAACTCGTCATCTTACTTCCTCTTTCCTATAATTTCGTTAATAATCTCATTCCTTGTTTCTTTACTTGCAATACTTTTTATTCTCTCAGGTGAGACAAAGACATCATAAAGTAGTGCAATCATATTTTTCACTTGAATCATATCTTCTTCTGCAATCGCTAAGAATAAAACAACCCTTACATCCACATCTCCCCAAGTAATTTTGTTTTTTAGAGTGATAATAGAAATTTTTGTTTTGACTACATATTTAGGATTTGCATGTGGGATGGCTACGCCTGATGAAAGTCCGGTAGCTCCTAGTTTTTCTCTTTGAAGTACAACCTCAAGAAAATTATCCTTTACTAATTGTTCTTCTTTATATTTCTCAGTGATGAAAGAAAGTACAGATTCTCTACTATCAAAATCTTGATTCAAGAACATCCAACCATCCTTCAAATATTTCTTTAAAATCGTTTTATCCGGTGCAATGGATGGTAAAAATGTATTGTCTTGTTGATTCAAGGTAAGAAGATGACGATTAATCAATGCAATTTCTTCTTTCGTTGGTAATGGTCGAACATAAATAATCGGCGTTTGATATTCATTTTCTAATTTGACTGTTGAAATAATCAAATCGACACTATCTAAGTTGTAATCCTGCAACTTTTGAACATCAATCACTTCATAGACTACGGTGCTAGGAGAACTATGACGAATACGCTGAAATAATAATTGCGAAGTTCCCAACCCCGTTGGACAAATAAGAAAAACATGCTTCGTATTCACAATTTTTTCAAAAGCTAGCTGAAAATGAATAGTCAAAAAAGTAATTTCATCATCCGTTACTCTGATTCCCATTGCTTTTTCCAATTTTGGAATACAGTAAGTTGTTAGCGTATACATTGTGCTGTATTGCCGAATGATATCCTCTTTTAAAGGATTTTTAATGGTAATCCCCATTTGCAACCGATAAACCATTGGCTCAATATGGGCAAATAGAGATTGAAGCAGCTGACTATCTTGCCCCAAATCCTTCTCAACCAGTGTCGACATATCTTGAATAAATTGTTTGGTGGTCTCCATGATTTGTTGACTATGGGTTGCCAGATTCACAAACGGTCTCACTCCATGTCCCATAAACAACGAACAAATAAAGTAAAGATCATTTATCGTAAAGGAACAATTCAATTCATCTTTGACCCCATTTGAAAAATCTAGTGCCACCATATATAATTCCATTTTCTTTATTTCGACAAACAAAGGATTTTTATTTGTTTGTGAATGGTAGCCATGCTTTACTCGACCAATCAAAGTTAACAACGAAAGTTTGAGTGAATGGACAATATAATTTGTTGGTTGCTGTTTAGACTGTTGGTAAAAATTCTTTACAAAATCATCCACAAACTGAACCATCGCTTGATCAAAAACAAAGTGATATTGACATTTTTCATTCCCTACACCGATGTTTTTTTCAAAATAATTGACAAATGTCCGCTGGATCAACTCTTCAGGTGTTTTTTGTGTGTCTATTACATGATTTGAAGTAATCCTAATCCCAGCTAACCGACAATATTTGATGATTTCCTCATAATCCTTACGCAAAGTTGCAATACTGACAAAAAACTTTTTTTCAAAATACTCATATCTTTTTTATCCGTTTTAAAAATTAGATTGGCGAATAAGTACACTCTACGATAATTTGAACTATACTTTACCTCTGTTGACATAGCTTCTTTACTAGTGATAAATATTTTGGCATCATTTTTTTTAGTTGACGTTCCAATTAGGTAGATCCCAATGCGAGGTTTTTTTTCAATTTTTAACTCAAAACGATTCAAGAACTGTCCAAGCTTCTGAATATCTTGATAAATTGTTTTATTTGAAACATTGAGTTTTTCACTAAAGAAACTTGCTGGTTGAAAATTCTCCTCCTCTAAAAGTAATTCAATTAACTGACTCTCGCGCTTTGATAACATCCATTATCACCTCAGAAAACGTTTTCCTTGTCTATATCATAGAGTTTTTCTCACTAAAGATAAATACGTAATCTGTTCCACATTAAAGTGGAACAGATTATTATGCCCCTATACTTTTTTGATGTTGGTGAAACTCACGACATCTTTTTTATGATTCAAAATGAAAAAAGACACTCTCCAAAGTTTGGAAAGTGCCTTGAAAGTCATACTCAAGGTAACTGCACTCAGCATAGCTTCGCACAGTGTGATTCTCGTAACTCGCCCGATCTGTCTGAGAAGTTTCCGTAAGTTCGCAAAATGATTCCGACAAGATAACGAACAAAAGGCGTGTAGAATAATTAAATTCTTTCACCGCCATCCACTTATTTTCTCCGCCATTTTATATTATTTGGCGGAGAAAAACAAATAATGGCGGAGAAAGTATTTCATTTATTATATTTTCTCTACACTGTAAAAAAACAACATTTTTTAGGCAAGAAAAGTCAAAAAATATCCAATATCATTATTTATATACCCCAAACATTCCTAAGATAACTACTAAATTATCGATCTATCCACCTATGAAAAATTTGAACAACGATTGGAAGAAGCAAAGAATGTAAAATTAATAGCAGGTTTAAAAATCTCATACCCATTTCCGTACCCAAAAGTACAAAAAAAAGACACTCTCCAAAAATAGAAAGTGTCTAAAACATTGATATAATAGTATTCTTAATGTTTTGAGAACTGTGAAGCTTTACGAGCTTTCTTAAGAGCTAGTTCTGTGGCAGAGATTTTGAAGGGGATGGATAGCAATAGATTGAGCAACTCTTCAACAAGTACGGTTTTAATGGATTTCACCACATTTTAAGACCTTCGTACCTAAAGACGTACCCAAAAAATATGCGTGAATCAAAAAGACTATTTTATAACAATTTCTCACCCATAAAATTTAAGTTCACTTCCTAATGCACAATATGCTATACTCATTTTGGCAACTTGCCCCCAAGGGGGTGATTCCATTGGAAAAATTAATATCGCTAGTTATTGCACCTATCTTTGTAGGTTTAGTTATTCAACTAATTTCTCACTGGTTAGATGAGAAAGACAATGACTAATAGCAAGTTGCTTCTAACCCACACATTCGAAGTCGCAACGATTGTAAAAGAAAACCACTCTATTCGCCGTAGAGTGGTTTTTGTGTTCCATTGGTAAAAATTAATATCGCTTCGCACCATCATCATATCAAGAATAATCCAAAAAATCAAATTGTCCTTACTAACTTATTTATTTTATATACTCTTCTGATTTTCTTCAGTGGTTAGATAATTTGTAAAATAATTAAACACTATTTATTGCAATGATAATATTCATTTTATTAAATAGATACTTTAAAAATACGATCCGCGTATACAATTATAGAAACAAGTAATTACATCTATCATTACTTATATACTCCAAACATTCCTAAGATAACTACTAAATTATCGATCTATCCACTTATAAAAAATTTGAACAACGATTAGCAGAAGTAAAAAACGGAAAATGAATGGCAGGTTTAAAAAAATCATACCCATTTCTATACCTAAATATACAAAAAAGACACTCTCCAAAATTTGGAAAGGGATGGATAACCCTTTAATAACAATTCCTCACCCATAAAATTTAAATTCACTTCCTAATACACAATATGCTATACTCACTTTGGCAACTTGCCCTCAAAGGGGGTGTGCTTTATTGGAAAAAATAGTATCCTTGGTCATTGCGCCTATTTTTGTAGGTATCGTTATCAAACTTTTTTCTCACTGGTTAGATGAGACAGACAATGACTAAAAGCAAGTTGCTTCTAGCCCACTCATTCGTAGTCGCAACGGATGAAAAAGAAAACCACTCTATTCGCAGTAGAGTGGTTTTTGTGCTTTATTGATAAAAATAGTATCGCTTCGCATAATTATCATATCAAAAAGAATGTAAAAAATCAAATTGCCTATATTAAAGGATTCAGTACCCATAAGTAGTAACCTGTTAACGCCTCAAAAGATAGATAATTTTTTTACAGGGATCAACTTGTATAATTATTGGAAGATCAAATAATACACCAGTCAATATAACTTGTCCTGGCGCTAAATTAGGAATACTCTCTTTGGAAACACGATCTAATGAAGACATTGTTTTATCCAATAAATGCAAATCATTGTCGTTCCCAAAAGTACAAAAAAAGACACTCTCCAAAATTTGGAAAGTGCCAGAATCGTTGATATATAAGATATATTAACGTTTTGAGAACTGTGAAGCTTTACGAGCTTTCTTAAGACCTGGTTTTTTACGTTCAACCATACGTGCGTCACGAGTAAGTAAGCCAGCACGTTTAAGAGCTAGACGGAAGTCAGGATCAACTTCTAGCAATGCACGAGCGATACCATGACGGATAGCTCCTGATTGTCCAGCGTAGCCTCCGCCGTTTACGTTAACAAATACGTCATAAGCGCCTTTTGTTTCAGTAACAGCGAAAGGTTGATTGATTACTTCACGCAAGTCAGCATGTGGAATGTATTCTTCAACATCTTTTTTGTTTACAGTAATTTTACCAGTTCCTGGTACTAAACGTACACGAGCAACTGCATTTTTACGACGGCCTGTGCCGATATATTGAACTTGTGCCAATGAAATTCCCTCCTATTAGATTAAGTTTGTAATGTCTAAAACTTCTGGTTGTTGTGCTGCATGTGGATGCTCAGCTCCAGCGTATACATTCAATTTTGTAAATTGTTTGCGGCCTAAAGTATTTTTAGGAAGCATTCCTTTTACAGAAGTTTCGATCAAACGACGAGAATTTTTAGCACGCAATTCACCAGCAGTGATTGATTTCAATCCTCCTGGGTAGTTGCTGTGACGGTAATAAATTTTATCAGTCGCTTTTTTACCTGTTAATTTCACTTTATCTGCATTGATTACGATGACGAAATCGCCAGTGTCCAAATGAGGTGTGAAAGTTGGTTTATTTTTACCACGTAGTACAGATGCAACAACTGTTGAAAGACGTCCCAATGGAACATCAGTTGCGTCTACTACATACCATTTACGTTCTACTTCGCCTGGTTTGGCCATATATGTTGTACGCACGTTAGTTTCCTCCAATTTAAGTTCTGATGTTTGACATACACTTCGAGTTTCCGGGGCTCTTTGTGGGGCAAACAATACCATTTAACATATTACCTGCTAATCCCCTTAATGTCAACGTTTTTTCTTAGCAATCCAAAACTTTCGTTTTTATTGCACGTATCCTTGTGATGCACTCATTCTTTTTTAGAACGAAGAACGTTTCTTTCTCTTCTAAAATAAAAACTGCAAGGAAAATAACTTCCCTCGCAGTTTTTTTACTATTATATAATATCATCAGTTGATGATCATTTTACGCATCGATTTCTGGTGCTTTTCCTAAATGTGCTTGGATCATCCAGATTCGTTTTTCAGTCGCTGTTTTAAATTCGATAAAAATATCTTGTGTTGGGTCGTCGCCTTCCTCACCAGCTACTTCAATTCCTTTTTGGTAAAGGTCTGCCAAATAGCGGTAGCCTTTCACAAGAATTTCCAAGCGTTCTGGAATAGTCCGATCCCAATTGCCTACTTCGTCAGGAATATTGGTGTTGTCTGCAAATTCACGTAAGGTTGAATAAGGAGAACCATCTAGTGTGATCAAACGCTCTGAGATTTCATCTAATTGTTCATTCAAGTCATCCATAAATTCATCCATCATTGGGTGCAATGTCAAGAAACCTGGTCCACGCATATACCAATGTGTTTGGTGAACAACAACAGACATTTGACTCAAGTCTGCAACTAATTGATTTAATACTTCTTTTGTTTGTGGAAATTTCATTTTCTTTTCTCCTCCTAACTTTTGTCTACAATAAAAGCATAGTAAACTTTGAGACAAAAGTACAATAAAACCAATTAGTTGAGAACGATTTTCATCCTATCATTTCTTAGAAAAGACTTTCTATTGCTTTAGTCGTTTTTTCTAGTTCTTACACTATTCCTCTCTTATTCCGTCATTCTACTTTTTCATCCTATTTTTCATCCATAGTACTTAAAGTTTGACGTAAATGTGCTAAAGGCTGATAAGTTGCCGCTACTTGTTTTTGTGTTTCAACAAAAATCGGAAAGATTTTTTGATATGTCTCTTTGACCGTTTGTTGAACTGGTACTTGTGAAGCAAGCTGTACTTTTTCTATAGCTTCGCTTAAATCAGTGATCTTCCCGATACTTTGCCACCCTAAGAAAACGGCTCCTAAAGCGGAGGCTTCAGACACCGCCGGGAAAATGAGCGGATACCCCAAAACGTCAGCCATTAATTGGCGAAAGACAGGCGATTGTGAGAATCCGCCTGTAGCTCTGATTTCTGTTAATTGATCTTCTGAACAAACTCCTGTCAAAATCCTTTTTAAATTGAAACAAATTCCTTCTAGAATAGCTCGCATCATTTCTTTTTCCGTGTGGTCTCTTTGCAAACCTAAAAAACTCCCAGAAGCTTCTGCCTCCCATAGAGGAGCTCGTTCTCCTAATAAATAGGGCTGAAAGAGTAATCCGTTCGCTCCTGGTGGGACAAACGTAATTGCTGAGAAAAGGGCATCGTAAGGATTTTCGCCTTGATCAATAGCCGCTTGAGTTACTTCTTGCATCAAAGTTTGACTTGCCCAATCAAAAATTCCCGCACCATTACTTGTTGCGCCACCGACCACCCAGTGTGTACGATCCAGTACATAACAGAAGGTTTCCATCTCGGGATGTAGTTGTGGTTTGTCTGTAATAAATCTTAATGCCCCACTGGTACCGACTGTTAACGCAGCTATCTTTTCGCCAAATGCTCCCAGTCCTAAATTAGATAAAGGACCATCAGCACCACCTAAAACAAATGATATATCATTTTCTGATCCTAAAATTTCTTGTTTTTCTTTTGATAATCCATTGAGTATCGTGGTTGACGGCATCACTTCAGGTAGTTGTTCTTGAGTGATTGATAAGTAATTTAACGCTTCTTCTGCCCATTTGAATTGATGGATATCAAAATAACCTGTGCCTGAGGCTGTACTGTAGTCGCAGACTAATTGTCCAAACAAACGGAAAAAGATATATTCTTTTATACTCACATAATACGCCACTTGCTTCGTTAGTTCTGGTTGAGTTTCGTTCAACCAATGGATTTTAACTAGTGGCGTCATTGGATGGATTGGGGTGCCTGTTTGTTGATAAAAGTGAAACCCTAGTTGGCTGTTTTTTAATTTTTCAGCTTGTGTTTTCGCACGATTATCTGCCCAAGTGATCATACGGGTCAAAGGGTGTTTATTATCATCTAACAGAATCAAACTGTGCATCGCTGTTGAAAAGGCAATCACTTCTATAGTTGTCGACTTCGGTAACTGTTTGACGACTTCTTTGATTACTGTACATACACCGTGGAAGATCAATTCTGGGTCTTGTTCTGCCATTCCTGGTGCTTCTTGGATCATCGGATTTAGAAAATAAGCTGAAGCGATGACTTCAGCTTGCTCGTTGAATGCCACTGCTTTTGTTTGTGTCGTACCGATATCGACTCCGATCGAAATCTTCATTTTGTCACCTCTACTAAAAATAAATAAAATGGTTGTTATTGGCGTATCTTTCTTTAAAAGGAGGCCCTCGCTATGTTTCTCTATTTTATCATTGGTTGTTGCATTGGTTCGTTCTTATGCTTAGTGGCACAACGCCTGCCACAAGGACACTCTATTATTTACCCACGGTCTCATTGTGTCAACTGTCAGCATGTATTGGCTTGGTATGAACTGGTCCCATTGCTTTCCATCTGTTACCAACGTTTTCGTTGTCGAAACTGTCGCAGCAAGCTTTCACCGATTTATTTTATAGCAGAATGTATCGATGGTTGTTTATCTGTTTGGCTATTTTATTTTTCACAGCGCCCAGACGGGTTACTTGTTTTTTGGTTTTTGTCAGCCTTTTTACTCTCTTTAATGGATAGTTTTTATTTGATGATCGAGGGAAGAACGCTTTATTTTATCTGGTTTATCTTATGGATGACTTGGTTGATCAAAGGAGAATTTCAATGGCTTAGTTTTGCTGTTTTATTCTTGATCAGTTTTTTCCTTACTCGTTACGGGAGTGAATGTTTAGGTTTAGGTGATGTTTTATTACTTTTAAGCTGGAGTGGCGGTCTAGCTCTCAATCAACTGATGCAACTCCTCTTTCTTGCTAGTTTATTGGGATTACTTTTTTCTTTATTTTTCTCTCTCACGATAAAAAATCTAAAAGAGTACCTTTTGTGCCTTTTTTGAGTGTCGCACTTTTTCTCCTTCATGTGTGGTAATTTAGTTGTCTATTTATTGGTTATCAACGATGCGATCCTTTTAACTGATGATGATTTGACGGACTTCGCTTATTTGCCTCATTACGTACGCTTTTGATAGCTTAGTATCTTTTCTGCTTGCTGTCATTCAACAAACGATAATGAACCTTGATTTATAAAAAAATGGATCAACCAGATGGCCGATCCATTGACACTTAGATAACTTTACCTAAAAATTATAAAAACCACTAAATTCACAGCAAGCCAAAGCATAGCCAGCTTTTATCCCTAACTGAAATTCTTCAAAATGCAATGTGTCTTATTTTCCAGACCAATGTTTTCGTAAAAAACTCCCTCGTCCAGACCCTTCTCGGTAAAGATTATAGTGGACTTTGTTCTTCTTATAATAGTCTTGATGATACTCCTCAGCGGGATAAAACTCACTTCGGGGTTCGATTTTTGTGACAATCGGACGATCGAATCGACCACTTTCTTGTAGTTGTTTCTTTGATGCTTCAGCGATTTCACGTTCTTCTTCATCGCTATAATAAATGACCGGTCGATAAGAGTCTCCGCGATCAGCAAATTGACCGAAAGCATCCGTTGGGTCTGTTTGTTGCCAGTAGATTTCGACTAACTGTTCATAAGAAACCAGAGACGGATCATACTCGATTTCTACCGCTTCCGTATGACCTGTCGTTCCTGTGGTTACTTGTTCATAGGTAGGATTTGGGACATGTCCTCCCGTATAGCCAGAGGTTACTGCTATGATTCCTGGCTGTGTTTCAAAAGGTTTGACCATGCACCAAAAACAACCACCTGCAAAAACTGCTTTTTTCGTCATATAAAATCCCCCTTTGTCTTTCATCATACCTTGATTTATAAAAGGGTGATACTGTTTTGCTTACCTTCGAAACGAATAAACAAAGAATCGATACTCCTATACTTACCTGCTTGCTTTATTAAGATAGAGTATTGCAGTATTTTCTTTTTTACTAATCTTTTCATTGATTTGATTTTTTTATCCATCTATTTAAAAGTATATACAATACTCCTAGGACTTAAACCTAAACGCCATTTATTGTTCTCACATTTTTTACATTTATTGAAAGAAATAATCATTTTACCCCCTCCCGGTATTTTTATCAATTTTTCCTATTTCCTTTCTCTTTTGTGGATAACTTTCTTTTCCCTCTCAACTGTTTTTTCCACAATAGAGAATAAACGGTTTTTCTTTTTCCTTGTGGATAGTTCTTTTATATTATACTTTTCCACAGATTTTGAATTAACAACCGCTAAAATTTTTAACTGCAGGATGGCACGTTATGCCAAAAAAAATAATTTCACTGATAAAATTCAACAAATTTTACCAAGTAAGTCAGTAAAGAATTCTGGTACGCTAGTAGATCAAGACAACCCAAAAAATCTACTTGAAAAATTGATTCTCAATACCACACATCCTTCGTCCCAACAAGCACTCACATCACTTACTGAAACATTTGGTTCACATTCGATCATGTATCGCTTATTATCTGAAAAAATCTCAACCCATCCGCCCCTACATAGCAGTTTTACCTGAACGATGAACAAAAGTGATCTAGCACAGCAACCTTTAGCAAGTTTCACTAAGCAATTCAATGATTCACGGAACTAATTTTTTATATAAGTACAAAAATAAGAAAAAATGCTCGTCCGTAATGAACAAATTCTCAATTTCGTTTGTTTCTATCAACTTTAGCACGACAAAAAAAACAGAGCTAAGATGTTCATCTTAGCTCTGTTTGGTGTCACATTATTTTGTTTGTTCATTCATTGCATCTTCTGCAGCCATTTGTGCTTCGATGTCTGAAATACTATAAACATTTTCACTTGCAACACCGACTTCTTTTGGTTCCATGTTACGGTAACGAGCCATACCAGTACCAGCTGGGATGATTTTACCGATGATAACATTTTCTTTCAAACCAAGAAGTGGATCTTTTTTACCTCGGATCGCAGCATCAGTCAAGACACGAGTTGTTTCTTGGAAGGATGCAGCAGATAAGAAGCTGTTTGTTTCTAATGATGCTTTTGTAATACCTAGTAGGACTGGGCGAGATGTTGCAGGTACGCCTCCAGCTACCAATGTATTGTAGTTTTGGTCTTTGAAGTCAGCAATATCCATCAATGTACCTGGTAAGATATCAGTATCCCCTGGATCCATTACACGGACTTTACGTAACATTTGTCGAACCATTACTTCGATATGTTTATCGCCGATTTCTACCCCTTGCATACGGTATACACGTTGTACTTCGCGCAGCAAGTAGTTTTCAACTGATAATACATCACGAACTTGTAACAATTGTTTAGGATCGATTGAACCTTCCGTTAATGGTGCACCACGGTGGATCATATCGCCTTCAGCGACTTTCATACGTGCTGTATAAGGAACAGTATACGTACGTGTGTCGGTTTTCCCTTTGATTGTTACTTCTTTTGTACGAGTTGAAGCATCTTCTGAGATATCGATGACGTCACCAGTTACTTCGGTGATCACTGCTTGCCCTTTAGGATTACGTGCTTCAAAAATTTCTTGGACACGAGGAAGACCTTGAGTGATATCGTCTCCGGCTACCCCACCGGTATGGAAGGTACGCATTGTCAACTGAGTACCTGGTTCTCCGATTGATTGAGCGGCGATCGTACCAACTGCTTCACCAACTTCAACGTCAGATCCAGTTGCCAAGTTACGTCCATAACAGTGTTTGCAGACACCATGTTTTGTGTTACATGTGAAGACAGAACGGATTGTGACAGTTTCCACACCTGCATCCACGATTTGTTTTGCAATATCTTCTGAAATCAATTGGTTACCAGCGATGATCAATTCGTTCGTTTCTGGATCACGTACTTCTTTACGTGTGTAACGACCGATCAAACGATCTTCTAATGATTCAATGATTTCGTTTCCTTCACGAATCGCTTGGATTTCAAGACCGCGGTCTGTTCCGCAATCTTCTTCACGAATAATAACGTCTTGGGCAACGTCAACTAAACGACGAGTCAAGTAACCTGAATCGGCTGTCTTCAAGGCAGTATCGGTCATCCCTTTACGAGCCCCGTGAGTAGAGATAAACATTTCTAAGACAGAAAGTCCTTCACGGAAGTTTGAGATGATCGGTAATTCCATGATTCGACCATTCGGAGCAGCCATCAGTCCACGCATACCAGCAAGCTGAGTAAAGTTGGAGATGTTACCACGGGCCCCAGAGTCAGACATCATGAAGATTGGGTTTTTCGCTTCTAACCCTTCCATCAGTTTTTGTTGGATGCTATCTTTAGCAGCATTCCAAACAGCGATTACTCGTTCATAACGTTCGTCATCAGTAATCAATCCACGACGGAATTGTTTTGTAATTGTTTCAACTTGTTTATGGGCATTTTCAATGATTCCTTGTTTTTCATTCAGTACACTGATATCTGCGATACCTACTGTGATACCAGCATGTGTAGAATGTTTATACCCTAAGTCTTTCATTCGGTCAAGCATCTTAGAAGTTTCAGTTACTTTGAAACGTTTGAAGACTTCCGCAATGATATTTCCTAGATTTTTCTTCTTGAATGGTAAGACTAATTCTTGCTCTTTGATATGCGCAGGAATATCTGTACCTGCTTCAACAAAATATTTATCCGGTGTTTGTACCGTTAAGTTGAAGTCTGTTGGTTCATTCAAGTAAGGGAACTCTGGAGGCATGATCTCATTAAAGATGATCTTACCAACAGTTGTAATCATCGTACGTTCTTTTTGCCAGTCAGTAAATGGTTTTTCACCTAATGAATTAGGGTTCACACCGATACGTGAGTGTAAATGAACGTAGCCGTTACGCCATGCGATCACAGCTTCGTTTTGGTCACGGAAGACCATTCCTTCGCCTTCACGACCTTCTTCTTCCATTGTTAGGTAGTAGTTACCTAAAACCATATCTTGGGAAGGTGTTACAACTGGTTTACCGTCTTTTGGATTCAAGATGTTTTGAGCAGCTAACATCAACATACGTGCTTCCGCTTGTGCTTCTTCGTTCAATGGTACGTGAACGGCCATTTGGTCTCCATCAAAGTCGGCATTATAAGCTTCACATACAAGTGGGTGCAAACGAATCGCACGGCCTTGCACTAAAACAGGTTCAAATGCTTGGATACCAAGTCTGTGTAGCGTAGGTGCCCGGTTAAGTAATACTGGGTGTTCTTTGATTACGTCTTCCAAGACATCCCAAACTTCGTCTTCTTGACGTTCGATTTTACGTTTCGCATTTTTGATGTTAGAAGCTAGTTCACGTTGAACCAATTCACGCATCACGAATGGTTTAAATAGTTCGATCGCCATTTCTTTTGGCAATCCACATTGATACATTTTCAAGAAAGGTCCTACAACGATAACGGAACGTCCTGAATAGTCAACACGTTTACCAAGTAAGTTTTGACGGAAACGACCTTGTTTCCCTTTCAACATGTGAGAAAGAGATTTCAATGGACGGTTACCTGGTCCAGTAACTGGACGGCCACGACGACCATTATCGATCAACGCATCAACAGCTTCTTGTAACATCCGTTTTTCGTTTTGGACGATGATTCCTGGAGCATTCAAATCTAACAAGCGTTTCAAACGGTTATTACGGTTGATTACTCGACGGTAAAGATCATTCAAATCACTTGTTGCAAAACGTCCACCTTCTAATTGCACCATTGGTCGTAAATCTGGTGGAATAACTGGAATAACGTCCATAACCATCCAACTTGGTTCATTTCCTGAAGCACGGAAAGCTTCTAAAATGTCCAAACGGCGGATCGCACGAGTCCGTTTTTGCCCTTGGGCAGATTTCAATTCTTCTTTCAATTCAGCTGCTTCAGCATCTAAATCAACACTGTCTAGTAATTGTTTGATTGCTTCTGCACCCATTGCTGCTTGGAATTCTTGTCCATATTGTTCACGTTTTTCGCGGTATTCACGTTCTGTCAACAATTGTTTTTTCTCTAAGTTGGTGTTTCCTGGTTCGATAACCACATATGAAGCAAAATAAATGATTTCTTCTAAGGCACGAGGACTCATGTCTAAAACAAGTCCCATACGAGAAGGAATTCCTTTAAAGTACCAGATATGTGAAACAGGTGCTGCTAATTCAATGTGACCCATACGTTCACGACGAACTTTTGAACGTGTCACTTCAACACCGCATCGGTCACAAACGATTCCTTTATAACGGATACGTTTGTATTTTCCGCAGGCACATTCCCAGTCTTTCGTAGGACCAAAAATCCGCTCACAGAACAACCCTTCGCGTTCAGGTTTTAAGGTACGATAGTTAATCGTCTCAGGTTTTTTTACTTCACCATAAGACCAGCTTCTGATTTTTTCGGGAGAAGCCAAACCTATTTGCATACTTTCGAATTTATTTACATCGATCAAAAGGGGTTCCCTCCATTTCGTTTAATGGCAAAACCGCAAGGCGGCTGATCATCGACCGCCTTACAGCTCATAGACCGGATTAGTCTAAGTTATCTTCTGCGGTTTCAAAGTTTTGGATGATATCTTGTCTTTCATCTTCCACTTGTTCAGCAGCTTTCTTTTCTAATTCTTTGGCTGTTTGCTGTTCAGCAAATTTTGTCAAAGCATCTACAGTGATCAAATCATCATCTTCGTCATCCATATCACGGAGTTCGATTTCAGAATCTTTGATATCCAAGACACGCATGTCTAATCCTAGTGATTGTAATTCTTTTACTAATACTCGGAATGATTCTGGTACACCTGGTTTTGGAATTGGTTCGCCTTTGACGATCGCTTCATAAGTTTTCACACGACCAACTACATCATCTGATTTGTATGTCAAGATTTCTTGTAAGGTATAAGCGGCACCGTAAGCTTCCAAAGCCCAAACTTCCATTTCACCAAAACGTTGTCCACCAAATTGTGCTTTACCACCCAATGGTTGTTGTGTAACCAATGAGTAAGGTCCGATTGAACGAGCATGCAATTTATCATCGACCATGTGAGCAAGTTTGATCATGTACATGACACCGACAGACACTCGGCCGTCAAATGGTTCACCTGTACGTCCGTCATAAAGGATGGTTTTCGCATCGCTAGCCATACCAGCTTCACGAACCGTTTCCCAAACATCCTCATCACTTGCACCATCAAATACTGGTGTTGCAACATGGATACCTAACTGACGAGCAGCCATCCCTAAATGCAATTCCAATACTTGTCCGATATTCATCCGTGATGGCACCCCTAAAGGATTCAACATGATATCGATTGGTGTTCCATCTGGTAAGAATGGCATATCTTCTTCCGGCATGATACGGGATACAACCCCTTTATTACCATGACGTCCGGCCATCTTATCTCCTTCATGGATTTTACGTTTTTGAACGATATACACACGTACAAGCATGTTTACGCCTGGTGATAATTCATCGCCGGCTTCACGAGTAAAGATTTTTACGTCGTGGACGATCCCGCCACCACCATGTGGTACACGTAATGAAGTATCACGGACTTCACGAGCTTTTTCACCAAAGATCGCATGTAAAAGACGTTCTTCAGCGGATAATTCGGTTACCCCTTTTGGTGTTACTTTACCAACTAGCAAGTCACCATCTTGGACTTCCGCACCGATACGGATAATACCCATCTCGTCTAGATCTTTCAAAGCATCTTCCCCAACGTTAGGGATTTCACGAGTAATTTCTTCAGGTCCTAATTTTGTATCACGAGCTTCTGATTCATATTCTTCGATGTGGATCGAAGTATAGACATCATCTTTTACAAGACGACGGCTCATGATGATCGCATCTTCATAGTTGTAACCTTCCCAAGTCATGAAACCAACTAAAACGTTTTGTCCTAGCGCCATTTCACCTTGTTCCATTGAAGGTCCATCTGCTAAAGTATCGCCTTTTTCAACTTTTTCGCCTAAATGAACGATTGGGCGTTGGTTGTAGCTTGTTCCTGAGTTTGAACGACGGAATTTTGTTACAGCGTATTTATCTAATGCACCGTTGTCACGACGAACACGAATCTCAGAGGCATCCACAAATTCAACGACACCATCATGTTTACATAGCAAAGCAGCTCCTGAGTCATGAGCTGATTTATATTCCATACCAGTACCAACCCATGGTGCTTGTGGATTGATCAATGGCACTGCTTGACGCTGCATGTTGGCACCCATCAAGGCACGGTTGGAGTCATCGTTTTCCAAGAAAGGAATACATGCTGTCGCTACCGCAACTACTTGTTTAGGTGATACGTCCATATAATCGACTTTATCGATTGAAACTTCTAAGTTTTCACTTTGCGCACGAGCCATAACAACGTCTTGTGCAAAAGTACCATCTTCATTTAATGGGCTATTTGCTTGGGCAACGATGTAGTGGTCTTCGATGTCAGCTGTTAGATAGTCGATTTGATCCGTTACACGACCAGTTTCACGATCAACACGACGGTAAGGAGTTTCGATAAATCCAAATTTATTAACTTTCGCATAGCTAGATAAACTATTGATCAACCCGATATTTGGTCCTTCAGGCGTTTCAATCGGACACATACGGCCATAGTGAGAATAGTGAACGTCACGAACTTCATAACCAGCTCGGTCACGAGTCAAACCACCAGGTCCTAAGGCTGAAAGACGACGTTTGTGTGTCAATTCCCCAAGTGGGTTCGTTTGATCCATGAACTGAGACAACTGAGAAGAACCGAAGAATTCTTTGATACTTGCAACCACTGGACGGATGTTGATCAATTGTTGTGGTGTCAATGTTTCTGTATCTTGGATCGACATTCTTTCACGTACAACACGTTCCATCCGAGCTAAACCGATACGGAATTGGTTTTGCAGTAATTCACCGACTGAACGGATACGACGGTTTCCTAAGTGGTCGATATCGTCCACGTTGCCGATCCCTTCCATCAAGTTTAAGAAATAACTCATTGATGCGATGATGTCTGCCGGACGAACAGTTTTCACAGCTGATTCTGGATAACCATTACCAATCACATTCACTTCACGTTCTGGGTCTTTTGGTGAAAAGACTTTGATTACTTGAACAGTCATTGGATCAGTCACAACACCATCTTCTGATGGATAGTAAGTCACTGAATTCAATCCATTATCAATGAAAGGTGCTAATGTTTCCATCACTTGGTGAGTCAACACAGTTCCTTTTTCAACGATGATTTCACCAGTTTCTGGATCAACCAATGTTTCTGCTAATGTTAAGTTCAATAGACGTGTTTTCAAGTCTAATTTTTTATTTACTTTATAACGACCAACGTTGGCTAAGTCGTAGCGTTTTGGATCGAAGAAACGAGCATTCAATAAGTTCCGAGAACTATCGGCTGTCTTAGGCTCGCCTGGACGTAGACGTTCGTAAACGTCTTTTAATCCTTCTTCTGTTCTTGAATCACTTGCATTTTTGTGCAAGTCTTTTTCAACTGTATTACGTAACGTTTCACTGTCACCAAAGATTTCAAAGATCGTATCATCCGATCCAAACCCTAGGGCACGAACTAACACAGTCAAAGGAATCTTACGGGTACGATCAATACGTACGTAAGAAATATCTTTTGCATCAGTTTCCATTTCTAACCATGCACCACGGTTCGGGATCACAGTTGAACCGAAACCTTCTTTTCCGTTTTTGTCTACTTTTCCATGGAAGTACACACCAGGTGAACGCACTAACTGAGAAACGATTACTCGTTCTGCTCCGTTGATAATGAATGTTCCTTGTTCAGTCATTAATGGGAAATCACCGAAGAAGACTTCTTGCGCTTTGATTTCACCTGTCTCACGGTTTGTTAGACGTAACGTTACATGTAATGGTGCAGAGTAATTTGCATCATGTGCGCGTGCTTCTGCTACCGTATACTTAGGTTCTTTCAATTCATAATCCACAAATTCCAAAGATAGATTGCCATTGAAGTCATCAATTGGCAAAATGTCTTCAAACATTTCTCTTAGTCCTTCATCTAGGAACCATTGGTAAGAGTCTGTTTGAATTTCGATCAAATTTGGTAATTCCAACACTTCACTGATTCGTGCGAAACTTCTACGTTCGCGATGTTTTCCGTACTTTACTACGTGTCCAGCCAAGCTCTTCACCCCTCTAAAATGTCATTCAAAAAGACTACCCGATCAATTGTTACAATAATATTAAAAATATTATATTTAGATAACAATAGACATTTTTTGCGGCTTTTAGGCAAAAAAAAACCAAAAATAGAGCATTCTTTTGAAACCATTTCTTCATGCGCTTCTATTTTTGTTTCCTTATTATAAAGCCGAAACGGACAATATTTCGTTTCTGCCTTTACTTCATCAGATAGTTTTTGCAACTTCATATATTACACTCTTTTTTCATAAAAGTCAACACTTCCTGGCGTTTCCCTCCTCTTTTCATCATTTTTTCTTAAACTTTTCTTACTATAATATATCGAATAAACATTCATGGATTTTGAGAATTTTCTGAATGTTCGTCTTGACAACCCCCTTACATCTCCGCTATACTTAGGAAAATTTATTATTTGTGGAGGATTTATTTATGCAAAAACCGAATATACAACTTATCCCGACACAATTGAATAACTTTTACTTTAGCTACTTTAGATAGGTTTGTATTCATGAATTATGGATACAAACACCAAACAACTGGTTTGTATCTATGATGGCTAAAGAACTTTGTATTACGCAAAAGCCACGTAGACATTACGTTAAGTGGCTAAGCGAAAAGTACAAAGTAATCACGATTTCTTACTTACATACTCTTTCGATACTCAATCCATTTAGACGTTTTGTCTAAATGGATTTTTTGTTTTCAAAATTGAAGGAGGAAAAAGAAATGAAAAAAATTTATTGATCGGATTAGGCGCAACATTATTACTAGCACTTGGTGGATGTGGAACTGCAAATAGTTCCTCAGCAAAATCGGATGACTCGAAAACAATCGGTGTTTTACAACTGGTTCAACACAATTCATTAGATGCTACATATAAAGGGTTCAAAGAAGGGCTAGCAGAAAATGGCTATAAAGAAGGCGACAATTTAACAATCAACTATCAAAATGCGCAAAACAATCAAGACAATCTAAAAAGTATGAGTGAAAAATTAGTGAAAGACCAACCCGACTTATTATTAGGGATTGCAACTCCAGCTGCGCAATCACTCCTTAATGAAACAACTACGATTCCTATTACAGTGACAGCAGTTACCGACTTAGAAAAAGCACACTTAGTTTCTTCTAATGACAAACCTGGTGGAAATGTGACTGGTACAACGGATATGGTACCGATCGAAAAACAAATCGAACTATTATTACAGATCGTGCCAAAAGCAAAAACGATCGGGATCATGTACAACAACGGGGAAGCAAATTCCAAAATCCAAGGAGACTTAGCCGAGAAAACATTGAAAAAAGCCGGAGTGAAAGTCAAAGTATTGACGGCAAACTCCACCAATGATGTTCAACAAGTGACAAAAAGTTTAGCCAAAGATGTCGACGGTATCTACATCCCAACGGATAATACATTCGCCAGTGCTGCTAGCGTTATCGGTGAAGTAGCCAAAGAAACAAAAACACCGATCGTTGCTGGTTCCGTGGATCAAGTCAAAGAAGGTGGCTTAGCGACTGTTGGGATTGATTATGAAGAATTAGGACGACAAACAGGTGAAATGGCTGCCAAGATCTTAGCTGGCAAAAAACCGAGTGAATTACCGGTTGAATCAGCAGATGATCTTTCCTTATATGTCAATAAAGACATGGCAAAAGCCCTTGGGATCGATCCAACAACAATCAAAGAGACTGAATAATTTTACAGGAGGACAATCATGACTAATTTAATAAGTATCTTTTTATCTTCTGCTTCACAAGGCGTGCTTTGGGCACTACTGGCAATCGGTGTCTTCCTTACTTTTCGTATTCTGGATATTGCTGATTTAACAGCTGAAGGCAGTTTCCCTTTAGGTGCTGGGATTGCTGCTGTCAGTATCACTAATGGACTTTCCCCAATCGTTGCTTGCCTCTTAGGATTTTTAGGAGGCGCAGCAGCTGGCTTAGTTTCAGGACTGCTCCATACCAAACTTAAAATTCCGGCACTTCTAGCTGGAATCATCACGATGACTGGCTTATATTCCGTTACCTCACGGATCATGGGCGCACCTAATCTTTCTTTGTTAGGACAAAAAAACGTCTTTACATGGGCAGAATCACTCGGTGTTTCAAAAGAAAATGCTGTATTGATTGCTGGCTTACTTGTCGCATTGATTGTTGTCACGTTGCTTGTTTTATTTTTACGGACAGAAACGGGGTTGGCGATTCGAGCGACTGGCGATAATTTAGCAATGAGTGAAGCAAATGGCATCAACACCGATACGATGAAAATCATTGGGTATATGATTTCAAATGGCTGTATTGCTCTATCTGGTTCGTTGCTTGCACAAAACAATGGCTTTGCTGATTTAAACTCTGGGATCGGTACGATCGTGATTGGCTTGGCTTCAATCATCATCGCTGAAGTCCTCTTTCGAAACCAACCATTGCTTCTTCGATTATTGACAATTATTTTAGGCGCCGTGATCTATCGTTTTATCTTAGCGTTAGTTTTTGAGTTGAACGTTCAACCAAGCGATTCAAAATTAGCTTCTGCACTTGTTCTGGTTATCTGTTTATCTTTTCCACAAATCCAACAAAAATTAAAGTTACCTAAGCGTACGAAAGCAAAAGGAGGATCTATCAATGACTGATGTTTTAACACTTCAATCTATCCACCATACGTTTGAAAAAGGAACCATCAATGAAAACCATGTGCTAAAAGGAGTTAATCTCTCATTGAAACAAGGTGATTTCGTAACAATTATTGGCGGAAATGGTGCAGGTAAATCGACACTATTGAACAGTATTGCTGGTTCTTTTCCAGTGGATCAAGGGAAGATTTTATTGAATGGCAAAGATATCACCAAAAAGTCAGTGGTTGCTCGCTCCAAAGAAATCAGTCGTGTCTTTCAAGACCCTAAATTAGGCACTGCTGTCCGATTGACGGTGGAAGAAAATTTAGCACTAGCAATGAAACGTGGCAAAAAACGAGGCTTTTTCCGAGGAGTCAAGCCGCAAGATCGTTCCTTCTTCAAGGAACATCTCGCACGCTTGAATCTTGGGTTAGAAAATCGTTTGACCACTGAAATCGGCTTGCTTTCTGGAGGACAGCGTCAAGCGATCACGTTATTAATGGCTACTTTACAACGTCCTGAATTGATTTTATTAGATGAACATACTGCAGCCCTCGACCCGGCAACTTCAAAAACAGTGATGGAACTAACGGACAAATTAATTAGCGAACAGCACTTGACGGCTTTCATGGTCACCCATGATATGGAAGATGCCATCCGCTACGGAAATCGATTGATCATGCTACACCAAGGGCAAATCGTCGTGGATATTCAACAGGCAGAAAAACAACATTTGACTGTCCCTCAGCTACTAGAAATGTTCAAACAAAATAGTGGCGCTGCATTGAAAGACGACCAAGTACTTTTAAGTTAGCAATCATCTGCTGTCGCTTCCATAACAACTGACAAATTTCTCATTTGTTTTCTGCTTTCTTATTGATACAATACTACATGAAAGGAGTTGCAATGGATGACGACAAAAGATAAAGTACTCCAACTATTAAAAGAATCTCCTGATTTTTTATCAGGTGAAAAAATGGCACAGCAATTACAAGTGTCACGTACCAGTATTTGGAAAGCAATCAAAGAATTAGAAAAAACAGGTTATCATTTTGAGCATCAAGCTAAGGGGTACCGTTATCTTCCTTCTGATGTGTTAGATGCCCAAGAAATTCGCCAAGCATTAGAACCTTGGATACCAGATTTGACGGTGTCGGTACAAGAACGATCAGAATCTACGATGAAAGATGCTAAACTTGCGGCAACCAAAGAAATCGGACCCGCTCTTTTTATCGCCGATACCCAAGAACAGGCACACGGCCGATTTGGACGTCCTTTTTTTGCAGCCCCTGGACAAGGTATTTATATGAGCTTATTGATCCATCCCAATCAACGATTTGATGAATTGCCCCAGTATACAGTTATTGCAGCAAGTGCATGCGTGAAAGCCATTCAAGAATTGACTAAAAAAGACCCTTCGATCAAATGGGTCAATGATCTTTATTTAAATGGAAAAAAAATTAGCGGGATTTTATCTGAAGCAATCAGTGACATGGAAACTGGCGGGATCAGTTCGATCATTATTGGCATTGGTCTAAATTTTTCCATCCCGCAAAAACAGTTTCCTGAAGCAATTCAAAAGAAAGCAACGTCTCTTTTCCCTGATGGTCAGAAATCCATCACACGGAATCAATTGATTAGTCAAATTTGGAAAAATTTCTTTCACTATCTTTCAGAACCCACAGACGAATACTTAACACTTTATCGTGAAAAGTCTTTCGTTCTTGGAAAAAAAGTACAATTTACCCAAAAAGGGCAGCATTATACTGGGATTGCTAAAGAAATCGGAGAACATGGAGAGTTGATCGTACAAATAGAAGACCAATTTCTCACTCTTTTTTCTGGCGAAATTAGTTTAACCTCCATTGAGTAAGTCAAAAAGAAAGGGATGGGCAAAAATGCCCATCCCTTTCTTCATCAATGGTGGTTCCTTTTTTATGTGATCTCGCAGAATACTTCATAGCCCCTTCATTTAGCGAGTTGTAAAATGAAGTTGTTATTCTATGTGCTATTGCTGTTCATAACAAAAATGCTACACAATTTTTAAACCTCTATGTGCTTTTTTATACAACTGCAATATCATTGATCTGATGTATCGAATGTTTCAATCAAAAGCCACAGACAAACTTCCACCTATAAAAGGTTTGTTTTTCTGATGCTATTCTGTCATATAAGTATGACTTCTACTTACTATTTGTCGCTTCCCCAATATATAATGTTTCATTAAACGGATTTCCCCAAAATCTTGTTCAATCAAACATGCTGCTTCTTGATCCATACACAACAACACTTTTTCTTTCCTAGCTCTCCTCCTTTTCTCTTTCTGGTTCTATCTTACCTTATTCTTTAAGGTCTGTGTTATTTTGTATGGTATTGCAACATTTTTAATTTTATTATGTACAAAAAGGACTTACAAACACGCTTCTTTGTTTACACGATAAAATTTTAACTGATTAGATGAAAGATATTCTACATTCAGCTTAAATTTTTTGACAACAAGTGTCCTAATTAGAAATTTATCCGCCGTGGTTAACGGTTTTTGACATTCTTTTTCAATATCTTCAAATGAGAAATGATTTTTTTTACTGATCATTCGGGTTAAAATCTTATTTACATCTACTCTGGTTAAATCCGTTGTTAATCGTTTTTTCACTCAACATCTTCCTTTCTAATTGTATTTCTTCACTAGTGAATATAACATATTTTTAGTCTTGGTCCAGAACAATTATTTTCAAAATTAGGAAAGATTGTTTCGCAAAATAGTTGTTTTAATGAATAATACACGTTAAAATTTCTTTTTTTCACTCTTATCTTTTGGATTTGTCATCCAGTTATAAAAAAACCGATTTCCCAAATAGAAAACCGGCTGAATGTTATTCAAAATTCTATTCGTCGTTTCCCCCAAAACTACGAATAGTCAGTTAAAGATTGTAACCTATAGTCTGATCCCTCCTTTTATACAGATAGCGACTTTCTGTGTATACAAAGTCTCACTTATAAGTACATGCCTAAAGTTAAGTAAATTTCAGACTGCAACAGCAAAGTCCTCTGATTTCACTGGCATCTATTATTAGCATACTTTCTTCTCAATACTCTTTGACAACTATTTTTTCTAAAAATAAAAAAATTGGTAAAATTAAAGAATAAACTTTAGACCGATCTTCCAAATAAAGAAGTAACGTGATTGAAATAGATCCAATATTTTTCTAAAATAAAAAAGAGACTGAGCCAAAACTTTCCTCAATCTCTTCTGGTATATCTAAAAACGAATAAACGGCGTTCAAGAAGCAATTCCTCAACAATAAGGTTCTCAAGTTCAACCATCACATGCCTACTCTTTTTACTTCTTGATTCTTGAAATAGAATATGCCATTGTAGCGGCTGATTTATGGTATTTTTCTTTAATTTTCCCTATCTAAAATCAACTCAGTAACTGACAAAAGAATCTCACGTGTATCAAAGGCTGTATCAGGGAGCTTACTAATTTCCTTTAAGGCTTTTTTTGTGTAATCTTCCGCTAATTTTTTGGCTTTTGTCACACCATTGACTTCCCTGACAATCTGACGAACACTTTCTGCTTCCTCTTGTGTCAACTCAGTTTTTTTATCCAAGTATGCAATCAATTCTGCTTTTTTATCTGTTTGTAATGCGTAAATCAATGGTAGAGAATACACGCCTTGACGCATATCTTCTAATACTGGTTTACCGATATCGACCGCATCTTTCGTGTAATCCAGGATATCGTCAATGATCTGAAACGCCATCCCGACAGCTAAACCGATTGAACCTGCTTTTCGAGCAAACCGTTCATTCATTCCACTTTCATAAGCTCCGACTGAACAACTTAATTGAAAGAGTTCGGCCGTTTTCCCTGAGATGTTTTCTAAATACTCCGGCACAGTTAAATGATAATTGTAACGGTCGTCCATTTGTCCAAGCTCACCATCTAATACTTTTTCCATACTCCGAGAATTAGATTGTAAGCTCTTTAGCGAATTAGAATAATTTGAAAGTAATTTGAAACAGCAAACAAATAAATAGTCTCCTGCATAAACGGCTACCGTATTCCCAAATCGACCACGTAAATTAGGCTGACCACGTCGAACATCTGCCTCATCAACGATATCATCATGGATCAATGTAGCAGTATGAAGCATTTCGATCGAAGCAGCTAGCGCAATCGCCTTTTCACGATCTTGTTCTGGACCAAATTGAGAAAAGAGCAATTGATAGGCAGGTCTTAGCAGTTTACCTCCCGCATGAATCGTCTCTTTGATTGCTTGTTCGACTGGCTTGTTCTTTAAGCGGACAACATCTTCCATCTTTTTCAACGTCTCGTTTAATTCGTTTTTCAAAGTTGGATACTCACTCCACATTGGATGTAGCTTCATAAAAAAACTCCTTGTATAACCATTATTTTTTCAAAAAAAGCGGTTGCCATTTCTCTTTTTGTTCTTTCTCATAGTCTCTTTGAAAAAGTTGTAATGTACGTACATGTTGCAACAAATAATTGGCTGCAATCCCGATCGCAATTCCAGACAGAATACCTAAGAAAGATAGAATCGGCAGATATAACATGACTGTCCATGATTGAGCAATGAACGAAGCCATCACTAGTTGTCCGACATTATGCATAAAGCCACCTGTTGCACTGATTCCAATAATGCTGACTCGCTTAGGACCTAACTGTTTCACTAACAGCATTCCTACATAGCTGAGTAACGCGCCACTCATACTATAAAGAAAGGTAGAGATCGTCCCACCTAACAAAGTTGTTAAAAATAGGCGAAGCCATAACAATAAAAAACTATCCCGTTTTTTCATCGTAAAAATCGCTACAATGGTAATCAAATTAGCAAGTCCTAACTTTGCTCCAGGAGCAAATGAAAAAGGATATGGGATCATGTTCTCAATTAATCCAATGATGACTCCTTGCGCCACTAGTAAAGATATATAAATCATTTTTTGTAATTTTGTCATGGTGTGGATAGCCTAATAGATCAGACCATCTTTGTCACTCCCATCTGTTGACCGAACCTCGATCACTAATTTATGAGGCAAGCAAACAATCGTTTCGCCATTCTTAGAAGCCCACCCTCGTCTCACACAAATCTGATCGCCACAATCTGCTTCTTTTATGCGTATCTTGTCGCCATCAACTTCGATTAAATTATAATCACCATGTGGATCTTCATAAGTATACGTATATTTTTTACTCCCAGCTACTAATGGGAAGGTTTTGATTTCATCACCATCAACGCGTAGTACAGCTTCTTTATCAGGAGCTACATTGTCTTGTTGATAACTAAATACGATGATGGGTAAAAAAGAAAGAGCAATCAAAAGAACGATAATGAAAATATCCCAAGGTTTAAGCAAACTTTTCTTGATAAATTCTTTCATCTTTTCGCACGCCTCCTCTTGCTGAACTGTTCTCCAATTTTAGCATGAAACAAAAGAAAGTCCTAGGTTTCCCCAGAACTTTCTTCAATCAGCCATTATTCTCAAATTGTTCAGTTTAAGCTCTAGGCTAATTTTTTATTTTGATCCATATCGGGATTTAGGTCTCCCATACCACCAATTGCCTAGTGTTTTTTGTAACCATGGAATCACCCAGCGATCAAGACCAATTGCACGACCTGAACCGTTCATCAATGCAAAAGCAACAAAGATAAACCAGATGTTTACCCAGTAGAACATTCCAGATAGACAGAAAGTAATCACTAAAACAATGGTCGTTGCACTACATAACCAGGTAAATAAACCAGCAATCAAAGCGAGTGCTAAAGCAATTTCAAAGAATACCATGAATTTTTGGAAAAACATTGCTACATCATTATTTGGCATGATCACTTGCATCATTTTCGTGAACCAGTCTGGTGATTTTTCAATCACGGCCATAGGCTGTTCACCATAAGCATAACTTAGACCAAAGTGAGTAGCTTGTGTCGCAGCTTCTCCTGCACCACTGGTTGCTGCACCAGTAGCTGCTGTTGTTGCATCGCCAGCAGCGGAAGCCCCACTTGCTACATCGGTCACATTGTATTCCCAAGTCCAAGGGAACACGCTGTTACCTGTAAACCATGAACCTTCACCAAACCAAGTACTTGGTTTCAACACTTGCCCATCACCAACAATTTTTTTGAAGGCTTCGATAAACCAAACCAGACCATAGAACACTCGTAAAGGCACACTCCATAAGACATTTCCATAACGGGAAGAATGGCCACGTGTCACATTACGATCGTCTTTGATATGGAAGAATTCGTGCATCATGTATTGGAACATATAATAGCCAGAACGAATATCAAAGAAATATTTCAAATTGACGATGTGTTTCATCACAATCGCTAAGAAACCACTTAAATGGATCTTATCAAATAAATTGGCAACGCCCCATTTGGCACCGATCGATACCATGAAACCTTGATAGTTTCCTTTAAACTTATGCTTTTCGCCGCCTTTGATGGAAGCTACGATATTGGCTGCTGCTGTATGACCTGTTTGTTCAGCCGCTTGAACGATTTGTGGCGTTGGTGTTCCAGGAAATTCTTCATAGAAAACCAAGTCTCCGATAATATAGATGTTTTTATCTTCATATCCTTTTGCCTGCATATATTCATTCGCTACCAAACGTTGACCACGAGCGGACTCTAAGCCAAAATCAGCAGCATCAGAAGTTCCTTTGACACCAGCTGTCCAGATCAATGTGTGGGTAGGAATCTGACGACCATCTTTTAACTTGATATGGTCTTTCGCTACTTCCACGATTGGTGCATTCAATAGTAGTTCTACTTGATGTTTCTTTAAATAGCGCTCTGCTTTGGCTGCATCATTACGATCCAGCATATTTAAAATCGTCGGCATTGCTTCTACAACCATCAATGTAATTTCACTTGGGTCTAATTTGTAGTCTTTAGCCAAACGTTTTTTCCAATCAATCAATTCACCAATCATTTCGATTCCGGTGAATCCTGAACCACAGACCACAAACGTCAGCATTGCTTTACGTAACGCATCGTTAGGTTCTAAAGCTGCTTTTGCCACGGTACGTTCAATGTGTTCACGTATTTTAACTGAATCTTCAAATGACCATAAGGTAAAGCCGTTTTCTTTTACTCCAGGAGTCCCAAAGTCATTTGGTTCTCCCCCCATTCCCAAGATCAACTGATCGAATGGGTAAGTGCCTAATTTTGTTTTCACAACTTTTTGTTCTTTATCGATACCAGTGACCGTATCTGTCACTAATTGAACATTTTTTTGTCGAGCAAACAAGTGCTGTAGATCATATTGGATTGCTTCTGGTTCAACCCGTCCACCTGCAACTTCGTGTAATTCTGTCATCATCGTGTGGTACGAATGACGATCAATCAAAGTGATTGTCACATCTTCTTTTTTAAGTTTTTTTGCCAAGTATTTTGTTGCTGATACCCCGGCATAACCTGCACCCACAACGACAATATTTTGCTTTGTCATTGTTCATCCGCTCCTTATTGGTAATCCTTTATTTGAAATGATTAACATTTGTATTAGTTTGCTACCTATTACACAATCTTTATACATTATATAGATGTTATTCCCTTTTGTCTAACTCATTTTCATTATTTTTAAAAATTTGTGGTTAAGCTCTTTTTCACGAAATTTACAGAAAGAAAACGGTTTAAAGATTACACTAGTTATTTGACGAAAACGGTTGACTTATGGCTGATTTTCATTAGAATGTATAATGAATCACAAAGAATATTGTGTACTAAAAAAGGAAACGGTGGGAGTAAAATGAAGAAAAAACGTTTTATTACTGGATTTGCTGTATTAGCTTTTTCAGCTTTAATGTTAGGTGCTTGTGGTGCGGATGATAACGGAAGCTCTAACAGCTCAACAGAAGCTTCAACTGCTAAGACATCAGAAACAAAAACAACTGAAAGCTCAGCACAAATCGTTGCTGGCGGCGAGTTACAAGATGGTACTTATAAATTAGAAGAAAAAAATTACTCTAACGGTTATCGTGCAGTCTTCGAAATGGTTGTCAAAGACGGCAAAATCACTGAATCTAAATATGACAACATCAACGAAAATGGCGAGTCTAAAACCAAAGATACAGAATACAACAAAAACATGGAAGCAAAAGCTGGTACTAGCCCAGAAAAATTCATTCCACAATTGAATGAACAATTAGTCGAAGCACAAAGCGCAAGTGGAGTTGAAGTTGTTACTGGTGCAACTCATTCTTCAGAAAGCTTCCAAAACTATGCACAACAATTGATCCAAGCTGCTCAAGCTGGTAATACTGATACAATTGAAATCAATAACGGTGCAGATCTTCAAGATGGCACATACAAATTAGAAGAGAAAAACTATTCTAATGGTTACCGTGTACAATTTGAAATGACAGTCGCTGATGGTAAAGTATCTGAATCTAAATTTGACTATGTCGACAAAGACGGCAACTCAAAACAAGACGATGCTGACTACAACAAAAATATGAAAGCAAAAAGTGGTACGTCTCCAGAGACTTACATCCCTGAATTGAACGATGAACTTGTCAAAGCAATGGGCGAAGAAGATGGCTCACCTGCAGATGTTGAAGTTGTTACTGGTGCGACTCACAGCTCACATTCATTTGTAATGTATGCACAACAATTAGTGAATGCTGCTGAAAAAGGCGACACTCAAACAATTCAAGTTGACAATATCGTAACAAAATAAATTTTCTATAATTATCCGTGGAAGAGACGATTGCACAAGTTGTTTCTTTGAGATCCAAGCCGAGATGTCCAAAATTTTTCTTTGAAAAATTTTTGTGATGTTTCGGCTTATTTCTCAAAGTACACTTTTTGATTTCTCAGCAACCGTCCCTTCCACTAATGAAATGAGGAAACACATGTTAAAGAAACGATTACTCTCTTTCGTAGCCTTTTTAAGTTTGTTCACGTTAGCAGCTTGCAGCACAGCGACGAAACAAACGACCTCTGAGAGCAAAACGACCACCAAAATTTTACAAGAACCTTATTCTGATGAACAGTTCTTATTAGGGACTTATGTTCGGATTCGAATCTATGATGAAGGCAAAGAAGCAGCATTAAAACCTGCCTTTGCTCGGGTCAAAGAACTAGGTGATAAAATCACGATCAATCAGGAGGGTTCCGAAATCGACGCAGTGAACCAACAAGCGGGTATCAAGCCAGTAAAGGTTTCTGATGATATCTACACGTTACTAAAACGTGCTTATGAATATAGTCAAGATTCACAAGGTGGTTTTGACATGGCAATCGGTGCTGTTACTCAATTATGGCGTATTGGGTTTGACGATGCGAGAAAACCGGCCCAAGAAGAAATCGATCAAGCATTAAAGCTGGTTGATTACCATAAAATTGAGCTGAACGATAAAGACAAAACTGTTTATCTGAAAGAAAAAGGCATGATCATCGATCTTGGAGCCATTGCTAAAGGCTATATCACAGATGAAGTTGTCAAAGTGTTAAAACAGCAAGGTGTAACGACTGCTATCGTTGACTTAGGTGGAAATGTCTATGTTTTAGGTCATAGCCCACGTGGTGAAGATCAAGACTGGACAGTTGGTATCCAAGATCCGAATCTAGCACGTGGTTCTGTTTTAGGGACGATCAAAGAACGGAACAAAACATTAGTGACTTCTGGCATCTATGAGCGTTATTTAGAAGTAGATGGTAAAAAATATCATCATCTATTTGATCCAGATACTGGTTATCCTTTTGATAATGATATTGCTAGTGTTACAATCATCACAGATAAATCAATTGATGGTGATGGCTTGTCGACAGCTGTCTTTTCAATGGGTGTGAAAAAAGGATTGGAATACGTCGAAAGTGAACTGAATGATGGAACGGAAGCCATTTTTGTTACCAAAGAAAACAAAGTATACGTGACCGATCCGATCAAAGATACTTTCGTTTTGGACAAAGATTCTAAATATACGATGGGCAATCGTTCTGAATTGAAATAAGGAGTATGAACTATGACACTAAAGATCTTTTTAGAAGTAGTAGAACTACGAACAAAGGTGGCTAGTGTATTTCCTTTTGCGATAGGGGTTTTATTCTCTATCGCTTTTTTTCATGAAATACATTGGCTTAATACAGGGTTGTTTTTTATTGGTATGTTGGTTTTTGATTTAGCAACTACAGCAATCAACAACTATATGGACTACCAAAAAGCCCATTCGAAAACTTATAAATACCAAGAAAACGTAATTGGACGAACTGGCATCTCACCAAAACTGATCCAAAAAATGATCCTAGGAATGATTTTCTTTGTCTTACTGATTGGTGTAATCCTAACCGCTAGAACTGGGATTTTATTATTATTGATGGGCGCTACTTGTTGCTTCATTGGCATTTTTTATACCTTTGGGCCCATTCCCTTATCACGAATGCCTTTAGGGGAAATTTTCAGCGGTGTAACAATGGGGTTGGGAATTTTTGCCATGGTCATTTACATCAATACTTACAGTACGAAAGTATTTGATCTGATTCTTTCTTTTCAGACAGGAACCTTCCGTTTAGAAGGAAACATTTGGAGTATCCTAACGATCATCCTAGCTTCACTCCCCTTGGTTTTTACGATTGCCAATATCATGTTAGCTAATAACCTACGGGACTTAGAAAGAGATATCGAAAATCATCGCTATACTTTAGTTTTTTATATTGGGCGTCCCATTGGACAATTGTTGTTCCAGTTATTGATGTATGCTTGTTATCTGGTCGTCTTGATTGGACTATTGAGCCATGTCTACCAGTGGCCAATCTTGTTGACTTTTCTCACATTACCAACGATCTATCGTAACTTGCAACAATTCAAACAATCCTTGCCTCACCCCATCAGTTTTAGCTATGCCATCAAAAATATGATCTTGTTCAACAGTAGTTATGCATTGGGCTTACTTTGCAGTATTCTGTTGTCTTATGTTTAGAGATCCATTGATTTTTCAAATAAAAATAAGACCCATGAAGTCAATGAAAAGCTGTGACTTCATGGGTTAATTTTAAGTTATCTTAGAATGCTAATCTTTTACCTTACAGGTGCTTGCAAAAGCTGTCCCTGTAAACCTTTCGTTAGTGTATTGCCGCCGATTATTCGTTGGTTTTGTGCAGTTAGTCTTTTAGCCTGTGGTATTGCATGTTTCGTAAGATCAGTAAGCTTACTTAGTTCTCCTTTACGAGACATGGTATTACCGACGTCAAGTGCGCTCACTCCCTTTTTAGCATTTTGAGCCTGTATCTTTGCATCTATTAAATGAGTTTTATACTCTGCTCTTGCAACTGGATCAATCGAACTCTTGAATTTGATATGACTATTGACTCGATCTTCAATTACCTTAGTATCATCTCTAGTTATGAGGTCTTCTAATGCTAACTTATTAAATTTTTTTAGTGGTTGTTGGAGCAATTCTCTTTGCCTAGCTTCTGGCGTAATACCTCTCACTTTATCAATTATTCGCCCAATCAACCCTCTCTTTTTCGGTTCGATTAATTTAGCTAGTTTAGGATCTGCTTTTATTATTTTTTCTATTTCACTACCGTTTTTTCCTTCACATAGTTGAGTAAGAAAAGCTCGTTGTTGATTCTCTTTCCGTTTATTCCATAATTTTTTCCCAGCTCGACCTACGCGTATTAGCATTCTTCCAATAAAAAGTGTCGCAGTAACAGCCCATCCTGGCATCTTTTTAAAGAGTCTTTCGGTATAATCTAGTTCTCTTTCCGTTCCCGGTTCCATCATATATTTTCACCTCCTTCTTATTTTTCATCTGAATCAGACATTCTTTTTCGTTGCTTCTTCACGTGTGGTCCCATCTTGAGTGGGAGATACCGCTTCGTATTCTTTCTCGTATATCGTAATCCAATTAAATGAACCAGGGTCGCCTCTTAGGGCATATTTCGAGCCTTTTTCTCCAATAGAGAAAGAAACTTCTTCTTTTCTACCGTTATCGTCGATTTTCGTGATGACAAATACTGCACCGTCTTGATCTGGGTTGACGGTGACAACACGATAATCATAAGTGAGCTCATTAACCGTTTTGTCTTCTTCGATTTTTTTCTGGATTAACTTACCGTCTTTAAATTCTAATGTAAATGTTCGATCGGTATTCGTATTTTCCCATGCGCCTTGTTGTAAGACGTCTAACCAAGCTTGTGAAATCACTTGTTGTGCTGCTTCTGCTTGTTCGGTGATTTCTTCTTCCATTTTGACTTTAACTTCTTCATTTGGATAGAAGTAGATTTCTTCTTTATCTTCTTTTAAATAAAAGATTGTACTTCCCATACGTGATTGTAATTTGAGTTTTTTCATGGTTCCTTCTTTATCTTCTAGCACTAAATACCCGTTATCGACTAAGTAATATTTACCAGCTGCTAGCCAAGAAGAAGCACGATAGGTCCCGTCGGTTTTTAATTCTAGTACCATTTCGTCACTTCGATTGGAGTACCATTTACCACTATAAGTAGTGGCACTGTATTCTCCTAATCGTTCCTTACTTTCCGCTGTTTCTTCTGTCTGACCTTTTTTAGTCGTCTCTTCCCGATTGGCTGTGTTTGAGAACAATGAATAGCTTGTCAAACCCAAGACCACAACGAAAAAAACTGTTACCCCTATTAAAAAATTTCTACCTGTTTTGGTTTCTAAAAAATTTTTGATCATATTTTTTCCTAAAAATAAAGCTTTTCGTTATTTTTAGGAATTACTCACCACCTTTACTTTTCACGAATTGACTAATGAATCATTAACTAGCTAGTCGAAAGATTAAGGCACCCCATATCCAGAGATTGCTGAATGATCGAGTGTATAGGTTCTTCTTCGAACCATATTTTCTGAATTACCTTCAATTACTTGAATCGTATTTCCACCTGTAAATTCGACGATCCCCACTTGGTCTTTCCCCGTTTTATTACCTTTCCAATCAAAGAAAATCAAATCCCCTGGTTGCGGGATATAGCCTATATCAGTGGCTTTGAATTTATTATTCTTTTTGTACCAATTGAACATATCTAACGGTCTTACAGTATTCGGTACACGACCTTGACTGAGATATCCTGCTTGTTCTGCTACCCAAGTAACAAAGATCGCAGACCACTCCATTCGGCTCTCATAGCCAGCCCACTCCCAATATTTATTGCCATTTAACGTACCGATTTCTTTAGTTGCCACCTCTACCAACTTGCCAGTAGAGTTTGAGAGGTTGTAAGAAATTAAGCGTGCATAGAACATATCACCAAATGCGTAACGCCAGTTATAGCCAAGATCTAAAGCCACGCCCTTATTATAAGAAACAACTTCCCCATTACTTCTTTCTTGCGCATAAGCTTTGCTATGCTCAAATGTATATTTACTATCTGTACGGATCAACTCGTCCAAATAGTCTTCCCCATAATTGTAAGCTTGGATCGCTGCTAAGTTACCTAATTGATACATTTGTGCTTTTCTTATTAAATTTGCAAAATAAGCTACACCTAATTCAATTGACTTTTCTGGGTTGATCGTTTGATTCAAATTTTGTGCTTTAGCAATTCCCATAATATCCGGAACGGTTTCACCATCCCCACCACTTTCTACCCAGATTATAGATAGTATGACATTGGTAAATGATTCAATGTTCTGTTTTTTTGCTTCTGTTACTACTTTTTCTCGCCATTGAACCACTTTTTCAGGTGGATAAATAAGCTCACCTTGCGATTGTTCTCGATCATACTGACTTAATTTCGTACGATTTCCATAAACCAAATTTTCAATAAAAATTGTCGGATTGATTTCTGGATTGCGGTAGAGGAAGATTCGTTTTTCTTTCATGATCATCAATAAATTACCGTCAAATTTGTCACTTGTGTAACCAATCAAATCTCCGCTTTCTAAAGAAGCTCCTTCACGTATGATCGGCGTCACATTAATATAATAAGCTTGGTATTTCCCTGTTTCCGTTTTGATACTTGTTGTCGTTTGCTTTTTCCCATTTAGATCTCGAGCCGTACGCGTACTGATCTCTGTTACCTTCTCGTTTGATGTGGCATAGACAGGCGTTTGTGGTTTCGCATCAATGATTATTTCATCATTCATATTGGCATCGTCCCGACCGCGATAACCATAATTACCAATAACAGAAGCATACGAAACTTTCCCTAAAGGATTATCCATAAAAATCTTATCCTGAAAACGATCGATTTCTAACACAGGATAATATTTATCGATTTCATCTTGTGAGAATGCTGAGATCGTTCCTATCACTTTATTGTTTGAATAGAGTTCGATTTGAGGATCTAAATCAAGAAATTCAGCAATCGTTTGTACTTTGACATTCAGCGTGACGCTGTCTTTGTCTTTTTCTTCTTTGTCTTCTTCTTCTTTGTCTTTGTCTTTAACTTTTTCTTCTGTATCTTTATCTTCTTCAAATTCGACTTTGTATGTAAAAGTGCCATCATGGATTGCGCGAAGTTCATCTTCTACTTTTGCAATCTTAACTGGCTCTTCCTCCATTGGTGAATACTTATCTTTAAACTGGGCATAAAAAGACATATATAATGGAGGACTCATGGATGTTTGGTCTTTTAGTCGTTTCAGATAATTAGGAAGCGCACTATTTTTAATATTATAATTTTCATATTTGGCATTTAAGTAATAGATATAGTTATCCCCATTTGAAGCAAACGAAAATTGTTCCGGATCGGCAACCATTCCATTCACTTCAAAATAAACTTCATCATGTTCTTCAACTAATTGATTGTAACGATTATAAACATCTCTATTTTTAGAGGCATCCAAATAGGAAATATACTCAAATGCTTCAGCGATCGCCATATCTTCTGTTTTCAATGTGAACAAGGCAACAATAAAAGTCCAAATCGCTAAAACAACCGAGATTACCACGAGAATGATCGCCAGTATAACGATAACTATCGCGATGATCAATAGCGCCTTGATTGTAATTACTAAAAAAATCAGCGTAATGAGGATCCCGATAATCGTTAAATCTCCCTTTTCATCTCGCCCACCAAGCATTTTCATAGCCGCTTCTTTTGCTTGCCCTTTTGGTGACAGCTTTTGAGCCATATCTAAAAATTTTGACGCTGATTTTTTTTTACCTAGAAATTTCTTGAAGAACCCACCCTTTTTGCCGACGCCTTTTGTAGGATTTACATAGACAACTTTCGTCTTTTTACCCTTACCAAAAATATTGTACCATTTTTTTTGGTGGATTTCACTGAATCTTGAGGTGCAAATCCTTTTTGATCTTTGTAAGCAGTGTAGCTGTAAGGGGTACTATCCTTAGAAGAACGAGCAACCAAATTGCCTTTTTTTGTTTCTTCTGCTACTTTTTTTAACTGTTCTTTTTTTAGCTGTTTCTTTTGCACATTCACTTTTGGTTGATCTGTCGACTGTTTTGTTCCCTGGATGTTATTCTGACTTTTTGAATCAGATCGTAATTCCTGTCGCACTTTTTTTTGATCATTTTTGCGTTTTAGGCCTAAAACTTTACGGAACCTATTTTTAGCTAATACGACGGTTTTATTACCAAATTCTTCAACGTCTCGTTTTATTTTTGAAATTTGTTTCTTAGTCAGTTTAATCTTTTGTTTCCCTTGTTTAATGACTCTTTTTAAACGAGATTTTTTTTTAATGATTGGTAGTTTATCATTTCTATGGACAATTATCGTTACTTTAATTGTCTGATTGTTTTTAAGAATCGCTTTTGTTAGTTCTGAACTTTTTTTTGGTCTTTGATGAGACCTTTGGTTTTTTCTAATCCTGTGCTGATAATACTATTTTGTGATTCCTGCTGTTCGTTATTGGGTTCATTCAAATCGGGCACTGTGACGTATCCTTTCTGATTCCATTTTCGTTTTAGTCTTCACCAGGTTTGGTTGACATCATCTTATACAACTGCGTATCTTTCGGAAAATGATCATAAAAAGGTAAAGTTGTATCGCCAAATACCATCAGTCCATAACCTTCTGGTGAATTCACAACAAATTTTTCTTGTTCTTCTGAGATATCAAATAACCGGACTAATTGTGAACGGTCAGATTTTGCTTGATTGAGCATCATGACGAAATCACTATTTGAAAGCATCCGCCGCGCAAGGTCCGAAAGTAAAAGTGTCTCCACATTCTGTGTAATCCCAGTTGGAATTGCCCCCCACTTTCTGGCACGACTCCATAATTCAAAGAAATAATTTTCAGAATACTCATTTGTAAACAGTAATTGCATTTCGTCGATATACAACCAGGTCCGAACGCCTCTTTCCCGGTTGGTAGTGATCCGATTCCAGACTTGGTCCAACACGATCAACATCCCCATTGTTTTGAGCTGTTTCCCTAAATCTTTGATATCATAAACAACGAGCCGTTTGGTAATATCGACATTTGTTTCAGAGGAGAATACTGACAAACTTCCTTCGATATAAATTTCCAAGTCCGTCCTCAATTGGTGCGCTTCTTCTTCCTCTTGCTCTTGTAAGATGTGGTAGAAATCTACAAAAGTTGGCATCCGATCGCTAACCGTTTCATACGTTCGACGACATACACGGTCGATCAACGTTTTCTGGGTAGAGGTTAGCCCCAATGCACCGCCAATGATCAAGTCGAACAATGAAATCAAAAACTCCGACTTTAAAACAACCGGGTCACTATCATCTCCATAATTTTCGTTGATATCCATTGGATTGATCGTGGTAGCGGAATCACTAGCGATCTTGATAATCTCACCATTAAAATTTTTACCGATAACGGAATACTCACGTTCAGGATCAATAATGATGACTTCATCTTCGGCATCACGCAATAGTACATTTACGATCTCACGCTTCACCGAGAAACTTTTACCAGAACCAGGAGTTCCTAGAACAAATCCATTGGGTGCTTTTAATAATTTCCGGTCAAGAGATAAAATATTCTTTGAAATAGCATTTACGCCATAATATTTCCCATTTTCTTGAATTAGATCTGAAATAGTAAACGGCACAAATATCGCAGTGCTGGCAGTCGTTAGTGTTCGATCCAATGGCAATATATTATTTCCTAAAGGTAAGGTTGCGTTCAGCCCAGCCTCTTGCATAAATTCTAACTCGATGATCTTAAATCCAAATTGTCGACCAATAGAAGATACCTCGTCATGTACTTCTGTTAATTTTTCAACTGTTGGGGCATGGAAATGGATACTTCCAGTCATTGAATAAAGCTTTTGACCCTTATTCTGTAAATCATCAACTAAATTTTTCGCTTCTGTTAGCGAATAAGTCAAATCATAGGAAAGCATTTCAAAATCGTAGCCGTTTTGTAGGGCTTTTTTCTGTTCATCCACTTTTTGTTGTTCCATAAAAGCTAATTTGGTCTTCACTAAGTCAAATGCTTCATCTTGCTCAAGTGGCTTGATATGTAATGTAATCACCAACTCTTGAGGGATTTCTAACAGTTCAAAAATAAAAGTATCTGCTAGTTCCGATGGATATTCTTGCAAATAAACGGTTTTGGCATAATGATCATCCATTTTCAAGTAGTTTTTATTTTGTTTCAGTTCAATCACTTCTGGTAGGATATCCTCAATCTCTGGTTCTTCCTTATCACTTTTTGTTAATAAGATATCAGACAAAATTGTCAACATCTGTTTTTTCTCAAGACGGTTGATCCTACTACCTAATCGACTCGCAAACATTGCAAAGCGATCTACAACCATTTCCAGCTCTTTATGAGCAAGTTTTTCTGTTTGATGTTGCTGGATGAAGGTAAACAAAATCCGTTTCTTATAGCCATTTTTTTCTTCATCCAGTTTTCTGGAAATAACATCATTCATTTCTACGCGATAAGGATCTAAAAAATCATTCTTTTCTTGGTAGTAGAGAATTGATTGCAATTCACTCAACGGTCGTTTCTTTTTGTAGACAGTTAACTGTAGCTGGGTTTTACTACTTAAAGAATTAAGGAAATCACAATATTGCGAGAAAATCTCAATCTGATTCTCTTCTGATGAAAGCTGATAGTTGATATCTTCTAATTCGACTGTGATGGAGTACGTATTATCATCCAGTTGACAAACACCGCTGGGAAAAATTGATTTAAAGTAAAAAGTATCGCGCAAAAAATCCACATCTTGTGGATTTTTTTTCTGTTGTTTCTTTATATTTTTAGAAGTCTTCTTTAAATTTTTATGATTATTCTTTATTTTTGACTTTAATTTCATCATCGTTCTTGTCCGCCTAATTCTTTACTTTCTGACATGTCTTGCTGACCATCATTCTTTTTTCGTTTCTTTTTTCTAGTTCCTGTCGAAATATGGTATTTAAAAAATTGCTTAACATAAACTTCAAATGATAAGCCATTTCGTTTGAACCATCCAAAAGACACGATTGGAATAGAGGCAATGATCATCAACCAACTGATGATTTCGATTGGCATTTTTAACCATGCAATGAATATCAGTGCGATCGCGACATTTACCCCGCCAGCAATACAAAGACACAATAATTGTTTTAGATTCATTCCTGCTATTACTTTTTCTTTGTATTCTTTGATATCTTTTGGAACTTTTACTTCTATTGCCATATCTCCCCTCCTTATGATGCAGATATTAGTGTTTTGGCCCATCCTTTAGTTTTATTGATAGCTAGTAAGATTCCAATCATATAGATCGTTAATCCTAAAATAATCCCAAACATATGGGTGCCAACGTCTTCCATTATTCTCATGAATAGCATTGGATATGTAACTAAAACCAGGGCGATAAAGGTTGACTGCAACCCCGTGGCGGCAAAATTTTTAAAGAAGCCTTTGGTCATAGCAGAAAATTCTTGGCTTGGTAGAGCCCCCATCGGAATTGGTGCCATCGCGCTAAAAATATAAAGCTCCATAAATCGTAAATAAATCGTTACCTGAATCAACGTCCGTACAACAAGTGACACTAAAAATAGAATGAACATAATTAATAGCACAGCGATTTGTGACCAGAAGTCTAGATCATTTACCGCCTGTTCTACTCTTGCTGCTACATTCGCTACAGTTTTTTCGTCACCTACTTGTAAAATTTTATACGTTAAATTAGAAGTAATCACTATGATTCCGTCTAACAAAACTTGGATTTTTAAAATAACCACATAACAAATCGCAAATTTAATAAATGATTTGATGATCATTTCAAACCCAAGCATTGGTGCTCCTCCAGCTCCCTCAACCTTAAGTGAAATTTTTTGAAATTCCAAAAGAATAAAGATGGCTAAAATAGACAATGAAAGCGGAATAACAACTAGTTCCTGTAAATCTACTACTAATTTATATGCATCATACATGTATCCTGATAGATTCTTACTCAGAGTGTATTTTAAATCATCTCCATTCAAATAAAACATGATTTGATTAAAGAGCCACATTATCGCTGATGTCATAAATTAAATCCTGCTTTCAGTGTATTATTGTAAAAGTGAAGAGAAATCAAATTGAGTTGCGAACCAGCCTGCAGCAACTAAAATCAATCCACCACCGACAATTTGCCAAATTCCTTGCTGTAATTGCGGACCATTTTTATCTTTTAATGCACCAGCTAAAATGACCGTTCCCCAAATTAGCCAAAGACCTCCACCTACTAAAGTGAAGTTTGATACTAAACTAAAAACTTTTTCTAATAAAGCTGCATCTTTCATTTAAACATTTCCCCTTTTTTGAGTTATTTATTATTTGTTACTACTTTTAGTATATGGTAATTTTTCAACCGATGTTTGCCAGTTATTTCTAAGTTGAGAAATTTTAGAAACTCCCTCTCTCAAATTTTATAATTGACTAATTTAGTCAATATATGTAAGAGGTCCTTATCAAAAAGCAGACTAGCTGAGAAGAATAGTTACTCTAAAAAATTTTAAAATTCGTTATTTTGGACACAATAGATTGATTCATCTACAAAACTTGGAACATCTATCCATTTTTTTCAAATAAATGCACAGCGCTTAAGAATTGATTCCTGAAAATAAGTCGAAAAATCAAAAATGCTCAAAATAACAAGAAGCTACTTTTGGATTCACCATGATTTCCGAGTGCCAGACAGTCCTTATATCATCTTCTACTAGTTTCACTCAGCATCATTGACAAGGATTAAATTCCTGATAATTACATATGTATGTTACGTAGTGGAAGGTGTAGAGAGATTACGTTCATACATATATGAGTCTGTCACATCCCCTAATTTTTTATAGTTTTTATGTTTGACAATGTCATATTTTTCAGACAGGAAAGGATTTGCTCCACGTATTTTTAAAATACATTGTTGCCCTTTCAAACTGGCTACTTCATCGGGGTCCATCAAATTACGCCCCAACTTTTGGAAACTTTCATTGAATGATCCATTTGAGCCTTTAGTGACACTGATATTTCTTTGTTCGATCGTTTCTTTACCTAAAAGTTTAGAAATATATTCATGCGTACTTTGTTCCATCCCACCTAAATATAAAAAGACGTCACTCGTACCGATGATGGTTTCCCAAGTGTCTTTATACAACGTTTTTAACTGACTAATATTTTGTAAGATCACATTTGTTGAGATTTCTCGACTTCGAATAACCGAAATAACTTTCTCAAAATCCGGAATTTGACCAATATTGGCAAATTCATCTAGAATACAGCGAACATGACATGGTAAGCGTCCTTTATAAATATTATCTGCTTTGTAGACCAGCATATCAAAGAGCTGTTGGTACATCATACTGGCTAAGAAGTTAAAACTGGTATCTGTATCTGGCAGTAAGATGTACAAAATCGTTTTCCGATCCCCAATAGTGTCCAATTCTAATGTATCTTTAGAGACCAAGTCTTTGATACTAGGAATATCAAACGGAGACAACCTTACCCCTAAACTAACTAAAATACTCTTGGTCGTCTTATCCCCTGATAGTTTGAAAATTTTATATTGCGCAACCGCGAAGTTTGTTGGATCTTTCTCTTCTAACTCATTGAACAGCACGTCTAAAGGACTGACGAATCCAGGAACATTTTCGTCAATATCTGCTAGACGTACCAATTCAATCACATTTCCTAATGTGCGATCTTCTTCAACGACTTCTTGGATCAAATAGCTAAAAATCGCCATTAATAAAGCAGTCTCTGCCTTTTCCCAGAAATCATCGCCACCTTTTTTATCAGGATTTGAAGTGTTTTTAATCAAATTATTTACGATTTTTAGAATATCGTCTTCCGTTCTTATGTATTTAAATGGATTGTAGTGATGGGTGTCACGCCGATTGATCAAATCAAAGACTTTGATATTGTAACCCGCTTCCTCAAACATTTTTCCTGTTTCCATCAATAACAATCCTTTGGAATCACTGACTACATAGGAAGAATGCATTTGCATCAGATTCGGTTTTACATAAAATCGCGTCTTACCACTACCGGCTCCTCCAACCACAACGACATTTTTGTTACGGTTAAAATTATCTTTACCAGTAATTTTCATTCGTCCTGACAGGGATAAACTCTCTGTTTTAGTCAATATGATATTAAAACTCTTTTTCTTCGCCAAAAATGGTTTGATATCTCGAAATTTCCCCCATTTTGCACTTCCATATTCTTCATTTGGGCGTACTTTTTTTTCATCAAACGTTTTGTATAATACTAGTAATCCATAAGAAAGAACAAAAGCGAACCCTCCCAGTAATGACTTTACGTTAAATGAGAATTGAAAGGAAAAACTAGCTATTTCATCAACTGCGTGAAGAAAAGATCTAGCTATTTTTTCCACAAATGTTACGGTTGTATTTTGATCAATCGTAAATAAAAAAAATGTACGATTCCCTATATACATTAATGTACTCACCACAACTACGTGGACTACCCATAAAACATATTGAGACTTTCTCAAGTGTTTGTTCATCCCTTTCGTTACTTAATTTGAATATAGCGTTTATGTGATATTATCCCTAACGTCCGTAGCCCTCCGATCGCTGGTGATCATTTTTACTGCTCAATGATGCTCGTCCACTAGATTGTTTTTCATTAGTTGGATTATTCAGCACTCTACTAACAGAATCCCTTAATCTTACTTTGTCAGTTTCTGTTTGTTTATTCAAAGTAGAAATGGAAGATACACTCGTCCGATTTAATTCTTGTTCTTTCGTTTTTTGGCTCGTCTGCGTTTTCTGTTTTTCAGCTGTTTGCTTTTCATTGTCTATCTGAGCCACTCGTGCTACTCGCGTATTAAAGTCAGGGGTAAGAGAGTGGTGCTGTCCTAGTTCTTGCACTTTAGTTGAGCGTTCGGTAAATAACTGTTCACGCTTCGCATTTTCTCGATTAGCTAATCGATTTTGCAGGGGTTTCAATAAGTATTTATCAGCAACCCACACACCTAGCAACGTAAAAAGGGCAGGAACTGCTATAGCTGCTACTGAAGCAATAAGTGTACCAGAAATCGCTGGAAGAGCTGCGGTTAACAGTAAAGGTAAGCCGAAAGTAGCTAACCCAACAAATAAGGCGACTCCAATTAACGTTTTCACTTTATTTCTCCATAAACGTTTGGCGAAATTGGTTGTCGTCATCAATGCCGCATTTTTTACTCGAGTAGCAAACGGCAACCGCTGTCCGTTAGCATCCAACCCTTTTTTCAGATTTTGGTTTTCTTCTGATGAACGCTTTTCAGAATGGGCAATATCGAATGTTTCTTTTATTTTCTTTCCGATTGGAACAAAGGTTTTAGCGTTAAGATTACTTAATTTTTCCTTACCAAATTTATATGGTCTAGCCACTACTTTACCGACTGGTTTTAAAGGTCGACCAATTGTTCTAGCTGTCGAGCGCACAGATTTTCCGATGGATTTAAAAGGTCTAGCAATTGTTTTTGAACCTTTTTCTAGCGCTGCCACTGTCTTAGGAAATCTCTCCTTAGCAAATCGTTGGACTCTCTTGGAAGTACGTGGAATGATTTTAGGTACGGCATTTACTAAACGTTGACCGACATAACTACCAATAATCACGCCTCTTAACCAGTTGACTACAGCGGATCCATGTAATAATTGTGTGCCAGTAGGCATTAGCGGAAGAGCGCCAGCCATCGCACTAAAAAACGCCATCGGTGCAACCCACAGTACTTGTCTTGCTAAAAACAAATAAAATGAAGGGCGGGTCAGCACCTGATACCATTTCTTTTTAAGATCTTTATAAGTAATTTCTTTTAACTCTTCGGCTTTTCCTTTCAATTCTGCCGTATCTTGCTTAACATTTTCGAGTTCCTTAGCTAGCACCTGAGGATCCTTTGGTTGTATCTCTTCTAAAAATTCAGCTAATTTTTTTTCATCGCCAAGAATTGTCTTTAGACCTTCACACAGTGTTTTATTTCTAGTAAGATCGATTTCTATCTTAGATCTTGCTGCTTTAGACTTCTTCGATTGATCAAGGAAAAAATTATTGTACGGTCCATATTTTTTTAATTCTTCATCGTGCTTTATCTTTTGTTCGACAAACGCGACCTGAGATCGTAATCTTTCTACGTATGCTAACTTTAGATCCTCAACCGAAACTGATTTTTTCACACTATCTGTTTCATCTAATGTACTGTTGACGTTTTCCGGCATAGAAGTTTGGTTCATGTCACCTTCTGATACTGAACGTATATCTGAAGAATCCTTTGGTAGTGGAACTTGATTTGTAAGATTATTTATTTCTGAATCGCTATTGGGTGTAGACGGTTGGTCTAAGGAATCTCCTGGTGTTAAAACTTGGTTTGTAAAACTGCTTAATTCTGGAAATTTATTGAGTTCAGCAGTTTGATTTGTAATTTCCTTTGATAAACTAACTTGACCATTAACATAACGCAATTTAACTCTTGGTATAAGAATTCGGTCAAATTGGTCAAAACTGTGACTTGGTATAGACTGTTCCGTCATTACTCCGGGAGCCGAATTTCTACGAACTAACTTGTCATGAGTCTTTAAATCTTGAGTTGTAGATAAGGATGATAGTACACGTTCTGAATTGCTTCGTCTTAAGTTTGAAGCAGGTGATTGGTCTAAGGAATCTCCTGGTGTTAGAACTCGGTTTGTAAAACTGCTTAATTCTGGAAATTTATTGAGTTCAGCAGTTTGATTTGTAAATTTCCTTGGTAAACTAACTTGACCATTAACATAACGCAATTTAACTCTTGGTATAAGAATTCGGTCAAATTGGTCAAAACTGTGACTTGGTATAGACTGTTCCGTCATTACTCCGGGAGCCGAATTTCTACGAACTAACTTGTCATGAGTCTTTAAATCTTGAGTTGTAGATAAGGATGATAGTACACGTTCTGAATTGGTTAAATTCCGTAACTTTCCAATGTAACGCAATGGAATATCATATTCAAACCTTTGAAATTTGTCAAATTGTGTATCATCAAATGGTTTTTTCTCTGGATCTAACTCAAAATCTGATAATTTTAAATGCCGTTCATGAAGACTGTCATCATACATGGGTGAAGATGTTTCTCGATCTTCTGAACGTAATGGAGATTCAGATGGCGTAGTGAGTTCTGGTGCACTATTTCGGCGACCTTTATCTGTTTGTTCTCTATGTACTTCATGTAATGTGTGACTAACTGATCTAGATCTTGCTATTCTATTTGGTCTACGCTCCTCTTGTTGGCTAAGTCCATGAATAAAATTTGCTTTAGGACCTTTCCGGAGCACGAGGGAGTCTTTTTCTTCTATATTAAATTTATTGATTAGATTTTTCACATGGCCAGGGACAGGTCTATCATTTGCCGAATCCTTTTCTGATACACTATTTGCGAGACTATTAGTAGCTTGAATTTCAGGCTTAGCTTGCTTTCGCAAATCGTCTTCTGATCGATTGAAAGAATTATTCGTTTGCTGCTTGTTTCCTTGTGGTAGATTACTTCCATTTTTATTAGGTGTTTTTACTGATACTGTTTGGTCGGGTTTTGACTCTCCATTCTTTTCAAACGTCGAAACTATTTCTGATACATTACTTAGGCGATTGATAGATTTAGTTTCAGGTTTTGCTTGATCTCGCAAAACGACTTCTGATTCATCGAGAGAATGATTCGTTTGCTGCTTATTTCCGTTTGGTTTAGACACTTCTTGTTGGCTATGTCCTTGAGCGAATGTTATTCTAGGACCTTTCTGGAGCTCGGGAGAGGTTTCTTTGTTGCTATTAAATTGTTTGATTATACTTTGCACATCGCCACTGACAGGTCTATTATTTGCCGAATCCTTTTCTGATGCACCATTTGGGAGACTATTAGTAGCTTGAATTTCAGGCTTAGCTTGTTTTCGCAAACCAACTTCTGATTCATCGAGAGAATGATTCGTTTGCTGCTCGTTCTCTTTTGATAGATTACTATTACTTAGGCGATTGATAGGTTCAGGTTTTACTTGTTCTCGTAAATCGTCTTCAGATCGATTGAAAGAATTATTCGTTTGCTGCTTGTTTCCTTGTGGTAGATTACTTCCATTTTTATTAGGTGTTTTTACTGATACTGTTTGGTCGGGTTTTGACTCTCCATTCTTTTCAAACGCTACAACCCTTTCTGATACATTCATTTGGTCTTGATTTTGTTCTAATACACTCCCCCTATCCTGTCTTTTTTTCCTCCTTATAGTAGCTGTCTCTACGAGAACTTTTTTCGCCTTGTCCTTTCTGTTTTCTACTTCCTCCCTCGTAATATCAACTGCAGTAGCTTTTGCATACATCTCTTCCAAAGTATCCGTTTTTATTATTTCAAAATTCTCAGTTCTCATGAATTCTTTAACAAGCTTCTTAATTTTATCAACAATCACAACATCTGTTATTGTTTGGCCTCTAACCTTATCTAGCGTATTTGGCGTATTTGACTTATTTAACGTCTCTTGAATCATTTTTTGATTTTTCTGACTAACATTATTTAATTCATTTAATTTTTTGTTACAATCTGCTACTTCGTTTCGTTTGTGCTGCTTAAGCCCAGTAAGTTCTTGTTTCGATTGACTGATCTGACTAGCTAATATTTCGGCCAGATCTTTATTCTCAAAGTACTTCGTTTTTTCATCTATTGCGATGGCTCCAAGATAATCATTACTTTCATGACTATTATTAGATAAAAAAACGTCCTTTGTTTCTAATTTTTCTATTGTGGCCTTATCCCTTTCATGCTTTACGATCTTCGTTTCTTGTTCCTTTTCTAATACATTAATTTTTTGTTGAAGTTGCTCCCCGCTGATTTTTCCCTCGGCGTGTTCGATTCTTGCTTCATACTCAGTTTTTTCACTTTGTAATTCAAACACTTTGCGATCCCCAGCCATCCGTTGAAGTACTTCAAATTTAAAGTCATCTAACATATCTTGCACTTTTAAAAGTGCAGTCTTTTCTCCATGATTCTCTTGGATTGACTTTTCACAAAGAGTAAAGACATTTTCTTTTTTGACAGAAAACGACGATGCTTCTTTGATAAACTCTGACTTTAAATTAGATTTATTTTGCCATTCACCGGTTTCGTTCTCCAATTTATTCTTTCTTACCAAGTAGTTCATTCCTCCTCCATCCTTCTTGGATCATTCTACTAGATCTATTCTAATTGCATAATAGCGCAATTTATTAAATCTGATGTGCAATTCCACTACGACCGTTGTTTATTTGGAAACCATTTGTTAGTCTATTTTTAGTATCTATACTGGTTTTTACTGCTCCCGTAGTGGCATCTTTCATACTCTTTTTGTCATCTACTTGTTTATCTGATACTCCCACAGGATTTTGTTGTTTCGCCACTGTCCAAATTGGTTGTAATTTTGAAACTTGTTTATCAATTGGTTGTAATTCTGGAACTTGTTCATCTTTAAGTAATGGGACCTTATCTGTTTCTTGGCTTAGGTCTTGTTTTTCTTTGGCCAATGCCTTTCTTTCTTGCCGTTTATTCCATTTTTTCTTAAGAACTTTATATCCTTTTCGAAGGTTAACCCCAGTCCATTTTACTGCTATCCAAAGCTTATCCCCAGTCCACTTCGCTACTTCCCAAGTCAATTTTAATAATTTCACAGTCAAAAATCCCAAGCCCCCAAATAGACAGCATAAAAGAAACAACATACTACGATCTTCAGAATCCATCACTTTTTCCTCCTTTAAATTTTTTATTTTTTGTTTATTTTAATCATACCTGACTTTCTAGCTGGCTCCATCCTATTTTTTCCAAAAATAAAAAAGATGGCACTCGTAAAAGTTGTCCTTAGGAAGAATATAAACACGCCTCAAAATTCGACCAAAAAATTGGCGTTGGCACTTTTGAAATTTTTAAAATATCCGCATTGATTCGTTCAAAATTCAGGGAGAGATCTGTTAGTATCAAGTCATATTGATTCAACACCTGGTAATCAATTGAAAAGACATCTTGTTCATAAATATCAATCTGCTTAAAAAAAGGATACTTGTTTAAAATAATATTTTTATAAAGTAAAGCGACACCAATTTCCTGTGTACTTAAAACCAGAATCGACTTTTCTTTCACTTGTGGTTCGATCATATGTACTAATTGATTGGAAGAAATAAGTAATTCCAAAAATAAGTCTTTATGTAATAATTCACTTTTTTCAATAAAGCTCAGTTCTGCAACCTCTAGCGAATGATGATACGCTTGCCAAATCTTAGGATTGTTTTGCATCACTTTTTGATAAAATATATCCGCATAACTGACTTTAAAGATCATTAATTCTTTATAAAAATTGATAAAGTCAGATAAGTAGTCGATGGTTCTTTTACTGACCGATCCTTCAATATTAAGTAAATAATAAAAATGAGTAAGAAAAGTTTCAATTTTCTTAGGCATGATTGTCTGGCGATTAGTATCTGTTGTAAAGAGCAAGCCGAAATAGGAACTTAAGACATTTGCTACATTATTTCTAGTTACATTAAACTTATATTTTTGACTCATCAACGTTGTAAAGACCGTATCTTTTTGAATTACTGTTAAAAGCTCAGTGACAACCATTTCTTTATTCTCCAACTCATCTTCCGGTACAAAGTGTTTGTGACCTATACGAATGATCGAAAGAAAAATGTAATACACCGAATAAATAATTTTAGGAGCACTAGCCGTTTTATTTTGTGCTTTGAGACACCTACGTATTAATTGATAGATAGAATCAAAATAAGCAAACTCTTGTATTCGATACATCTCTTTAAACATGCATGCAAATAAACGTCTAATTTCCGTTTCATTGCCAACTACCATTAATTTTGCTTGTAAATCGATCTGAATATTTATGGTCTCTGTATAAAAATAATTGTTTATTTTTGACACAATCCTGCGAATACTTGTTTTACTCAAAAATAAAGATTGAGAAATTTCAGTTAGTGTTGGTTCGTATATGACTATGTATTTTAGTATTTTGACATTAATTGAATTATTCAGTATTTTTACAAAAATATCATCTAAATTGACATTGTTCGGTATCGTCAAACTCACTTCTTTGTGATTATTTACCTCAATATGAACAGGAAAATAGGAATCATTGAAGTGTTCAATATCAGCAATTAGTGTTTTATCGGTAATTGTCAGCTTCCTTGCTAGTTTGTTAAGATTGGAAGACCTAGTATTTAACAAATAAAGTAAGGTAACTTGCCTTTCTAATTGCTTTTCAAGTAACCCCATAAGTACAAAACTCCCTTCTATTAAACATCATGTAAGAGTATCGTACAGTCAATTCCTTTAATTTCCCGTATGTTTTTTTCTAGTTTTAGAAATTTAAGTTCTCAAAAATATTTGAATTGTGTTAAAATATAAAATTTAAAAATCCAATCATATAGAATATATCTATTCCATTTTTTAAATAACAATAACTAAATACAATAATAACCAATGTAACAAATAACCATTAACGATTTACTATAAAGTTAATAAAAAACAAGTATAGAAATTTATAAAAAAACACTAACATAACAAAAATATATGATAAAATAATTTATATACCATAAGAGAAAGGTGGGAGGAAGCGATTTCTAAGATTTTGAAATCCAAAATGATGATGAAAGAACTTAATATACTGGAAAAAACTTCAGAAAGACAAGTCAAGTTAGCATTACTTCTGGGTATGTCATCAATTGAGTGCAACACGCTAACAAAGCAATTAAATGTGACAAAAAAAACATTATTAAGTGACATTGTTTTTTTTTAACCACACCTATTCACCTGTTGTCGTTAAAATTGATCAGTATCAAATCATAACATTAAAAATGCCTAATGATATGAATCTGGAAGACTTAATCAAAAAAATACTAAATCATTCTACGAACGTTCAAATCTTAAAAACGATTTTTATTAATGAACCTGTTTTGTCAAAACTCGCTGAAACATTATTTTTAAGTGAAACCAGTATTCGGCGAATTATTTTTAAAATCAATGAATATTTTTCTGAAAGAAACTGGCCAATCATGATCAAAGTTGCTTATCAGTTACAAATTACAGGTGACGAAAGTTTTATACGGCATTTTTTTTGTAGCATGTTTCGTGAAATTTATACCCCGCAGCAACTACCACATTTTGACTATATATTTGACTTGTTACAACGTTATCATAATAAAAACCATACGTTTTCTTCAGTAAGTACATATAAGTTAATTTTAAATAGTTACTATTTTTATACGTCCATTATTCGTATCGGACAACGACACATAATTGATTACCCTTTAAAAAAAGAAACCGAAAGTGAACGATTATTTTTTGACTTATTGACAAAAAGTACCGTTCTTTGTTCGATCATTGAAAAGAAATATAATTTTAGTATTACAAAGTCAAATGTCCATAACCTATTAAGTTCATATAGTCATTTATATTTTTTTAATTCAAAAAATGATGAATTAATGGAGCAAAAGAAATTACAAAATTTAGTTCATAGTTTTTATCGTTATATGGGCATAGATATTACCTTATCTCCTAACGACATACAAAGACTAAATGACTTTATCCATTTTAATGAACGATTGCAATCCTTTAAGACGACATACATAGATCTTTTATCACAAACATTTATCAAAGAATCAGAAAAACTATTATCAGCTTATGAAAATTCAATCGAACAAGCCGGTTTGACTGAAATCAAAGAAAACCAATTACTTTATGAAGAATTATTTTTAGAACTGATTACATTATCTCCACAATTATTATCAACACTCCTTCCTTATAAAAAACATTTATCCATCGTCATTGTTTCTTATCAGGAAGAACGGATTTTGTCTTTCTATAAACAACTGCTGTTAAAAAAATTTCCGTCGTTATATAAAATTGATATGTATCAAGAAAATATTTTCTCTGTTGATTATGTGAAAATCAATCAATATGACCTAATTTTAACTGATATCGAGCTAAATCAAACAAAGATCTCGACTAATATGTTAAAAATATCAAAAATTCTCACTTCTGCTTTTTGGAGCAACCTAAAAGAACTTCTTTATGCATAAGGGAGTTACATCATTGCTCGTTTAACATCGGTATCACAGCATAAAAATATAGTGCGAGTCCAAAGTTAGTCTAAAAACTAACTTTGGACTCGCACTATAGTTATACTTTCTATCGCATAGTAACAAACTCTTCTGCACCAGTTGGATGGATAGCGACCGTATCATCAAAATCTGCTTTTGTCGCGCCCATTTTAATTGCAACAGCAAAGCCTTGTAACATTTCATCGACACCAATACCAATTGCATGTAAGCCAATGATTTTTTCTTCTTCTCCTACGCAAATCAATTTCATCTCACATTTTTGTCGATAGTCATTCAATGCAAAATACATAGGTGTAAATCGTGAACGATAAACTTTGATCTGATCACTTCCATAGGTAGCCAATGCTTCATCTTCTGTTACACCGATCGTTGCAATCGGTGGATGGGTAAATACAACTGTTGGTACTAAGTGATAGTCTAGATAAGAATTTTCTTTCCCATTGAATAGCCGTTCAGATAAACGTCGACCTGCAGCAATTGCCACTGGTGTCAAATCAATTTTACCGATCACATCTCCCACCGCAAAAATATGTGGATCTGTGGTATTTTGATATTTATCAACTTTTATAAAACCACGTTCATCTAATTTTACTTGGGTATTTTCTAATCCTAATTGATCGGTATTAGGCACTCGACCACCTGCGAACAATACACAATCACCAGAGAGTCGTTCACCATTTTCAAATACAACTGTATACTCATTGTCGTTTTTGATGATTTCTTTAGCTATATGTCCAGCGTAAGTTTTGATCCCAGCTTCTTGATACATCTCAACTAAGTTATCAGATAGCATTTTATCAAAAGTTCGTAATGGACGTTCTTTTCGATACGCCCACATTACCTCACTACCTAGCCCGTGTAAAACACCAGAAAGTTCTGCGGCAATATAACCTGCTCCTAAAACAATTGTCCGTTTTGGCAATTCTGTCATCTCAAAGAAGCCATTTGAATCAATTGCATATTCGCCACCAGGGATCGTCATTTTGCTAGGCTTACCACCAGTTGCAATCAGAATTTTTGTTGCTTGATAGGTTTCCCCATTTACTTCCACGGTTTGACTGTCTATAAAGGTAGCATATCCTTTAATTGCATCCACTTGATTACTATCCAAGCCACGTTGATACGCACCATGTAAAAAGTCAATATATTTCTCACGCTTTTCAACTAACTCTCTAAAATCTACTTTTTTTACATCTGCTTGGATCCCATAACTTGAAGCATCTCGTTCCATTGTTTCTAGGATCGTGCTGGCTTGCCACATTACCTTTTTGGGTACACAACCAACATTCACACAAGTCCCACCAAGTTCATTTCCTTCAATTAATAAAACTTTTGCACCGTGCATTCCGGCACGATTCGCAGAGGCGATCCCTCCAGAACCACCACCGATAACTATATAATCATACGTTTTCATGCTATGCCTCCTAATTTAAGAAGATGCTTGCTTTTCTTCTTACTTTGGATAAATTTTCAAGAAAAATTTCTTCTCTACTCTTTTTATCCTTACAAAAAATAAGTTTAACACGTTTAAACAGATAATATAACTTTGATGCTTTATTTTTATTGGATTGATTAGCGTATGCTTTTATTTTCTTTTCCGAATCATATCTCCTGGTTTTACAGGTTGTGTCACTGGCATAGTTAAAATCATCATCGGATTTGGTGCCCGGTCAATGGATTCATCTTCTTCATTGTACATTACCTCAACCGTTTGGCTAAAATGAGTGAATCCTGGACCATAAAATTCGATCTCATCTCCCACAGAAAATAGATTTCGTTGACGGATCGTTGCAATTTTGGTTTTTTCATCATAAGACATTACTTCACCTACAAATTTATAAACAGGGATCTTACGACGTTCCCCAAATAATTGTTCATTTTCTGTTGGTGTATTGTAATAAAATCCTGTAGCAAGTTCCCGTTGTGCCACTTTCCATAACTCATCAATCCACTCTTGCTTGCAGACATAATTTTCAGGGTCTTCCATATAACTGTCGACCGCAGCTTTATAAACATTAGAAACTGTAGAGACATAGTGGATTGATTTCATTCTTCCTTCAATCTTAAAGCTATCTACCCCATTTTCAATCAATTCCGGGATATGCTCGATCATCGACATATCTACTGCACTCATTGAAAATTCTTCTTCTATTTCGCCGTTTTCTGTCAGATGATTTCTTTCTTGGCCAAAAGGCATATCAAATAATCCATATTTCCAACGACAAGATTGTGAACAGCCCCCACGATTAGCATCACGCATTGACATGTGATTAGATAAGGTACAACGGCCAGAATAAGAAATACACATCGCACCATGGATAAAGGCTTCAATTTCCACATCCGTATTTTTACGAATCTCAGCCACTTCTTCCATAGAAACTTCACGAGCTAAAACGACACGCTCTAATCCTTCTTCTTTCCAAAATTCAAGAGTTTCAAAGTTAGTGGCAGATGCTTGTGTCGATAAATGGATCGGTAAGCCCGGTGCTTCTGTCGCACATATTTCAATCAGCGCTGGATCTGAAACAATTACGGCAGAAATTCCGACATCACGTAATTGACGGAAAAATTCTCCAGCACCTTCTTCATTTCCTTCATGTGTCACCATATTTGCAGCAACATATACTTTTGCGTTATGTGCTTTTGCAAAAGCTACGCCTTCAGCCATCTCTTCATAGGTAAAGTTACCTGCGCGACTTCTTAGTCCATAAGCATTTCCGCCAATATAGACTGCATCTGCGCCATAATGAATCGCTGTCTTTAATTTTTCAAGTGTCCCAGCTGGAGCTAAGACTTCGGGTCGTTTCAATTTTCTTTTTGTTGTCATTTTTTCTCGTCATACTCCTTACTTGATGGCTTCAGGATCAATATAGAAGAAGCCAGTATCTAATTCACGATTTTGAGGATGTAATTCACTTATCTTTTTGCTTAATATTTCAGCACTTTCCTCATTCCAAGTACCTGCAAGGATTTGTTCTTTCGCTTCCACAAATGCTTTGGTAATTTTTACAAAATTTTCTCCTGGGGTAAATAAACCATCAAGTTTCCATGTACGGAACTGATGTTGATACAATAACCCTAATTCTTTTGACAGGTTGATGTCATTGCTGGCAAAAATATGGGTCCCATGAGTGTCTTCATAGATGGAATAATGTGTGTCGTCTTTCTTAGGTTCTGAAATAAACAATCCCCGATCACGATCTACTCGCTCTTCTTGTTTGGTAAAATGATAATAATTTTGCAATAAAGGACGTTTTGATTGATGAATGCAAGTAGCACCATACACTAGAATTTCTACCGGAACATTTAGTTTTTCTTCCATGGCTTTCATTTCTTCAAAAGGAACTTCTCTAGCTAAAACAGCTCCAACAGCTCCTCTTTTCGCCCAAAAATTGATTTGTCTAGCACTAGTAACTAACGTTTCTGCATCAAAAATGTAGGGAATACGCCATTCTGGATGTTTCTTCATGGTATATATGATACCTGTATCACCTACTGTCAGTTGATCTACCCCAATTTCTTTCAGGAATTGTAGATATTCAGGTACTTTTTTCATTTTTTCAGGATGAATAATCCCATTCATCGCAATATTTACTTTTTTACCATATGTGTGCGCCAATTCAACTAATTGACGTTGTTCTTCTCTTGTAAACGACGCAGGTAATCGCAAACCAAATAGTTCCTCGCCAAAATACAAAGTATCTGTTCCTGCTTCAAGTAATTCTTTTGCTTGTTCAAAAGTTTCTACCGTAGTTATGATTTCGATCATCATTTCCTCCTCCTACAACTCCATAATAGTAGCATAGCTTAAAAAAGTTGCCAACACTTCTTACATTTATTGGTGGATTTTTGAATTTAAATTCACAAGAAAAAAGTAAAAAAATAAAAAAGTGAGAGCCTTTTGCCCATAACCTTCAATCGTTATGTGGAACAAAATTCTCTCACTTCTTTTTTAACTCCTATGATTCAACTACATACTTTTTTGGAAGACGTACATTCAAAGTGATTTTTCCTTTGGAGGCTCCCACTGTCACTTGATCGCCTAAATGGATTTCTCCACCTAATAATGCTTCACTTAAACGATCTTCTATTTCTTTTTGCAACGCTCTTCGTATTGGACGAGCGCCATATTCAGGATCAAAACCAGCTTTTCCGATCACATCTATTGCTGCCGGAGTGATCTTCACTTGGATATCCTGTTCTTTCAAACGTTTGACGATTGCTCGACTCATAATTTGAACAATGGAATGGATTTCATCCTTGCTTAATGAATGGAAGACAACTGTTTCATCTATCCGGTTCAAGAACTCTGGACGGAATGTTTTCTTTAATTCTTCTAAAATACGCTTTTGCATGGCTTTATGATCTTTGGTAATGTCTTGGACATTGAAGCCAACGTTTTTTTCTTCTCGAATTTGGGTTGCACCAATATTGGAAGTCATAATCATGATCGTATTTCTAAAATCAACTTTCCGACCTTTAGAGTCTGTTAAATGGCCATCGTCTAGTACTTGTAATAACAGATTAAATACATCTGGATGGGCTTTTTCTACTTCATCTAATAAGATGACAGAGTAGGGCTTTTGTCGAATTTTTTCTGTTAATTGTCCACCTTCATCATACCCAACATAGCCCGGAGGTGACCCAATCAACCGACTCGTGCTGTATTTTTCCATAAATTCAGACATATCAACCCGAATCAAGGAATTCTCGTCCCCAAACATCACTTCCGATAAAGCTTTGGCAAGTTCCGTTTTACCAACTCCTGTAGGTCCTAAGAACATAAAGGAGCCAATTGGTCGATTTGGATCTTTTAACCCACTACGAGCCCGACGAATTGCTCTTGATACTGCTTTGACTGCTTCATCTTGTCCAACAACACGTTCATGTAAAAGTGCTTCTAATTCCAATAAACGCTGACTTTCTTTCTTTTCCAGTTGTTGTAATGGAACACCTGTCCATTCAGAAACGACTGTGGCTACATCTTCTTCAGTCACACGATCAGCATAACCATTTTCCTGCTTTTCTTCTAGTATCAATAGTTTTACTAATTTTTTGTGTAATGCTTTTTCTTGTCTTCGCAATTGTGCTGCTATTTCAAAGTCTTGTTTTTGGATTGCTCGTTCTTTTTCTTTGACTAATTGTTCGATTTCCAACTTAATTACTGTAGATTCCGAAAGATCATCTGTTTTATCTAAGCGTACCTTAGCAGCTGACTCATCAATCAAATCGATTGCTTTGTCAGGTAATTGACGAGAAGTGATATAGCGTACCGAAAGATGAACCGCAGCTCTTATCGCATCATCAGTGATTTCTACACCATGATGCTCTTCATATCTTGAACGAAGACCACGTAAAATCTCTTCTGCTTCTTCAGGTGTCGGTTCATCTACTTGAATTCGAGCAAAGCGTCGTTCAAGGGCAGAATCTTTTTCAATGTACTTTTGATATTCATCTAACGTTGTAGCACCAATCGTCTGTAATTCTCCACGAGCTAAAGCAGGTTTCAAAATATTAGATGCATCAATTGCCCCTTCTGCACCACCGGCACCAATCAAGGTATGCAACTCATCAATAAATAAAATGACTTGACCGTCGTTATAGATTTCGTCAATCACCTTTTTCATACGGTCTTCAAATTCTCCACGGTATTTTGTTCCCGCTACTAAAGACCCCATGTCTAACATCATCAAGCGTTTTTCTTGCATCTCTTCAGGAACTTCACCCATCACGATTTTTTGGGCTAAACCTTCAGCAATCGCTGTCTTACCAACACCAGGTTCCCCTACTAATACAGGATTGTTTTTAGTTCGGCGACTAAGTATTTGAATCAAGCGTTTTACTTCTCTTGAACGCCCAACAACTGGGTCAAGTTTTCCGTCTCTCGCTAACTTCGTCAAATCTCTTGCTAAAGAATCTAACGTTGGAGTACCTTTTACCATTTGACGCTTTTCTTGTGGGTTTTTACGACGGATACTATTATTACGGCTATCATTTTTTATGCCCATTTTTTGTTTCAAAGATTGTCGGACTTTCGTTAAACTGATTCCCAAATTGATCATCATCCGAGTAGCCATGATACTTTCATCTCTTAGCATACTCAACAAGATATGTTCCGTTCCCACTTTTTGAGCACCCATTTTTCTTACTTCACTATTTGCCAATGCAAAAATTTGTTTCATGCGTGGCGAATAAGGTAAAAAGGTTCCTTGAGGATATGAAGTCATTGTACCGTAGCCAATCAAATGCTCAATCTCTTCGTAGATGTCTGTTTCAGTTAATCCAACTTCACGTAGTACTTTCCCAGCAATTCCATTCGGTTCAATAACCAATGACAACAAAATATGCTCAGAACTAACAGACTGATGCTTAAACTTTTTTGCTTCATCTTGTGCAATTTCTAATACTAATTGTGCTCTTTGCGTAAAAAGTTCTTCCATTCATCTTCACTTCCCATCTTCATAGCTTAATCGTTCAAGAAATGCTCGAAGAATTCGAGCACGAACATAATCTTCTAGCCCACCCTCTACATTCAGTGTATTTTTGGCAATTGCGCTCAGCATTAAATTGCCTTCTTTTTTAGTAACAATTTGGTCCTCATATAATTTTTGGATGATTGCAAAAGCATTTTTTTCACTAATCGTTTCATTGAATAGCTGATTCACTTGTTCCAACATATGCCTTTTATCAGAAATTCTTACTTTGGCAATCCGTATGTAGCCACCACCGCCACGTTTACTCTCAACCAAATAACCTCGCTGAATCGTAAAACGAGTATTAATCACATAATTAATTTGAGAAGGTACACAATTAAAGAGGTCGGCCAGTTCAATCCTGCGAATCTCAATCATTTCATTTTTTTCTAAAAACTTTTTTATATATGATTCAATTAAATCCGAGGTATTCTGATGCGCCATCTTACTCATTCCTTTGACTAATATTGACCTTAATTATAGCGAATTTAATATCAGAAAGAAAGAAGAAAGACTTTTCCCTTAGAAATCATTAAAAATATAAAAAAATACGGAATGCAGGATTCCGTATTAACGCGCCCAAGAGGAGTCGAACCCCTAACCTTTTGATCCGTAGTCAAACACTCTATCCAATTGAGCTATGGGCGCATATTCAGTTCATTTAAATTATAAAATACATTTCTATAAAAATCAATAAAAATAAAAAATCGGGAAGACAGGATTCGAACCTGCGACCCCTTGGTCCCAAACCAAGTGCTCTACCAAGCTGAGCTACTTCCCGAAAATATAAAAAAGACTACGCGCCCAAGAGGAGTCGAACCCCTAACCTTTTGATCCGTAGTCAAACACTCTATCCAGTTGAGCTATGGGCGCATATTTGTAATGCCGAGGACCGGAATCGAACCGGTACGGTGATCACTCACCGCAGGATTTTAAGTCCTGTGCGTCTGCCAGTTCCGCCACCCCGGCGTTGTTACTTTGGCAAAGCGGAAAACGGGGTTCGAACCCGCGACCCCCACCTTGGCAAGGTGG